>DATKOK010000180.1:0-5841 GCA_035524675.1 Candidatus Methylomirabilota bacterium | reverse complement strand
TAGTTCTTTTGGCATTGGTGTTGGCAACGTCGGCGACAGTTGGTATTGCTTACGCTTCACCTAGAGTGCAACCTTCGCAGGTTGGTCCGCCGCCCTTCTTATGTTTCTCAAGTACGAACCCGTCCTTTGCGTTCTGGTCGCAGATGCCTTGTAACCCTAACCCTACTGGAGATCATGGTGGGCCACCAAACCACCACCCCTGATCAAGCGTGTGAACGTAGGCTAATACTTCCGTAAGAGTACTCACCTATCCGCGTCTCAACGGCTTCGTAAGCTGATCTTGCTACGAGGCTTACGATACATTGGGTAACTGTTTCGCAAACCATCTAAGGAAGCTGCTGATTGATAGTCTGGGATGTAGTTGACTGACTCGAGACCCGTATTGGCGGAGATTAGGGAGTTGAAGAACTTGGTAACCTACCAAGATGATGCGATTGTGAGCAAGACAATAGTTGAAACAGATGCGGGCACTGTTACTGCTTTCGCTTTCGATAAGAGCCAGGGACTTAGTGAGCATACCGCTGCCTATGACGCGATGGTCATCGTGATTGAAGGGAACGTTGAAATCCGAATCTCAGGAAATGTTTTCCAACTTAAGGAAGGGCAAGTCATCATTCTGCCTGCTAACAAGCCTCACGCAGTTAAAGCATTGACAAAGTTCAAGATGCTCTTAGTGATGATTCGAGCAAAATAGGATGCTCGCAGTCTAGCGTATTGAAAGCTAGGGTGAAGCGTGTGAAGGTCGCGGAACTAGTAATCAAATGCCTCGAGAACGAAGAAGTGAAATTTGTCTTCGGAATTCCAGGCGAAGAGAATATGGAACTGATGGACGCGATACATGACAGTTCAATTCGCTTCATCCCTACCCGGCACGAGGGGGCCGGTGCGTTCATGGCAGATGTATATGGTAGATTGACGGGCAGGGCAGGAGTCTGCATGGCAACTCTGGGTCCCGGCGCAACAAACCTTGTTACTGGAATAGCCGACGCATACCTTGATAGAGCTCCTCTCGTCGCGATCACAGCTCAGGAACCGTTGTCACAAATTCATAAGGAATCTCACCAATTCATCGATATTCCAGACTTGCTGAAACCAGTGACAAAATGGAACGCGCGTACAGAGCATCACACCGGGGTATCGGAGATTGTACGAAAAGCGTTCAAGGTAGCGGAAACAGAGAAGCCTGGTCCAACTCACATCGAGATCCCGGCAGATATCGCTTCAGAAGAAACAGGAGAGGCACCCTTATCGTGGGAAAGAACACGACGTCCATCTCCT
The DNA here is from genome assembly GCA_035524675.1 of Candidatus Methylomirabilota bacterium. Taxonomy (GTDB): domain Archaea; phylum Thermoproteota; class Bathyarchaeia; order 40CM-2-53-6; family 40CM-2-53-6; genus FEN-987. Next base: position 4,563 of record DATKOK010000180.1, on the reverse strand, counting down.
GACCGACGAAGTCTGCAAAAAGCTGCAGACCTAATTGACTCAGCCCAAAGTCCGATGATTCTCGCTGGGAACGGTGTAATCAGAGGGAACGCGTCAGTAATACTCACTCAATTCGCCGAAAAATTCCACATACCAGTTGCACACACGCTGATGGGAAAGGGGGCAGTTCCATGGTCGTCACCGATAAGCCTCTTGACAGTCGGTATCCAAGCCTATGACTTCAACCAGGCCGGTCTCAATGATGCAGATTTGATCATATGCATAGGGTATGATCATGTCGAGTATGATCCAAAGATCTGGAATCCAAGAGGCAGCAAGAGGATTGTTCATCTAGATTTCACGCCGGCCGAGATCTCGACGAATTATGCAACAGAAGTTGAGATCGTTGCAGACATCAGAGAATCCATTGAACTCCTCCTGGAGATGTGTCGAAAGCCGGCTAATGCGAATAGAACTAGTGAACTTCGGGCGTCGTTATTGGCGAGGGTCGATTCATGGAGACAGCAGAGCGAAGGCACGTTGAAGCCTCCTGCTATACTTGAAAAACTTAGAGAGACTCTTGCTCAAGATGATGTATTAGTTTCTGACGTTGGAGCGCATAAGATCTGGATTGGACGTTTCTTCGAAACGTACAAACCCAAAACCTTCTTCGTTTCTAATGGTCTTGCATCCATGGGAATTGCAGTTCCCGGCGGTATAGCGATCAAGCTTGCTCACCCTGAGGAACGCGTAGTTACGCTGAGTGGGGACGGAGGGTTCCTGATGAGTGTACATGAGCTGGAGACCGCACGGCGAGAGAAAGCTGCGACGGTAAACCTAGTCTTTCGTGATGGTGGATTCGGAAGTATTCGGTGGAAGCAGATGACTCGGTTCGGGAGAACCACCGGAACTGAATTCGGAAATCCGGACATGCTCACGCTGGCGAAAGCGTTCGGTATTCAAGGGTTCCAAGTGAAATCGATAACTGACTTTCAACCAATTCTTGAGGAAGCGCTGAACCTTACGGAGCCATCCTTGATAGACATTCCCGTGGATTATAGTGACAATCCGTTCCTGATTCAGCAAATGGGCACAGTGCTTACTCAGTCCTAACTGTGTTTATGGTCCGTTAACGAAGTCGAACAGCAGTCCAGTAATCGCCGCCATAACCGACAGTAACTATAGAGCTGCCGCTGACTAATCCAAAGGTAGCTACTCCAGAGGCGTAGACCGTCAGCGAGTTCACGGGAGTGGTCGTGGTGTAGGTTAGCGTAATCTCGTAGACGTCTGGGATATCTCTTTCAACAATGACGCGGCCGGCTCCGTCGTTCAATGTAACTTTCAAACTATACAGGGGGCAAGCAAGACAGATGATGTCAACGTGAATATTGTAAACTAATGTGGCTCTCTGAGCTAGCAAGGGACTGAAGGAGGACCCGATAACGAGGAGCGCGAGCGTAAGATAGGCCAGTTTCTCCTTCAAAACCTCTATGCCCTGTCAGCTTATCGTTAAGCTCACTAATAATCGTGAGCGTCTATGAAGGGGTAGTGCTGCACCTACTCCTGGTTCCTATTCTGAATGGGATTAGAGGATGGCGGGAGGAGGAGGGCTAGAGTACATCAGGGGGATCGGGAACTGGAACGTATTCCACTTGAGAGGGTAGTAGACAACCGGGAATTGAGCAGTCGGAGGGTAGATTACGGGCGAATATACCGGAGTAACGAAATATACGTAACTCATTGTTTACACCTTTGATTACGTTTTAAGGGTTGAGGTTAGGCGTGATAAGGGTTTCGTGGGCTGAACCATTTTTCGCATGCATTTCATCTTGCACTTCATTCAATAAATCAACACCATAATGTCAACCACTTTTGACTCACAGATGTTTGTTTAAGGCAGGTTGCATTTGCCAGAGTAGGCATTCTTAGCGAGTTTTTGCCGTCTCTTGGGTGTGACAACGGTTATGTGATTCGTAGGGAGAGGGGTAATGTCTACTGAGGATATACTATGGAATCCCCGCCACCATTAATCCCAGCTCCGGCCATCGTTGAGGAAAAGGGTAAACCGGTTGTCATTCGACCACCCGAGGTTGGCTCAGCACATGACTTTGCAATCTTGGGCTGGATCATAGTGCTCCTGCTTTCGGTTCCTTGGATAGTTATTTCATTGATAATTGGAGGATTCGGTGTAGCTGCGGCTCTTGGTTACCTGATCTTACCGCCCACTATTCCGAGCGCGCTTCTCGCCTTTCCTGCACTTGGAACCTTTCTGGCGTTTGTAGTCTTCGTGCTAACTCCTTCGTATGTAGTCTATCTTGGACTGGGTGCCGGAGGGCTCATTGCAGGTTTGCTCTTCTTGGGAGCAATCTACTTTGGAATTGTCCGCGCGATCAGCAAAGGTCGTTACGAGAAAGCTAGAGGCGCGTCGTTGTTTTGGGGTATAATACTGATCATACCCGTGTTCTTTGTCCTGTTCAATACGATACTTACTGGGACAGTTATCGCACTTGTACCGGCATTCTTCTTTCTAATGTGTTATGGTAGACTTGGGGAAGTAATCGCGAAATACGGGCCTGTTGCAGTGATGGGTGAAGCTGTTCCTGGTATGGCAGGAGTAGCACCAGGTATGCCCGCTGTCCCTATTGGAGGACCAGTTCCAGCTATGGGTCCAGCTATGGGTCCCGGCGGTCCGATGCCGCCTATGCCCCCTATGCAGCCTATGGCAGGTCCGCCGAAGAACCCACAATGTCCGACTTGCGGAAAGGAACTATACTATTCTGCGAATCACAGAAGATGGTACTGCCAGAACTGCGATAACCCAGGGCGCCGTTAAGTTAGCCAAAAGCCTTCAACTGTTTTACGCGCCCGAGAAACGTTCCATCCAGTAAGTGAACTTCGGCTTCGTTCAGATCTACGGCTCGAGAACGGATCAGCGGGCCCAGTCCTTCATCCGCATGAGTGTCGTCGAGCCTAGCAGAGTTCACCGGCCTACCTCCCAGGAAATCGTTGAATGGCGGGACAAAGATGCACCTAGACACTGCCAGGTCAACGTGAAAACGGTTCGACAATACGTCGAGAGGTTTTTCCTTTGTCGAAACACCCGCAGCCTTTAACGAGCCTAGTAGCAGTTTATGTGCGTCGCAAGGAGCAGTAATCCACGCTGGTTTGGTGATTCTGTATCCAGCGGCGTCTCGGAGAGTAATTGCTGGATGAAGATGTCCGAGGATCAATGTTTCGCAGCCCAGCAATTCTGGGTTGGGCCATGCGTGGCCATGCAATAAGCCGTACTCATGCCACAAGGCAATTCCGCTTGGCGGAAGTAATTGCACTCTTGACGGCGTCAAAGGTTCCAAATTTCCGTCATGATTTCCCACGATGATTTCAACAACTGATACCTTGGCTAGAAGTCTTTCAAAAAAATCGGGAACGTCATGCCACTCTTCTAACTCTGCACCGGTCACACTATGTTTCACGTCGCCCAGCATAACAAGTCGGGTAGGGTTTTCTTTTGCAATCGCTGCCTCCAATCTAACCAGCATTTTCGAAGTCTGGGAAGGAACGTGGATGCCTTGACGGGCGAGAGTGACCTCCCAGCCAATGTGCAGGTCTCCTACTACAAGCACTCTCTCTTTCCCCCGTCGGAGGAGCAATGCTGGCTCGGATCCTACAGGTTTCAGACTGGTCATGTTCTTTGCTCGAAATTACCCTTGTCGTATTTAGAAACGGTTAGATAGCTCTGTTTGTTTTGGACGAATCTGTAGCCCGGTGGTGTAGTGGACAGCGTTGCCCACAAAAGCATAGCGGGCTTTGGAGCGCGCCGAAGTCACCCGCCGACGGGAGTTCGAATGGTTTAACCCGAATGTCTCCCCCGGGCTACCATCAATACTTGCTAGTGGCTTGAGATCGAATCTAGTGTAGGCTGTGAAGCTTGTCTTTCGCTCGGTGCAGAGAAGTGGTCGTTTCTTAGTTAGAATTCTGATACATGGAATCTAGCTTTAGATGCAGTGCGTCAAACTGATTGGGACCATGTGACGCTTCGAAATTACTGAGTCTGAGATGTCGATCACTGAGAACTTCTGGCTTGCCGAGTGAAACATTTACCTGTTTAGGGAAACCATATATTGAATTTGTTGAGGTCGTAATTATATACTTCGGCGATTTGGTACGTTTGAATATAAGAGGAGTGAAAAAGACAAATGATCAATTTCCTGCAAGTGATTTTGAGCCTAATGCCGTTCGTCCACAGCAACTTATACACCATCTTCAAACCCGGCAGCCAACTACTTACCATTCTCAAACCCGGCAGTAATTTACTCAATATTCCGTGGGCTCATACCAACCTATTCTAAGTGAATAAGTAGAACCGAACGAAGGGCGCTTCGCCCTCTCTATCTTTCTTTGAGTTTATTGTCGCCAGCGTACAAACGCAAGTGTAATCACCGATCAGTGCGAACCATCCACTGGACAACCTCGCAGAAGCTCGGAAGCATTTCTACTTCATTTTCAATTCGATTCCAACGGTTCGCTTGATTAGCTCGCTGAGAGCATCAACCTGAGCTTTAGGTCCTTCTCGGGTCGGAATTG
>DATKOK010000179.1:0-7002 GCA_035524675.1 Candidatus Methylomirabilota bacterium | reverse complement strand
CGAATCCAGTGCTCTTCGAGTCCTCTCCAAGCTTCTCTCCACTTGACATCGGTCTCGGCGACGTTTGAATCCTCGAACACGAATAATCTGTCTGCGCATTTCTGAAGTCCTGATCTTTTGGAGTCTGATGCCGGTGGAATCATCATCGACGAACATGTTAACTCCGACCACTTTTTTGACGCCGGACTCAACGTCCATTTGTTGCTTGTATGCCGATTCGCGAATTTGGCTTTGAATGTATCCATTTTGGATCGCTTTTACTGAACCGCCCATTTTATTGATCCTGTTCAATTCTTTGAGGACATTCTTCTCTATGTGATTTGTGAGATATTCAACGTAATAGGACCCTCCAACCGGGTCGACAGTTTTCGTGATCCCGCTCTCATATGCGATTAACTGCTGTGTTCGTATTGCTAACTTCACGGCTTGCTCCGTGGGGAGCGACAACGCTTCGTCAAGTGAGTTGGTATGGAGCGATTGCGTCCCACCAATCACTGCCGCCAACGCCTGAATGGTAACTCTTACGATGTTGTTCATGGGCTGTTGAGCGGTCAATGTCTCCCCGCTGGTTTGAGCATGAAAACGCAGTTTCATTGACTCAGGGTTTGCTGCATGAAACTCATCCCGCATCAAGTTGGCCCAGATTCGTCTGGCAGCACGAAACTTCGCTATCTCTTCAAACAAGTCGTTTTGGCATGCAAAGAAGAAGGAAAGGTGTGGAGCGAAATAGTCCACATGTAAGCCACGCTGAATGCACGCGTTAACATATTCCTTCGCGTTGGCGAACGCGTACGCAAGCTCTTGAACCGCATTGGCTCCAGCCTCTCTAATGTGGTAGCCGCTTATGCTGATAGGATGCCACAAGCGAGCCTTACGAGCGCAAAACTCGATAATGTCCACAGCCAACCTTAGTGCGGGCAGAGGCGGCAAGATGTACGTGTTCCGTGCAATGTACTCTTTCAGAATATCATTTTGCGTCGTCCCCCTCACTTCATGGTACGAGCACTGTTGAGACTGTCCAACCGAGAGATACATTGCAAGGATGATCGGCGCGGTAGCGTTAATTGTCATTGACGTGCTGACTCCTTTCAGTTTGATAGTGCTGAACAAACGATGCATGTCCTCAACGGTAGAGATGGGGACTCCAACTTTACCCACCTCTCCTTCAGCCTTTGAGTTATCCGAATCATAACCGAGTTGCGTTGGCAGATCGAAAGCAACACTCAACCCGGTCTGTCCTTGTCTGATTAGAAACTTGAACCGCTTATTCGTCTCTAGGGCGCTTCCAAACCCCGTATACTGTCGCATGGTCCAAAGACGGTCGCGGTACATTGAAGGATAGATACCACGAGTGAACGGGAACCTTCCAGGTTCGGTTGTGTCCTGCAATTTCGCGTTTGAACGATTGTAGAAACGATTGACGTGAACTCCTGAACTCGTTACGAATTGCTTGGGGGATCCTGACAATTCGAGTCGATAGTGCTTAATGATCAGGACGCAAAAAAGCTTCAGGCCTAAGAAGAAAAGGAGATTAACGGCAATGTCCCCCCTCAAGTAATACAAGATGATGAGACGAAATGGTCAAGAGGACAGAGTCGTACTGGAGCAGGAAGAGCGCCGTTGTAGCTAAGATGAGGAACAAACACGGTCAATTGTATGGAAAAAAGACCATTTCCACTTTGAAACGGCGACAACGCCAGTGGGAGAGAATTGTAGCAGAATGGACCCGCGGTTCACCTGAGCGGATTGGAATCGTTGAAAATTCCTCGGGAATCCCGCTTCGAAGATTGTACACGCCACTCGAGATCGCCCACGAAGATTCCCTCATGCAAATCGGGTACCCGGGCGAATATCCGTACACGAGAGGGGTTTATCCAACAATGTATCGTGGCAGACTGTGGACAATGCGAATGTTCTCTGGATATGGTACCCCGGACGATACGAACGCTCGACTCAAGTATCTGTTGAAGGAAGGGGAAACAGGTCTCAGCATAGCATTTGACATGCCCACCTTGTACGGGTTTGATGCTGACCATGAGAGAGCTGAAGGTGAGGTCGGTAAATGCGGTGTCTCAGTCTCGTCTTTGAGTGACATGGAGATTCTGTTTGACGGTATTCCTTTAGATGAAGTTAGCACATCCATGACGATCAATGCTCCAGCCTCCGTCCTTACATGCATGTATTTGGCTGTGGCCGATAACCGTGGTCTCAGCCGGTCCAAGCTCCGTGGAACGGTCCAAACTGACATTTTGAAAGAGTACGCGGCGCAGAAGGAATGGGTGTACCCTCCTGAAGCTCATCTCCGAATAATCCGTGATATGATGCTCTATTCAACCAAGCACCTGCCGCAATGGAATTACGTCAGTGTCAGCGGTTACCATATACGCGAAGCAGGTTCAAGCGCCCTTCAAGAACTGTCGTTCACACTTGCAGACGGTTTCGCTTACCTTGACTTAGGAATAGAAGCAGGCTTAAAGGTCGATGATTTTGCGCCAAGGTTGTCTTTCTTCTTCAATTGCGGAATGGATTTCTTTGAAGAAATAGCAAAATTCCGAGCAGCACGAAGAATATGGAGCCAGGTAGTTAAGGAGAAATATAACGCGAAGAATCCAAAGTCGATGCTTCTCAGATTTCACACACAGACCTCTGGAGTATCGCTCACATGGCAACAACCACTAAACAATATTGTTAGGACCGCTATCGAAGCCCTGGCCGCGGTATTAGGGGGTACTCAATCATTGCACACGAACGCCTATGACGAGGCGTGGGCGCTACCGACCAAAGAGGCTGCGCTCGTTGCATTAAGGACACAGCAAATCATCGCGAAAGAGACTGGCGTCGTTGACGTGGTCGACCCCTTAGGGGGCTCTTACTATGTTGAATGGTTGACGGACGAGATGGAAAAGCGCACGTATGAATACTTGGCTAAGATAGAAGAGCTTGGCGGTATCCTGCAGGCCCTGAAAAAGGGATACATCCAGAAGGAGATCGCAGACACCGCTTACAAGTATCAACGGCAAATGGAAGACGGGGACAGAGTCGTGGTCGGCGTAAACGCACAGGTCATGAACGAGCCTTCACCGATAAACACACTGCGAATCGACGAAAATGCGCGGCTTAAGCAGATCGAACGTCTCCGACGCCTGAGAAAATCCAGAGATTCTAGGAAAGTCGAATCAGCGCTAGAAGGTTTGCGTCATTCGTTTCGGGATCCAGACTCGAATTGCATTTATCCCATGCTGAGGGCCGTAAAAGCTTATGCCACTCTGGGTGAAATAGTGGAGATCGGCAGACAAGTATTCGGAGAATGGAATGAACCCTCCCTATTGTAAGCTTATCAGGAGGCGGCCACGATCTCATCAGTTAAGCTGAACGCGAGAGAAAGACAAAGAAGAATCCGCGTTTTAGTTGCGAAGCCTGGTCTTGATGGTCACGATCGGGGCGCCCTAATCCTCTGCAGGGCGCTTAGGGATGCAGGGATGGAGGTCATATACGCAGGACTACTCGCGAGCCCTGAGCAAGTATCTCGAATGGCTGTTGACGAGGATGTCGATGTGGTCGCTCTCAGCCTCTTGAACGGGGCGCACCTGACTGCGTTCGCGAAAGTCGCGAAGGCTTTGAAAGAGAAGAGCGCGGGTGACATTCTGCTCGTTGGCGGGGGAATCATTCCTGAAGATGATAAGCCTAAACTCGAAAAACTTGGAATAACCGGCAATTTTGGTCCAGGGACGCCACTAAGAACCATCATTGACCATATAGAACAACGGGTCAGGAAAGAAAGATGGAAGTGATTCAGACCCTCTCAAAATATGCGATGTCAAGGATCGAGCCTGTTCGCTGTAGTTTATCCTTGAAGATCGCCCGAACATGGTCGCCGATGGCAACGTCTCCATGAACGAAATGAATTATTCCTCCAGCAGTGCGGTTGAAGCGAACAAATGCAACGATTGTAGGCTTTGGCAGCGCTTCTCCGTTTGAGTCTCTGTAACAAGCAGTGTAACTTTCAACCGTTCCTGTATCTCCAACGTTCAGGTACTCTTCAAGTGTTGCCATGCACCGCTCGCAGTAGATACGAGGAGGCATGTACGTGATTCCACATTTTGCACAGCGACTGCCGATGAGTCTGCCATTGTCCTTTATTTCGCGAAGGAATTTTTCAGCCGCAATACCTACAGTGTACCTATAGTGGACCGGGAAGTCGCCCTCCACCTTGCTCACATCAGTAGTCATCTAGTTCATTCTCCTTGCGGTTTGAAGTGGAGTATGTCAGTGATTGAGCCTCGTCGCTCGGAATACGGCTTCCAGACCGCTCTGACTTTCATGCCTATTCTGATCCTATCAGGATTGATTTCTCCAAGAATGTGGAGGAACCCAGCTCTGTCAGTTCCATCGATCTCGATGACAGCGGGAATAATCGGTTCTTGCAGTCGAGTCGTGTCGGTTGAAATGTGAGAGACTGAGTATGTGTTCACGATCCCTGTGTCTGGCAATTCCAGGTAATTGTCGGAAGGACGGAAACAATACTCACAAAAAATCCGTGGAGGCACGACGATTCTTCCGCAACGGTCACACTTGGTGCCAAGGATTCGGCCTTCTTTCAATCCACCCAGAAACTTCGAAATGGCAACTCCAGTGGCCCAAGCATACTTCGCGCGAGGGTGATACATTACGGTCAGGACTCTTTGTTCCAGGTCATTTTCTGTGAGAGCGGTTCCAACTGGATTCGTGTGAGGCGTCATCAATACTCGCCGCCTAAGACCTCATCACGACGACTGTTCCAATTTGCATAAGGTCTCCCCAAGCTTGTGCTACGGCAGTGCGCGGGTCACCTGCAACCTGACGTTTTCCAGCTTCGCCGCGTAGCTGCCAGAATAATTCGCAAATCTTCATGAGTCCCGCTGCTGCTATGGGATTACCTACACCCAGCAGCCCTCCAGACGGACAAATTGGGAGTCTCCCATCTCGCTGGGTAACCCCTTCGGAGGTGAGCATTGGGGCTTCACCCTTACGGCAGAGGAGTAATCCTTCCATGTGGTGGAGTTCCTTGTAGTCGAACGGGTCGTACGGTTCTGCGAAATCGATCTCTCTCCTCGGGTTCTTAATGCCGGCCATTTGGTAGGCCATCCGAGCGGCGTTTGCGACATATCGTGGAAAGTAGAGGTCACGATTTGTCCAATATGCCGTGTCCAAGTTCCAGCCCACTCCGTCGATCCATACGGGTGAATCAGTAATCCTCCGTGCAACAGTCTCGGAGGCAAGGATGATAGCGCACGCTCCATCGCTTACTGGACTGATATCGAGCCGTTGCACTGGCCATGCTAACACTTCAGAATCAAGGATGTCCTGCAGCGTGACCCTCCTTGCAATTTGAGCAGAGGGATGGTCGATTGCATTCAGCTTGTTCTTAACTGCAACTTGCGCAATTTGCTCCTTCGGAATATTGTATCGCTGCATGTACCGTTGCATCTCCAGAGCGAAAATCCAAATCAGGTTAGGTCCTAGAGGGCGTTCAATCATATTATCAAAAATGGTGAGGAAAGCAGCTTGCGGGTGGGGGAGACAGCTGGACATCTTCTCCTCTGCAACGACCAGACAAGTCTCGAAGAGGCCTGAAGCCACGTGCCACCACCCGTGGATGGGGCTGAAGACGCCGGTCCCGCCCCCAACGAAGCTTCGCGAGTAAGGTTTCCGCCACCCACCTGCACCATCAAGCAGATACTCGCCCTTCATGTGCACTCCGTCAAAAGCGTCAGGAGCGCTGCCTAGGGCGACAGCCTCGATGTCCTCGATTCGCATATTACATGAATCAAGAGCGTTGCGGACTGCTTCGAACGAGAGTTCTTTCCCCGTTTCTTGAGACCTTCGCATGAACTTAGTCATCCCTGCTCCAATAACCGCTACTCTCCGTTTTGGTTGCATCCGACTCACCTAACTCTCCAGAACAATCGCTGCACCACTTGCGGAAGGAATCCCCCTCCAACATTGAGCTAAACCCGTATGCGCCCCATTCACTTGGTGCGCCCCAGCCTGACCTCTGAGCTGCAATACCATCTCAACGACGCGAAGAAGCCCGCTCATTTCCAGCGTGTGTCCCATGCCAATACTGCCCCCAGACGGGTTAACTGGAAGGGGGCCGTGGGCGTCGAAGTAGCCTTCGTCCAGCATCTTATGCGCTTTGCCGTCTCCTGCGAGATTCAGCGCTTCCATATGCTGAAGTTCTTTGTAAGAGTAAGTATCGTCAACCTCGACAACTTCGATATCCTGACTAGGATTCCGAATCTTTGCAAGTTTGTATGCCTGTTTCGCGGATAAGCCGGCATACTGGGGGATCGACCAGTCTCGTGTTTCCAAGCTAGGACTGTCAGATGCCCAACCGACACCAGAAATCCATACCGGGTCATCTCGCAGATCCTTAGCTGCTTGTTCGGAAGCCAGGACAAGTACCACAGCTCCATCTGCCAAAGGAGCGGCATCCGTTGTGGTCAAAGGGTCCGAAATTGTTGTATCGTCTGGCAGGATGCTTGTCGGTCTCATCGCAAGGCTGTTTTGGATTGCATTGCTTCTATTCTTCTCCACAACTCTCCTGCAGTGTTCTTTTCTTGCCCCTGATAGGTGCAAGTACTTCGCCATCTCGAGACCTGCAACAAATCGTGCATCTAACTGGAGCGGACGGTTAAAGATCGGATCCAGAGCCAGGTCATAGACAGCTGAAAGATTTACAATATCAGAGGCTTTACTATGGGCCTCAACCGCGACCACGTCGAAGACTCCAGTTAGGATCTGCATATATGCCGTGATGAGGCTGTACATTCCATCGGCTGAAATTGTACACACGGGTTTGAGAATGGCGCCTAGCTGGTCTGGTACGTACTCGTCGAAGATGCTTGTACCCTCCAAGAAATCCTCAGAGGAGCAGACGAAGCTGTCCACGTCGCTCCTAGGATCAACTCCTGCGTCCGCGTACGCCTCCAAAGCGGCTTCGAAAATCAATTCCTTATACGA
>DATKOK010000178.1:0-5150 GCA_035524675.1 Candidatus Methylomirabilota bacterium | reverse complement strand
CAAAACTGAGCCCGGTTGATGGACTGCCACAAGGGGTTTGTCTGCCTCAGGGAAGCGGATGCGTTGCGCCATATCTTTCCGCTGCCAGCAATACGCTCAACCCGGTTGAGGGGCAGGTCATCTACGAGCAGGATTACGCTGCGGGCAAGATGAACGGGTTCGCAGAATTCTCCGGCTCGCAATCGATGGCGTACTTTGACTATCATCAGATTGCGGCCTACTGGGACTATGCAGAAGAGTATGGGTTGGCTGACCGATATTTCGCATCTGCCTTAAGCACAACGACTCCTAACCGCCTGCTCCTTCTGGCAGGTGATACGCCCGTCGCGAATAATTACGGGCCCCCTCCATACCTAGATTACAATCAGACGATTCTCGCTGAACTTGAAACGCATGGTGTCTCGTGGAGATACTACGATTTTATCAACGCGTATGGTTCATCAAGCAACGTCTACCCATTCAACTACTTCCTCAACAGAACCCGTGATAATCAAATCATGGACGTATCGAAGTTTTTCGGGGCACTGAGCGCTGGGACCGGTCTGCCCGCGGTCAGCTTCGTAAATTCACTGGGGTCAGGTGTGCTCGATGAGCATCCTGCTGAGAATGTGACCGAAGGTGAGCTTTGGGTCGTCTCAGTCGTGAACGCCGTGATGTCGAGCAGCTACTGGAATACATCTGCCATACTCATAACATGGGACGAGGGAGGAGGATACTACGACCACGTTGCGCCCCCCCAACTCCTAACGATCGACCACTACAATCAGTCTCTGTCGGGGTACGGCCAGCGAGTGCCGCTGCTCGTGATCTCCCCCTACGCGAGGGAAAACTACGTTTCAGATACAGTTCTGAACCACATGTCAATTGCACGTTTCATCGAATACAACTGGAACCTTCCCGTCATGAACCGCTACGTCCAGAACTCGAACAACTTGGTTGAATTCTTCGACTTCGCCAGCCCGCCGAGACCGCCTATTATTCTAAGCGAGACCGGTCAATTTGCGCCAACAATCTATCCCATTCCTCTACAAAGCTTCCTTAATCAGACCATGTCCTCGTCGACCGGCGCAGTAAGCTCTGCGTCTTCCACATTTCCAGTCTCCGAACTGGCACCTGTCGTGGTAGCCGTTGCCGTCATCTTTCTCCTGTTCTGGGTGAAAAGGAGAGTTCGTGCAAAGAACGAGACGAATTAAACTGAAGGCTAGCCAGGTTTAGTCGGTGCCTTGAGTCAGCTGTTAAGTTCGTGATTTCTTCGTCTATGATTTGTTGATTCAATGGGTTCACTTCACTACGCTGGCACCATCAGGACACACATAATGACTTACGACAACGTTTCGTCTGCCCGCACAAGTTTTTATGGAATCTTCTTCCGCGCTAGATGCAGTCGCTCTGTTGCTTCAGGATCGTATCGGGCTCTTACGTAGTCCGTATGGAATGGTAAGTCTTAACCCGCTTGGAATGAGAATCGTGAGACGAGCTAACTGAATATGGGAAAATCCCTGATTAGGTCCTTTATTGGGAACACCAAAGGTGGCGCGATCTTCACGTTGATCCTCCTGCTCTTCCTCCTCACGGCTGTTAGAATAAGCAGAGCGCAGCCTGGTGTACAGACGCTTTCAGCCTCGAATATCACTGATACGTCCGCCACACTGAATGGGATTGTTAGCCCGAATGGGATGGAGACCCACTGGAATTTTAACTACGGTCGGGTGGAGGGTAATGCGTTCTTGGGTTACTGTCCTGATACGGGACCCGGAGTGTTGCTGGGTCCGGGTCAAGCCATCACCTCCGAAACCGTTCCTGTAACTTGCCAGCTTAGTGGACTGGAACCATCCACAACCTACTACTTCTTCTTGGGCGCGCAGTGGGTAGGAGATGCGTGGCAGTATGGAGAGCAACTCTCCTTCACAACGTCAGCGACCCAGACTTACACAATGGCAAGCATATACACGAACATACTTACAATCATTAAGACGTTCGCGACATCAGCAACGTCGCAGCCTCTCGGTCCTGGGTTCGATTTCGCGATGTCAATCTCCCCCGCCTCCGCCTCGGTGATCCCCGGTAGTTCAGCTCAGTATGCGGTTGGTGTAACGTATAGCAATCCTTCCTTTGCTGGGACAGTGATCAACGTTCAGTTGACCGGGCTCGGGCCGGGGATGAACTATGACCTCTCACAGAACGGAGCTTTGACCATCACGACTTCTCCTACGACACCAACAGGAGCCTACCCGTTCACCATAACCGGATCGGCTTCTGGAGTCACGCATCAGATAGGTGGAACCCTCATAGTGACTCAGTCAAATAGTGTGAGCACGACGCCGGTTACGATGACCTCGCCTCCCACCACAACTACAGAGCGTCAGGTATCTACTGCCACGAGTGTCGTAACTCAAACAGCAACCGTTGAGCCGAGTCAAACAACAACGGAGACTTCCACAAGCAAAACAGAGACTACGAGCGACATAATCGGATTGCTCCAACACAACAGCCTTCTCATAATCGCAATCCTATTGATAGCATTAACCGCGGTATTGCTCAGTGGCCGACGAAGATCCAGAGGTTCAGCACCGCAGATTCAACCGCAAAACGTTAACGTAACCTACTGTTCCCATTGCGGAACCCAAAACCCTGCCACAAACAGTTTCTGCAGAAAATGCGGCACAAAACTCCTGAGCGCCTCAAACTAGCGGATCAGATTCGACTCGACTCTAAGACGATTTTCATGAGTCTTCGCAAAAATTAAGCGTCCATTCCTGACACTATTCTCGAACGCCCTGCAAATCTTGGGGGCTACTAGCATGTATTGTGGGAAATGCGGCGCTGAAATCTCGGATGACGACGAGTTTTGCGGCAAGTGCGGCGCCGCACAAGTGAGGACGCCCCCGCCTAGCAAAGGCTCTCCGCGGATTAGGCTGTTGGCAGTCGTCGTGATCGCTGTCCTCATTCTGGCAGGCCTGTTTGGAAGTGGACTGATTCAGCAGTTACTCTCACCGTCACCCCTGTCATTGCCGTCTCAAACCACAAACGCGTCCACCTCCTCGTCATTGACGACCAGCCGTGTCTCCGCTGAAACAAGCAACATTGCTTCGACGGCAGAAACAGTCAGTAGCTCGAGCCTCCCCCTGGTAACTCCCGCAGGTTTCTCAGACAGCTTGGCATCAGTGCCGACTGTCGTTGGATGCTACGGTTACAGTCAAGGCGGCTGGGAGACAGTTAGCTGCCTCTCTCAGGAAGAAATTCAATCATGGGGTGGCTATCCAGGGCCCTTTCTGGGCATTATCAGTACTCAGGGTGGCAAGCTTATTGCGGGACCCCAGCCCGGGAAGACGCCTATACGATCTGGAATCGTAACCGTCGGAGTTCGTAACTTTGGGGCGGTCTCAGATAGTATCTATGGCTCCGGTGCGTACAGTGTTCAATTGAACACGAACTGGTTTCCTGGAAACAATGGGGACAATGCTTGGGTCCAATTCGTGTATCAAGACTTCTGTGGAAGCGATCCTCATTGCGGTCATAATAGCCGCGTAGGAATTTGGAACATCGATGTGACCACGGATACTTACAATTGCACATGCATCTCTGTAGGTTCAGTCAGACTCTCCAGTGCTGGTTTCGCGCGCACGGGATCCCAGACATGGCAGACAGTAATTCAAGGTTGGATAGCTTCCAATGGAAACCTGGCAATGGTCGCCTACTTGAATGGAGTCGTCTTCAGCATAGTCGCCCCTGACATGTACGGTTTAGCGTCGGGCTGGGACGAGGCAAGCGGTGGAATAATGGGCGCGGGTGGCGCTTCAAACGCGACCTTTTCCAATACAGGCGTCCAGACGGACATTGGCGTATCATCTTGTACCGCCTCTTCATGGTGGATGGATTGTGGTGGACAACCTATTGCTGGAGTTGAAACGCCGCAACCAGGAGCTGGGGTCACTGGTGAGAGCAGCACACTGCCACAATATGACGAGTCGCTTACCAACTACTACTCGGGCAGTCACTGGTGGCTCTCCTCAGCGTCGACCTGCGAGGCCAATCCCCAAAATCTGGGGTACCCAGGCTGCTCACAGTTCATGGATTACAGTAAGGCATTCGGCGACTTCATGTTGTACACAACCGACGTGAGCCCTGCTCAGGGTGCGGTGAACGCGGGCTTCGATGCGAGCACGTCTGTGAGTGTTGTTTCTGTGAACGGCGTGCAGGACGGGCCAATAACAATGCACGTAGACGGACTTACATCCATCGCAACAGAGGACCTCTCTGGGCAAACCTGCACATTCAGCCTCCCACTCCAACCAGGCAGTAAGTGCACGTATACCATGAACATACGCACGTCCTCGACAGCGTCAGCAGGCAGCTACAACGCCGAGATCACAGCAGCACCGCCCCCGAACGCCGTCGCTCCTCCCTCCTCATGGGGTTTGCCCCAACTTAACCACGTCGCGAATTACAATCTCATAATCAACCCTACCGCAAGCCCAAGCCCCGTAATTGTTTCTCCAGTAAACGGGGCTTCTCTTAACGAAGGTGATAACACGCTGATTGGGTATGCCCCTAGCACCGACTCAAGTGAGGGGCGGTGGGTTCCGTGCAGCCGTATGCAGTTCCGGGTTACCATGCCGAATGCAGTTCCAGGACACGAAACACTGATGGCCACACCCACAGAAGATCCAAGTTACCAGCAAACAGGCTACTGCGACGTCGTTGTAAGCTTGAGTGTGGAAGGACCGGCGACGGTGAGGCTCACTGCAGCAAACCTTGCAGGAGTCGAAGGAACCACAAGCGTAGACATCAACATCGTCAGCGCTCAGCAGCCCATCCCATTCACTTTCGCAATATCCGTTACGCCGTCAACCTATGCGATAAACCGGGGAGGACAAGGATCATTCACAGTGACGGTGACAGCAACTGGTGGCACGCCGCAGCCCATTCAGTTAAGCATCTCAGGCCTACCAGAAGGCGCAACTTACGCCTTCAGCAACAACCCAGTCACACCGACGACGACATTAACGCTGACCATTAACGCTGCATCCGACACTCCTCTAGGGTCATACACGATAACGATCAATGGAACAGGCGGCGGCAGCACGGCGTCCACAACCATTCAGCTCGCCGTAGCAAGCCTAGGTTAAAGCAATTTACTCAAGGTACGT
>DATKOK010000177.1:0-10624 GCA_035524675.1 Candidatus Methylomirabilota bacterium | reverse complement strand
CCGGTCATTTCCGCAACTGGAGTGAGAATCTGAGTGCCCTGATTGAAAACGTACAGTCCCGCAACGATAATCAGTAGGCCTAGACTGAACACGCGCCACCGCAACACGATTCACAATCCGTCATCGTTTACGATTTGGCGCGAATGATAAGGATGTACTTGTCCCCGGGGGACATTACGACCCTCCGCATCTACTCTCGACGTGCCCCACACTCACCGCAGAACCGCGCTCCTGGAGCGAGTCTCGCTCCACACGAAGTGCAGAAGACGGCTGGCTGCGTGACGCTTCCAGGCGGGTACATCGTAGGGGCTTCCAGGGTTGTAGATTTCTTCATGCTAGCCTTTCTCTTTCCCAGTACCACAACCACTACTACCACGGTGATCAAGAGGCCAAGTATAGCCACCCCGGTCAGTCGGTGAGATATGGAGACGCCTGCTGAGGTCGTTTGTGCAGTTTGGGTTGTTGACGTTTCTTCAGTCTGAGACTGTGATAACGCAACGAACTGCACGGGAGTTTGCGTGCTCAAGGGAGTAGTGCCGTAGAGTGGCGGGTTTCCTGCCGCTTGCCGAGCCAGCTGGTAGGCGTTTAGTACGGAATGGAGCGCGTCCGTGTAATTCATCTGTTCACTGGCTGCTTCAGTCTGAGCTAGATCAGCGTTCAATTGGCCTACGAGGCTCTGCGAAGTCGAATTTGCGCTGGCCAAAAGTGCCTTCGTAACCGAGTAGAGTTGATCTACGTGCGCCCGCCGTATCGTGTCCTTGTCGATTTGGTTGAACCTATAGTCGTCAGTGAAGTAGCCCATAGGGGACGCGATGAAGTCCCCGACGTTACCATACTCGTGAGGATGCATCAGACCAAACTCGTGTCCTGTCTCGTGAACGATCGTCTGCGTGAACCCTATACCCTTGCCTGATTGTTGCGGAGTAACCCAACTACCCCTCATGAACTCCCACTGGTTGTAGCTGATCATGACACACTGCGGAAGTGCTTCCCCAAGTAGTGCTCCGGTCTCGTAATCGATCTGTCCTAGTAAGCCAATGTTCGCCTTGTTCGGATCTGTAAAGTATGTTTCGTTGCTGAATGCGAAGGCGAAGACGGGAATGGTCATGGTATCATCTTTGAGGAACGGTGCGGGTTCGAACTGGGTGATGTGAGCTAGGATGTAGTTGTAGATGGGTCTGAGGTTAACTACTCCGTATCTCTGTGGTGAAGCGAAGACCGCCCCGTGAATCCATGAATCAGCATACAAGTAATTTGCTCTGATCAGCGAGTCAAGATCGGAAGGAACCTTCGGGAACGTGACGTTAACCGTTACGTGCGAGTAAGGAACTAGGTCGTCAAAGGCTGATTGAATGACGCTCTTGTTAACAGTATTCTCTATCGGCAACGCAGCCACATCAGTCTGGTTACGGTCATCTAGAACGTAGACGTCGACCTGGTAATTCTTAGCATAGTACGGGTAGTACACGAAGCTTTGCGCAATGAAGTTGTAGGTGGCTTGAGTAACGTAATCGCTAACGTAATCGGTCAGCCAATGATGCCCAAAATCAGATGACAGATCAATATTGTTATCCCCCAACGATACTTGAAGCGGCAAATCCTCCCATTGCGAGTTAAAGACAGGCCCCGCGCTAAGATCAACAAACCACATCCTATGATGACCACCCCAGGCATCCATGAAATCCCTGTACCGGTACTTGTAACCAAGATCTGGGCTTGTTACATTGAGACCATAATAGTGCGGTGTAGTCGACAGCGACGCTTTACCGTTGCTACTCAGGAAATCGTGGACATCCTGGAAGCTTACGGACGGTAAGTCGGGCAGGTACGATATTACGATCGTCCATCCGTCAGACTGGATACCGCCAAAACTTGCACTATTATTCCAAAGCCAATCTTCAACCTTGTTGGCATCATACACGACATAGGTGATGGATACGGGTACTTGATTGAGGTACTCAGAATTCTGCGGATCCTTCACAGTCTGAAAGAACCAAGGGTTGTTACCAGTCTTTGTTTGTGCGATCGAGTTTAGGTAATTTTCGAACTTCCCCTTGAAAGATGAAGGAGCCAAAACGAATTGGTAATTCGGCTTAAAGACGTCGCCAGTGTCGTTTCCGCTGCTAAGATCCGCCTGAGGAATCGAATTAGGCAGAGCCGCCCCGCTCGTTCCTGTAACCAGATCAGCAGGGACTATCTGGCCCTGACTGAAACCCACCAAGATAACTCTAATCGGGATCGAGATCGACCTTCCAGCCTTCTGACTGGCTTCACCTCGCACAGTGATACCGAGTTGAGAATTGAACAGTAGAATGATGAGAAGCGCGATCGTTAGAACGAGGACACGTTGATGCAAATGCAAATCCGAACAAGGCGTTTCCACAATGCCAATTTACACTTTTCTCCGAGTCTCGCTGGGAAGGAATTTGCAGTTTTCTGACCGAAGGCGCCCGAAACTTCATCCAAAACCAAACTAATCTCAGCACTGTATAGTTCTGCTCCAGTGAGGTGGAGGATGGCGGGCCCGCGGGGATTCGAACCCCGGATCCCAGGCTTTCATCGCTTTAGCTCCGAAGGCTTACACGAGTTGAAACTCACTGTGTCTTAATCCTGGCTCGACTACGGGCCCATTAGGCACGCAATTATCAGATAATCAGGTATATGGTTTCTTGTCGCACTCTAATCTGTTCAAGCACGACAACTGAAGCTACTGCTGAAGTTAGCATCATGATTCTAGTTGGGAAGCCGGAAATAGGCACCATGACAGAGGTGGCAATTGCAAACGATCCGTTAAGGCTCTATATTTGGGATGACCAAATTCATGATTCCTGAAAGCGTTCACAATTGGGGAACAGATGCCCACTGAATCTCCGACACAAAGAACCTCAACCGGATACTCATCTCGTATACTTTACACAACGTAATAACGTAAGTCATGACAACTGCGGGTTGAGTTACAGATTACGATCTAAGACGTTTCATTTGACTGGAAACAGAATTTGAACCGGAAAGCTCGCGTCTCACATTACTCTTCTTGAGTTCAGGTGCTCTGAGAAGGCATAAATAGAATCAGCCACGCTTGAGCCATGCAAGCGGATGTTGCTTGGCGTCTTCTAAAGGACCGAAGGTTTTCGTTCGCGAAGCGACCGGATTAATCAAATCGGTTACTCTCTACGATGCAATCGCTCTCAACGTGAGCAGCATGTCAACAGGGGCAGCGTTGGCGACTATCGGTTTCACTATGGCACTATTGCCGTCGATCTCCGGTGTCAACCTTGTTTACGCGACCTTGCTGGGCTTCGTTCTCTCGATTCCGCAGGTTATCGTCTACACTATCATGACGCAGAGGATTCCGAGAACGGGAGGGGACTACGTTTGGATTTCCAGAAACCTTCACCCTATGTTTGCGTGCGCGTTAACTTTGATGGGTTTCACCCTACAAACCCTGTCATTCATAGCGTTGAGTATACTCTCAACTGTATTCGCGATTGGATCCGTTGGGGTTTCGCTAGGATACGAGAGCATGCTGCCTCTCGCGCTTCCAGGCAACCTTTCCGGAGCGGACCCTATGAGTCAATTCCTGTTAGGAACCGGAATCTTCGTTCTACTAATCGCCGTCAACATTGTCAGACCAAAAGCCGGTTACAGGATCGTATCGGTTTTCACAGCTATCGGAATCGTAACTATGGTATTGGCTATCGGCACCCTCCTCTCAGCTGGAAACCAGGGCGTGCAGGGGTACATGTCGTTCTTGCAGAGTATAGGGTCAAACACGACTTACACTCAAGTAGCCAACTCGTATACGGGCGGAGTTTTCGATTTACAACCTAATCTCTTCATCCTCCCCTTCTTCGCAATCTACGTGTACCCCTGGATCGTGGCCGGTCCCGCAGTCGCGTCTGAAATCAAAGGTAAGGAGGCGATAAGATGGAACGTCCCGATTGCAGCAATCTTAAGCACAATTCTCCTAACAGCGGGCTTCGGAGCCATGTATTCTGTCGGCGGACAGGGATTCACCAACGCCGCGCTCGCTAACCCCACGCTCGTTTTCAACTATTCCTTCAATTTCTGGACCTTAGCTATGGGAGTAGCCAGTTCTCCGGCGATTGCATGGCTTATCGGCCTCGGATGGATCGTTTGGAATATCGCGATCCTTGCGTATGCGGTGATCATATTCGCCCGGTATGTGTTCGCACAAGCTTTCGATCGTTACTTGCCAGCAAGGTTCGCATACGTCAGCCCGAACTTCAGCTCACCAGTGGCGGCGCATCTCATCGACCTAGTACTCACGGTTGGGTTTGTTGCCATATCAGCATTCCTCTATGGACCACTTTCATCGCTCTTCGGTGTCGTTCTGTCAGCGGTCATCTACTTCATTTTCGTCGGGGTAGCAGTCACACTGTACGCGCTCCGCAAAGAGAAGGGGGGCGCCAAGAGTATTCTAGCTGTATGCGGAATTCTCATGTCCATGTTCTACGTGTTCCTAACCTACGAGTATCTGGGCAATCCAGGCGTCTGGGGTGGAAACAATTTCGCATACGGTTACATCATTGTTTCATTTATAGCAGGCTTGGTAATCTACCTCGCATCGAAGTTGTATTATGGTAAACGTGGGATCGACATTGGGCTCGCATTCAAAGAGATACCCCCCGAGTAATCATATGGTGTTATGCTGGTCCCAGCACCGGGTTGACCACTTTCAACGCTAGGTAATCTACAAGCCCCCTGTCCGTAATCGCATAATCCGGAATTGCCGTTACGGAAAGGAAGATCATGTGCATGAATGGTTTACTGAACCTGCAACCTAATCTCCGTGCGGCCTCATCAAGGGCCAACTCCTTCCTCGACATTTCTTCAGGCTCAAAATCGGCAACTATCCCCCCCACCGGGAGAGGCAAGAACTCCTGCACTTTACCATCCTTAACCACGACCTGTCCGCCTTGCTTTCTTATGATGTGGTTGATCGCAGTGGCCATGTCCTCTGAGCTGGCTCCTATGCAGAGAATGTTGTTATCATCAGGCGACGAAGAGGACGCCATCGCGCCCCCTTTCAACCTGAACCCTGAAATGAAAGCGACCGGCCGGTGGTGCGTCTTACCGTAACGTTCAACCACTGCAACATACAAGACATCCTGTTCCGTGTCCGACATAACAAGACCGCTTCTCACGTCAAGATCTACATCTCGTCTCTTCCTCACAAACGGGACATCGTCGGAGATCTTCATGGAGAGCACTCGGACACGGGCGAGCCCGCGTGCCTTGACTGTTAGCTCACTTGGCTTGACATCATTCACATGGAAAGTGTGGGTGAGCGTTCTGGGTCGCCGCGGAGGATGAACGTCGATAACCATCCTACCGTTGACTGCAGCAAGTTGACCGTTCGCAATGACCTTCTTCACGTTGAACGTTTCAGGTTTGTCGACTAGAAGGATATCCGCTAAGTGACCGGGCGTAATCGAACCGACTAGCTGATCAATTCTGTATATTTCTGCACAGTTAACCGTAGCCATCTGAATCGCCTTAACGGGGTCAACACCTTCGCGAATCGTCATCCTGACTAGTTCGTCCAAGTGTCCGTTACGAATGATGTCAGTGGCAGTTACATCGTCAGTGCAAAATCCGATTCGTCTCGGGTCAATACCGTTCTGAGTGACGATCTTTATGTTCTCCTTGAGGAAGTGAGCGACTGATGACTCCCTGATCATTATGCTCATACCGTTACGAAGCTTCTCGTAACCTTCCGGAGCAGAGTAACATTCATGGTCTGCCCTGACACCAGCAGCGACATACTGCGACAGTGACTGCCCTCGGGCCATGGGGGCACAGCCGAAAACAGGCAGATGGTTCGCTTCGGCCACACGCATTGCTTCAATCGTAGCCTTGTCTCCGCTGAGCACGAATTCGCGCACGGTCTCCCAGACGCCAACGCATTCCGGCCACTTTTGAGAAATCCGATGCTCCCTAGGCCCGAAACTATATGCCAAGGTAGATGGCGGTATGGTGTATGGCATCTTGAAGGGAGCTCCCCAGAAGATCTTCAGCGGAGTTGACTTCGATTCGTCGAGAAATGCACGAACTCCATCAAGCCCCGCGACCGGAAATATCTGATCTAGACCGGATACTACGCTGGTAGTCCCGTGAGGAATTACAGCCTGAGCAAACCTGGACACTGAAAGTTTGCTGCATTCAATGTGGATATGCCCATCTAGCAGACCAGGAACGACATATGCGCCTTTAGCATCGAACACTCGAACTGAATCAGGCTTTACCGATGGCTCATCGATTCTAAGTATCTTCGACCCCCGAATGACCACATTGGCAGCGTAAATTTCGCCAGTGTGAACATTGATCAGTTGACCGTTGGTTACAAGAAGATCAGGCATTAGCTGCCACTCGGCCCTATCTGAAATATGGTGGTCCGCTAAATCCCTGCTGAAAGACCCTAGTTTACCGTATTCCAGCCGAGTAGGTTAGGCACGTAACTATTAGATAATCAGCCATACGATCTCAGGTCTCGGAAGGTAAGGGCGAATTGACCGTGTTATCAGACGCAGATATCCAGGGGCGCATAAGTGAAGGCTCCCTCATATTGGATCCGTTTGAAGTTGGCTGTTTGAATGGTGGCGGCTATGATTTGCGCCTTGGATCTGACGTTCATATTCCTCCAGGACGCAGCGCGCTCGTTGCAACGCTAGAACGAGTTGAATTAGGGATCGATCTGGTCGGGACTCTCCATATCCGTTCCTCGCTAGCCAGAAATGGAATTATAGCAAGCCTCGCCCTCGTTGACCCCGGATTCCGTGGCCAGCTAACCATAATGCTCTACAATTCCGGATCTGCCGAGTTTATTATGACCCATGGAGAGCGATTTGTGCAACTCGTAATTCACGGACTTAGCATGAAAACGCGTCGTCCGTATCAGGGAAGATACCAAGATAGCAAAGGAGTTGTAGAAAGCCGGCAATAGTCACCCTATTCTTTGTGTCAATCCATGTCGAAAGTATTAATACTACTCAGCACGGGCATGTGAATGTCTTAACTTGTCAAGGTCAGGAAGGCTATAGATTGAGAGCAGGCTCCCGCATATCAGATCTCAAATATAAGCTCATGACGATTGAGCTGTTGAATTTAGCGAAGAATTACTACACCTATAGAGAACTCGCCCAGATCATCGGGTTACCCGAGACGGTTCTCAGTAGGTATGTGAAAGGACACGTTCTACCCACCATCGATAGGGCACAGAACATCAACCGGACACTTCAGAAGATAATGCGACTTGAAGGCGAGATTCAACAAAGAATCAGGTTTGATGACCAAGGTTATTTCGACAATACCCACCTGATCTCCGACACTCTGCTACTCGAACGCGCGGTACAGCACGCGGTAAACGCATTTGCGGGAATGCGAATCACTAAAGTTCTGGCCGCCGCGACCGACGGAATACCACTCGCAGCACTCTTAGCGCACAGACTCGGCGTCGGTTTGGTGATTGCTAAGAAGAATAGAGAAGTAGGCGTACGCGAATTCATCGAAGAAGTCTACATCCCAAGCAAGACGGCGATTATGATCAGCCTATTCGTTCCGAGAGACGCACTCCGGAAGGGAGACTGTGTCTTGATAGTGGACGACGTGATCGATAGTGGGGAGACCCAAATCGCATTGACCAGAATCGTTCAGAAGGCAAAAGCAGAAGTGACGGGCATGTATGCTCTCGTTGGCATGGGCGCTGACTGGAAGAGCAAGGTCGAATCAGTCACCCATTGTCCAGTGGAAATTGTACTCCAAATTGGCAAGAAACCATTACAGGAAGTCGGCTAGAGCCTACCCGTTAGATCCGCCGGCTTCAACACTCCTTTTTCTGTTATGAATCCTTCCACTAACTCGACTGGTGTCAAATCGAAAGCCGGGTTGAAAATCCTCACTCCGCGAGGCGGAACTCTTCTTCCTGCCACATGAGTAACCTCGCGTGAATCCCTCTCCTCGATCTCCACTTGGTCTGAACGCTCCAGGTCGAAGGTTGATGACGGAGCTGCCACGTAGAACGGAATATGATTCTCTCTCGCCGCCAACGCGATCAAGTATGTACCCACCTTGTTCGCCACTAGTGTGGAAGTGATTCGGTCTGCACCAACTATTGCCAACTTTACCATCCGCTGCCTCATTACATACCCGGCAGCACCATCAACGATGAGAGTGACCGGAATACGGTCCTTCAGGAGTTCAAAGGCCGTAAGCCTCGCTCCCTGAAGTCGAGGTCGCGTCTCAGTCGCGATAACGCTCACTTTCTTCCCTTGGCGTACCGCCGTACGGATGGGAGCTAACGCGGTTCCGTAACTCACCGTGGCCAATGTGCCAGCATTGCAGTGCGTGAGCACCCTGTCTCCATCATCGATAAGCGAGGACCCAAACTCGCCAATTTTCTCGTTGGATTCGATATCCTCAACGGCGATCCGTTTTGCCTCTAGAACGAGCTCCTCAGCGACCGCTCTCCTGCTTCCCGTTGTGGCTTCTGCCTTCCGAAGCATCCGTTCAACAGCCCAAAATAGGTTCCACGCAGTCGGGCGACTGTGGCAGAGTACAGTTCCGGCTCTCCGCAATTCTGCCATGAGCCGGTCCCGGTCCTTTGCGGTGCTGGAATTGGCTGATAGAGCGATACCCATGGCGGCGGCAACTCCAATGGCGGGGGCGCCTCTTACCACCATCCTCTCAATTGCCCTGGCAACTTGTCGGTAATTACTGAGGGTTACGTAGGTGAATTTCTCTGGAATCCTGGTCTGATCGACCATCCTAACCCGTCCGTTGACCCACTCAACAGTCTTCACTTTAGAAAATTGGAGCAAACTCAGTCACTAAAACAAGCGTTGCGTTAGTAAAATTACCTTTCGTAAACGTTACTGCGAGTTGGCAAAAGCATTAAGCCAACGAGTCTATTGCTGATCCGAGTGATGATTTTGGAGAGCATACCGCAGGAGACGAAGCCTCCCGGCGACGAGAAGGCGCCCTTTACACCTTGGGAAGCGGTATGCGATGCTCGATCCGCGTACATTCCATACAAGCCAGAGCTCATGGAACTCCGTGACCGCGGATTCGGCGACCTCAAAGGCAACAACCTCGTTCTGACCGCCTACGAATCATTCTACCTGCACGAGAAGCAGCGGATAATCATTACCGACAAGCGGGATAAGCATGAGCTCACCTTACGAGACCTTGTTCGGAGATTTTCAGTAGGAAACCCAGCCATCTGGATCAAGTACCTGGTGTATCGAGATTTGAGGGACCGTGGTTATCTTGTTCGAGAATCGAATAAGATGTTTGATTTCGACATTTATGGTAAGGGTCCAATGAGGCGATTGATCTCAATCGTTTATGAAGGTGGAGAAGCAAGCCTCAAGAAACTGTCCAAACTTCTCTTATTCGCGGACAGAGAGAGGAAGGAACTGATCCTCGCTGTGGTCGACAGACGAACCGACATCGTCTACTATACGCTAAGTTCATTACACGTCTAGCGAAAGGGCGCCATCTCTGGCTGCTTCGCCCCGCAGTGAGGACACGTCAACGTTCCACGAGGAAACTGCGCACCACACTGCACACAGTACTTTGCCTGTTCAGGCGGATATGTAGCGAGCGGAGTGGCTGGCGCTTTAGGAGGATGATGAACAGCTCCCAGTATTGAACCTGCCATTGCCCCAGCTAGGAGGTCCATGAGGGTGATTGCGATGACTGCGGTCTGAAGCTCTGCCATGGTTGGCTGAGGGCCGGGCGGGATCGGAATAACTCCGAAGATCACACAAACCTGGGAGAGGCCGAGAAAGAACGGCAGGCTGAGCAGCCCGGCTAACGCTCCAGCGAGGGTTGCTGGTCCAATCTTGCCGTAGACCACATACGCCGCTATCCCGCCACCTATGAAAGCGCCTACAGGCGCGGCGAACGAAAAGTTGACAATGCTCAGAACTGTCGCCACCAAGCCTCCGGCGACAAGCCCCGCAGCTACTCCCGAGCCGAGCTCGCGTGATTTGGATGCGGCCATGCGAATCCTTCTGCAGAGAGTTGCACTAGTGTATAAATAGCGATGTTCGCCTCATTGCGCCGGGTGCTTAGCTAACCACCATTTTGCGATATCGACTCTTCGCGCGATCCAGACCCCACGTTTCTGCTTCGCATATCTGAGGAATTTATCTACAGCCACGGTCCTCCCCGGTCTTCCGGATATCCGCACGTGCAGACCGACGTTCATGAGCTTCGGATTCTTCTTGGACTCCTCATACAACATGTCAAACGAATCCTTCAGATATTGATAGAACTCGTCCGAGTTGCTGAATCGATTTGAAAAATAATGAAAATCGTTCACATCAGGCGTATAAGGGATTAGTAGGAAATTCTTGCCGTTCACCTTCACGTAGTACGGCAAATCATCATTGTATACGTCCGAACCGTAAAGGAAACCCCCCTCCTGGACGAGCAGGTCGATTGTGTTCTCACTAGGTTCCCTACAGTACCATCCGACCGGCCTCTGGCCAGTTACCTTCTTGATTGATTCAACAGCCTTCCTGATTACTTCACGCTCTTCCTCGGCATACAACGTGAAATGTTCAATCCACCTGTACCCGTGGCTGCAGACCTCATG
>DATKOK010000176.1:0-5572 GCA_035524675.1 Candidatus Methylomirabilota bacterium | reverse complement strand
CTTGACGACTATTCCTGGGTCTATGTACCCGTCCAAGTGCAAGGATTGGGTCGGAAGCACAGTGACGTTTGCGGAGATGAGCTGGTCCGGATAGCCGGCGGCGCTCGCGTACAGATTGTAGATTCCAGGAGAGACGCCTTCAACTTCGTAATGGCCGTGTGCGGTAGCGTTGAAGTAGCCGTCCGCCTCAACCGCTTGACCTGTTGTTGCATGGTTTGGTTCGTACGGGTTGATTGCGGTCCCTATTGCTTTGACATGGCCGGAGAAGTCGATCGGTTTGCCGTAGAGGGTATGGTTGAAGGTTCCGTAGCGAATCGTTCCGGTGATGATCGCGGGGTTCAGATTTCCCTGGACAAGTATGACGGGCCAATTCTCTACTGGAATGGTTGCGTTCGTCGGCCCTGAGTAGGGGATCATCGCGTAGTTCGGATTACTCGCTGTACCTTGGTTGCATATCGCACATTGACCGTAACTTGTCTGTGGTCCTCTCGGCATTCCAGGATAGACGAAGTTGAAGAATTCATCTTCCAAGAAGACTTTGAAGAAGTATCTTCCCGCGACCTTCGGCGCGATCACGTCGTTGATCCTCAGGTAGTACCATTCTCGATAATCATGCTGGGGCCACCAGTGAATGTCACCTAGGATGCTCACGACCCACCAGCCTGGCCCCCAAGGATCTGTTGATGATGCTCGGGCGAGGGTGATGTCGTCAGCCGTCGCGCCGAACGTCGATTCAATCAAGCCGGGATTGTAACTGTTCCGACCGGAAAAGAGCGACGAGAGATCAAACTCTGGAGGAACGTAAATGTTCAAGCCAGTAAAATTCTCCAAATACCCAGTACCTCCAGCGCATGAGCCATCAACATCGTTCCATCCAAACTTGCAAGGCTCAGTAAGATTCAACGCAAAAATCAACGGCCCCCTACTAACATGGTCCGACGTCGAAGCCAACACGGCTCCGAAAGGAGAGTAAGAATCTCCCTCCACCTGATACACATCATGGGACTGACCCGGAGGATTCCCCCCAGGATACGGCGACTGGTAGCCAGGCGGAAAACCACCGCTCGAACCGACGTAAGAAGAAAAGCCACTCCCAGGCCACACGTAGGCCGTCGGCCCAGCGACGTGTGTATCATAATCATGCGAATGATATCGGTAGGATGAAGTAAGATCTCCCAGAGTAAAATGCGCCTTGACTGGAACGACAGAAGCCGAAGCAAGGAGAAGGATAGCGACGAACATGATGGCCTGCGCTGTAGGAATTTTCATAAGGGATGGCTGGATAATCCATCCAACTTAAGCCTTCAGCCCTATGTTCACCACTCCCAATAGCTGTTCTAAGCTCGGAACGAGCCTTGCGTCGTCTAGCGGTTCAGCAGGTTCATGACTGGTGTAGGGTAGCGGTCTCCTGCAGCTGAGCCTGGTGGGATTGCCTCGTCGATTTCACGAATCTCTTCGGGTGAGAGCGCCAATTGTACCGCGCCGATGTTCTCCTCGAGGTATTTTCGCCGTTTGGTCCCTACGATTGGGATTATGTCTTCACCTTTACCGAGCACCCAGGCTAATGCGAGCTGAGCGGGACTGCAGCCTTTCTGCTTAGCGAGCGTCTCGACATGTCGTATGATCTCCAGATTCTTCTGCAAATTTTGACCCTGAAATCGTGGTGCTCCCCGGCGCCAGTCAGTTTCGTGCAGGTCGTTGAGGCTCTTGATCTGGCCCGTTAGGAACCCGCGGCCTAATGGGCTGTACGCGACGAAGCCGATTCCGAGTTCTCGACAGGTAGCTAGTACTTCTCTTTCGGGGTCTCGAGTCCAGAGTGAGTATTCGGTCTGTACTGCTGTAATCGGGTGAACCTTGTGTGCGCGTCGGATTGTTTGAGGAGACGCCTCGGATAATCCGATGTGTTTGACTTTGCCTTCTTTCACTAGCTGAGCCATGGCGCCAATTGTCTCTTCAATGGGGACTTTCGGGTCGACTCGGTGTAGGTAGTAGAGATCTATTGTGTTGACGTTTAGGCGGCGGAGACTAGCTTCGCATGCCGAACGGACATATTCCGGCTTCCCGTTTACGCCGCGGACTGCGGGATCGTTTGTCCTTACGATGCCGCACTTGGTTGCCAAGATGGCCTCGTTACGTCGGTCGTGTATGGCTCGTCCTACGAGTTCTTCATTTGTGTATGGGCCGTAGATGTCTGCGGTGTCTATGAAGTTCATTCCTAGGTCTAGGGCTCTGTGAATTGTTGCAGTGGATTCGTTGTCGTCTCGCGTGCCGTAAAATTCGGACATGCCCATGCATCCTAAGCCGAGTGCCGACACTTTCAGTCCGCTCTTGCCTAATTCTCGTGTCTTCATCCGCTATCCTCTCTCGAGGTTTTGCTAAGATTCTGGGTCAGCGTTACTTGAAGGTTGCAAGTCCCCAAGTGTCTATTGCTCTTTGAAGTTCCTTGTGGTCTCGTGCATAGTCAGTTAACGAGTTGCCTGCTAAAGTCACGTCGATGGCCTGCCTCAGCGCTGCGGCGCCTGCTCTCCCTCCGTCGGGGTGACCCCAGATGCCTCCGCCGGCTTGAATGATTATGTCCGTGCCGACCAGTCTCATGAGTTCGGGGACGAGTCCCGGGTGGAGGCCGCCCGAGCATGTTGGAAATGCTGGCTTGATGTGTCCCCAATCTTGACCTAGAGAGCTGGGGCCTTGTTCAACTACCTTCCGTTGAAGATTGTCTCTTAATGCTAGAACTTCTTCCTGCGGGGATTCGAGTTTTCCAATTACTGTGCCGATGTGAAGCTGATCCACTCCGACCAGTCGGGCGACGTCAGAGACGGTTAGCATTGACATTCCGTGTGACCGGTTTCTTGTGAACGCGGCGTGGAACGCTCGATGCGCGTGTATTGCTAATTTTAGTGATTCAAATTCGTCACGGAGGGTTTGGAGGGCCGACCAGCCGCAGGTAAGGATGTCAACCATTGCGTATTCGCCGCCCGCGTTTGCTACTATCTTCGCTCTGCGGAGCATTTCATCGGTTTCGGCGGTGATATTGATCAGGTAGCTCTTCCTTTCGCCGGTTTCCTTTTCCGCCTTATCTCTTAGTCTGAAGCATTCGTTCACTCTGTCTTTGAACTTGTTGAAGGGTTGAGAGGTCAGGTTCTCGTCGTCCTTCAGCAGGTCGACTCCGCCAATCCACGCTTCGTATCCGGCTTTCGCGTGTTCTTTGGCTGTGAGGCCTACTTTCGGCTTCGGCACGGTGGCCGTGAGGGGTCTGTCGGTGATTTTGAGAATCTTCCTGATTCCTTTGGTCCCTAGGCGTGGTCCGCGAAATGACTTCAAGAGGGTGCGCGGCCATTTGATGTCTTCGAGTCGCACGTTCTGCACAGCCTTCATTCCGAAGATGTTGCCCGCGATTGAGCTGAGGACCTGTGCCATGTTTCCATCTTCGAACAGTGCGGGAGGGTATGCGATTTTCACGAGGTTGCCTTCAATTTCATATGCCTTAGCCATCAACCGTCGAACTCGGGAAGGCATGGATGTAAGTTCAGTCCATGTGCCCACTGAAGATTCAGAGGCAACCCTGCCTGCTGCGTCTTCGATTCCGAACCCTTCTGCCGGCTCTAAGCGGAATAGGCAGACTAGTTCGTTCGGTTGTGGTGTGTACGACGTGTTGACGAAATCATGGTACCATTCAGTCATATTCGATGCACCTAGTCTTCTTCAATTTCGTACGTCTGATATTCATGTAACTCTTCTGCTGTTATTACGCCGAAGACGTCCTGCAAAATTAAGATGGCTCCGAGCGGCGGTATGATTCCCCATTCTGTAATTATCAGGTCGATGTACTCGGGTGGGGTTACATCGAAAGAGGGGTTTCGAATCTTGATTGAACCGATCTTGTCCAGTTCTTTCTGGGATATGACTTCGTTTTGATCGCGTTCTTCAATTTTCACTCGGTCTCCGATCATTGTTTCTGGGCTGAACTTGTATGTCTCAGCGGCCGCGTACACTTTCACTTTAGCTTCGTGAGCGGCTAGAGCAACCATGGACGTGCCAATCTTGTTGACCAACGCGCCATTAGCCGTTATTGCGTCTGCTCCAACAATCACTTTGTCAACTTCTTGCATGAAATATCGCACGGCATCATCCAGGATCATGGTCACTGGGATGCCAGTTTTGCTGAGCTCCGTTGCGGTGATATGCCCTTGGAATCGGGGCCGAGTTTCGGTCACGAAGACCTCGAATCTCTTTCCGCTCGCCCGGGCATTCTTCATGACAGAAATCGCTGCACTACTGTTACAATGTGTTAACAGGACGTCTCCGTCGGTGATTCTTCGGGCGCCAATTTCACCGATGCGCTGAACAGCGGTCTTTGCGTTCTCGATGAACCTCTCCGCGGCTTCCACGCTCAAGTCTCTTAGCTCATCCACCGACTTGGCTGTTTCCGCGCCTTTGTCTACTCTATGCATCACATATCTGATTCCGTTCGGCAGGGAAACAGCAGTTGGTCTTGTGCGTAGGAGTGTTTGAGAGGCGTCTGTTAATTCTTCCATAAACTCCTTGACGTCCTTCGCCTTCGAGGCTCGGGCTGTAATTTCAAGGGCCTCGACTGCGGAGCGCGCGATCTGCCCTGCTCCGCGGATACGCATCTCCCGTATGCCGTCGGCTATTTTGAGGGCGTCGTCTGGCAGCATTATTTGGAGTCCGCCTTTCCCAAGAACCGTTCTAGGCCGGGTTCTTGTGTCGTGAAGATCAGAGGGCCCTTCTGCTCGCGCACTATTAGTATCGCTGCCTGTGGTGGAATGACGCCACGTTCGGTGAAAATTAGGTCAATATCTTGCGGAGGAGTAACATCGAAAGCGGGGTTCCTGACTTTCAAATTCTGCTGTTTCAAGTCTTTATCGTCGAGTACATAGGATGTCGGTCTTTCTTCAATCTGGATCAATTCGCCAAACATTGTTTCTGGGCTGAACTTGTAGGTACTCGCAGCGACGTATACTCTCACTCGTGCTCGTTGGGCAACGGCTGCAATCATGGCTGTCCCGATTTTGTTCACAATCGCTCCATTCGCAGCAACCGCTTCCGCACCGACGATGACCTTGTCTGAATCTTCAATGAAATGCGACACAGCTGAATCTATGATAAGGGTGGTGTCGATTCCTTCCGCCGCGAGTTCGCGCGCAACGTCTTGTCCTTCGAGTTCGGGGCGAGTCTCTGTAACGAACACCTTGAGCCGTTTGCCCTGTTGATGCGCCTTTTTCAGTATTGCTAAGACTGAGCTACTGTAACTATGAGTTATGATAACGTCACCAGCCTTCAGCCTTCGCGCTCCAATCTCAGCAATCTGCACGATAGACTCCTCCAACTTTCTGTCGAATCCGATAGCAGAGTCCGAGACAACTTTCTTCAATTGTTCAACCGTCGCTTTTTGGTCAGCGGCACGTTGAACTTCGCTCACGACATAGCGCAACCCGTTCGTTAGAGGAATTGAGGCAGCGCGGATCTTTCTCAGGTACTTCGCATTTTCCTCGACGTAGGAGACAAAGTCTTTGGGTGAAGTTGCTGTTGACGCGAGTGATGTTGATCGAAG
>DATKOK010000175.1:0-3616 GCA_035524675.1 Candidatus Methylomirabilota bacterium | reverse complement strand
GCCGTGCTCAGCGAACCAGACGCGTCCCTTCGAATCGATCAGCAGATCATTCACTAAGGAGATTGGGTAGACATCTTCAGGCGGAAAGTGTGTGGGGTATTTTACTATCGCCAAGGTAGCAGGGTCAAATTTGACGATCCAATTTCCGCCATGATCAGCCACCCAAACATTACCTTCCTTATCTACGGCAAGCCCTACAGGAGATGAGACGATCTGTGAAGCCGTCTCCGCTCCCAGAGGATATTCAGTGCAATTCTGATTCCTTGGGTTAAACTCACCCAATTGACGGGCATAGGACTCGCTGAACCACAGGTCGCCATGGCTATCGAAGGTCAAATCCGTAGTCCCGGACGAGTTAGTAGGAATCTGGTACTCTCGCATAAGTTTCGAAGACGGGTCGTACATACCGATCTTGTTGCCTAAGAACTCGGTAAACCAAACTCGGCCCGCTTGATCTAACCTCAGCCTCATCGGAAAGGAACTGTTAGTCGGAACCGGAATTGACGCAAAATTTCCTGTCGCAACATCAAATCGAACAATCCGACCGCTACCTCCCGCAACTATACTGCCACCAGGGTTCACGTTCCCTTTACCGGAATACTGCGTAAACCAAATGGCCCCTCTCGGGTCCACAGCTATTCCCCACATGTCACCAATCCACGGAACCTGGAATTCTTTGAAAGTCTGATTCACAGGATCAAACATGCCCAACTTGCTAGCGTTCGATTCAGTAAACCATACTTCTCCCTTTTCATCGACCGTAACTGCGAGAGGCGCAGAATACGGGGTTGGTACATGAAACTCCTGAATATAACTGGGTTCCCTGGTCTGCAGAAGAGCCGGATACGAAGAAACTGACGGTGGCAAGCGCAGCGTGGCAATCACAGCTGCAACGACGAGCAGTACACAAAGAAGCTCATGCCGGTTATTGACCTGTTCCAATCGCAAGTCCATCATGTCTCGCTTAATTATGCATTCTCAATCCCTTGCGGTCATTAGAACGTATGCCCACGACAGAAAGAATACCAGAGTGCCCCCAATCGATAGCATAATCTACAACAACTCGCAAGGGACCTAGCCATGACGCAACGGTAAGGAAGTGAAACTCATGAAACGCCCTGGCCTGTGGTACATAGCAGTTCAAAACATCAGGCGTAGACAATTCAGAACCTTCGTAACCAGTTTTGCTATGGTAACCATTATCGGGTCTCTCTTCGCAACTCAGGTATTCGTGCAGGGAGTTGCGCATGCCTCAGAGGTTGGAATTGAAAGGTTGGGTGCAGACATGATTATTGTACCCATGGGAAGCGGGCGTAGTGCACAAGCCTACTTGCTGACAGGGCTGGCTAATAGCTTCTACATGAACGATACGGTACTGCAACAAGTTAGAGCGATGCCAGAAGTTGACAAAGCCTCGCCCCAGATCTTCCTAACAACATTGAAGTATGCTCCATGTTGCTTCACTGGCAATCTTCAAGTTGTGGGCATTGATCCTTCGACAGACTTCACCATCACACCGTGGCTAGTCACGCCGTTACATGAGCCTCTTAATTCTAGTGAAGGCATTATCGGCAGCCGGGTTTACTACGTGTTTGGCCAACTTCAGCCGTACTTTTTTGGGAGAACTTTCACGATAGTCGGACAACTCGACCGGATGGAGTTGGGAATAGATGACAGCTTCTTTATTTCCATAGATGCAGCACGCGACATAATCCAAGCTAACAACGAGGGACTTCTGCCCCGAAAACTACCGATCGACGTTGGGGTGAATCAAATATCTGACGTCGTTGTCAAATTGAAGCCAGGTACAGACCTGCTTCAGGCAGCAAGTCACGTGAAGAACAGTATACGAGGCGTTGACGTCATTACCACTTTCGACATGACCAGGACAGTGCAAAGCCAACTAACAGGTCTGATTCAGACTACTTACATTATAGCGGGTTCCTCTTGGATGATAACCGCCATAATGGTTGCAGCCATTTTCTCCATGTCAGTCAACGAACGTGGTCGTGAGATTGGGCTGCTTCGAGCTTTAGGTTCAACTCGCAAATTCGTCCTTGAGCTAATAATGGTGGAGGGGACCCTGCTAACAATCATTGGGGGAATTTTCGGAATCATCACAGGATGGGTCGTAATATTCGATTTCGGTTCCTCAGCGTCATACGCTGTCCAACTAACATTTGACTGGCCTAGTCTCCCTCAGATAGCGACATTAATTGCTGAATGCATCTCAATCGCAACTGCAATTGGATTACTCGCATCTGCATATCCAGCATACAAGAGCTGCAGGATAGAGCCCTACGCCGCAATAAGACAAGAGTAGACACTAGATGATTGTTCTCAAGGATCTGACAAAGATCTATGGTCACGTTAAGGCAGTAGATAACGTAAATCTCGAAGTACCGGACGGGGATTTCACATTCATCGCAGGTCGGTCAGGAAGCGGGAAGACCACTCTCTTGAGCATGATTGCCGGATTAACTAAACCGACCTTTGGCGCTGTCCTCATCAATGGTGCCGATATTTGGAGCTTGAACGACAAAGAGTTGTCAGCACTTCGTAACAGGAGGATAGGCTTCATGTTTCAAGGAGGCTACGTAATCCCAACCCTAACAGTAATCGATAACGTTGCCCTGCCCGCCGTCTTCAAGAAGGTTAACTTTGACGTTTATGACAAATCCCGCAAAATGCTTGAGAAGGTTGGTTTACTCAACTATGCAGACCGCATGCCGAGCAAACTCTCCGGCGGAGAGCGAAGAAGGATTAGCATAGCACGAGCCTTAATGAATGACCCTGAGATCATCCTGGCAGACGAACCAACAGCCGAGCTAGACGTAGAGACGGAGACAGAGACGATGCGGTTGCTGGAGGAGATACACCACACGGGCGGGGTGACCATGTTGATGGTATCCCATAATTATGATCTGGCAAGTTACGCGACCAGACGATATAGAATGAGTCTCGGAAGATTAACAGAGGCAGAGACTCTGCCTGAACGGGCTGAGACCTACCAAGCTTAGTTGTTTGAATCCTTCCTTTTCATCACTGCTGATCCTACGATCCCTATGACGCCGACGAGCAAAGTCACTTCAGCGATAATGGCCATCATATCCATCATGGTCATCATATTAATGAGTGCCAGAAACATCAAACCTAGCAAAATGGAAAGCAGCGAAACCCCAATGGTCAACTTATTCACTTTCCTGTAGAGCGCTAACCCAATTGCCCCCGAAAGAATACCAAACGCCGAACCGACATAATGACCAGTTTCCATTCCAAACATCGCTGATAGTATACCGGCTCCGCCGTTGCTTGTTGGAGTGAACTCGAGCATGACCTGCCCAGTGATGAGAACAAGCACCCCCACTAACAAGTCACTTTTTGACACCAACCGCCGTCAGTCCAACCTTTAGTCACATCATATTTAAGGCGAAGTGACAATCATTGACGTTCACAGCTTCTGTCAAAGTCGCCCTTGGAATCAACATCTCTCGTGCAGGTATAAACGGTCCCCAGCAAGTATCAGAACGCCGAAGACCGTCGTTGCTGTAGCAAGACTTACGGTACCCATTACAACATCGAGACTAGTCTTGATTACAACACCTCCCAAGTACAA
>DATKOK010000174.1:0-5036 GCA_035524675.1 Candidatus Methylomirabilota bacterium | reverse complement strand
GTCGTCATCTCGATTCGTCCAGAGTCAGTGATGTTGAGTCCCTGAACAGAAGAAGGCTGGCTGGGGACGGTTAAGCAGGTTACTTTCCTCGGAAGCCTCAATCGTTACGTAATTGATGTTGGTGAAATCGACGTCGTATCTGAAGTTTCCACCACGGAGTACGGCACCGGCTTTGGAGTTGGCGAAAGTGTTAGTTTATTTCTTAAGGAAGCAAGTATGGCAGTGTTCGATTATCCTGAGGAAGGGTTGGAGACAGAGGTCGGCCTCGAGTAGGTCAATCGTGATCGAGAGGTTATTGGAATGTCCTTAGAGGGTTGGTTACGAGCGCGTCAAACAGTTAAGGCAATGGGCCTGGTCCTCGAGCATTCGGTAATGACTACAACTACTGTTGAACTGCTTGTCAAATGCCTCCAAGAGGCTATAGCGGCCAAACAGCCCGAATTGCAGAAGAACTTCAATCTACTGGAACAGAAGGAACATGAGGCGGACTCCATGCGGAGACGGATAACGGAGGAACTTGCCCGCGGAGAACTGCCCGCCGATGAACGCGTCGGCCTCATGCGATTAAGCAGACAAGTTGACTGGGTAGCCGATTGGTCCCATGAAGCGGGGCGGATACTCGTAATGTTCGACATCTCTAAGATGCCTAAACAGGTCCAAGACGTTTCAATGGAGATGTGTTCAACCACATGTGAATGCACGTTACGGGTCGCTGATATGGTGCGGAAGCTTATGGACGGTGAGCTCGACGCATCATTGAAGGCGGCTGACGAGGTCGAGGCGTTGGAGGAAAAGGTGGACGACATGTACCAGAAAGCGCGTGGGATCATGAAGGATATTGAAACCGACGGGATACACGTGGGACCAGTTATACTCCTCAGTCAATTCTTGGAAGCGGTCGAGAACACTTCTGACCACTGTGAGGATACATGCGACCAAGCCCGAGTAATGGCTGTCACGCTGTCCAAAGGATCACCGTAATCAGATCCACTCAGCGACTCTCAATGCGCATCGTCTCGAGTCTTAGTCTCGCAGGTTCCAACGGGATTGTCTGGAGGCTAGTTTGTGAGGGGAATTATCATAACGTGCGGTGTATAGAGTGCTGATCTGGTGATCTTGCCTGAGCGACCTTCATGTACTCCACAAAACGCTTCGCAGGTTTCCGCAGTCTCCACATCCTTGTAACCGAAGCCGCAGTATTCGCAGAGGAAGATCACTCTCTCTTTATGAAAGAACCTTCTCACCATAGTCGCACTCTCATGCTACAGCAAGCTGAACGAGTTGGCCGTTGGCGAAGAAGCCTCGTAGTCCGCACAAGTCGCAGGCGGCGCCCAGCTGAGAGTCTGACCCGTCGTCGTAGTAGATATTGAGAGTTTCTAACCCGCATCTCGGACACGAGTTTCCTGTTGTTTTTTCCATTTCAATCATCTTGTCAAAGCTTAGCTTGTTTCTGTTGTGTATTCAACACAAGCGAGTAGAATAACCGCGCTCATAGAATTCGCGGGTTCACAACGCATCTACGCGATTCGTATAGAATGTGAAGATCAGACAGAAACCCCAGCCTCTGCCAATGCGAGTGCTCCCAATACTCCAGCTTTGCTTCCTAACTTGGGCGGAACAACGTATTCAGAAAT
The DNA here is from genome assembly GCA_035524675.1 of Candidatus Methylomirabilota bacterium. Lineage (GTDB taxonomy): Archaea > Thermoproteota > Bathyarchaeia > 40CM-2-53-6 > 40CM-2-53-6 > FEN-987. Next base: position 3,402 of record DATKOK010000174.1, on the reverse strand, counting down.
CTTATCTTCGAATTGTGCGTGACCAAAGTAACGATTTGCCAAGTCTTTCATCTTGATTCTGATCTCGTCATAAAGTTCTCTTTGTCTCATTACTCCGCCGCCAAGGATGATTCGTTGAGGGGAGAGTGCGCAGATCAGGTTTACCAGTCCAGTTGCAAGGTATAGCGCTTCCAGAGTCCATGCGGGATGATCGGAGGGAAGGAATTCTCCAGGTGTTCCCCATCGTTTGTGGATAGCTGGTCCTGAGGCTAGTCCTTCTAAGCAGTCTCCGTGAAAGGGGCACGCACCCAAGAACGGATCCTGCTCCCTGTCGTGAGGAATTCGCATATGCCCCATTTCTGGGTGAAGCAATCCGTGCAAAGGTTTCCCGTTAATGATGAAGCCGCCCCCAATCCCCGTTCCAACCGTCACGTATAGTACATAATCCAGTGACTGAGCATTTCCCCATTTCCTTTCTGCTAGTCCAGCTACGTTCGTGTCAGTTTCGAAAAAGATTGGCACTTTCAGAGCGCGACCAATTGTTCCAACAAGATCAGCATTCTGCCAGCCAGGTTTGGGGGTATTGGTGATGTGTCCGAAGAGTCTAGATGACTGGTCCAGTTCGACGGGTCCGAAGGATCCGATTCCTATTGCCGAGATAGGTTCGGTTGTTTTGGTAAAGAATTCGATAACTTGAGATAGCGTCTCGTCCGGAGTTGTCGTAAGAATTGTACATTCGCTCAAGATATGGTCAGGACCGGAACCCAAAATGCATGAGAATTTGGTTCCGCCAGCCTCAACAGCACCGAAACATGGCATATTCAGTATGATTTCAGGGGTTATTAGAAATCGTTTGGATATTCATTTCATCAAGAGGAATTCATCGTGGAGATCATGCATTCCTGTAGGTCATGTGATTCAAATTTATCATGGCCTCCCGGGTTCCTGAGACGTTGTGCTCAGAATGAACGCGGTGCTGCCGATTCATTGCCCTTCATGCGGAAGGCTGGGGCTCCGCGTTCAGGCAGAAGACGTCACACCGGCAACTGCACTTGTTTGCGACAAGTGCGGGGTCATCAGATCCTTCGACCAAATACTCAGATGAACTGGCTCTTCAATCTAAGAGACCACGGTAAGTCACACGTTATCGTTTTTGCCATGCAGAGTATCGTATTACTCGGTTCCAGTGACTTTCAGCCGAGAAGCTAGCCTTACGATTATGTTGAGACCTAGGACGATCGCCAATAATACTAATGCAGCTCCCCAAGCTAAGGTGTGGGCGTTCTCGTAGGGTGAAGTTCCGAAGTCGAATATTGAGAGCGTAAGTGATGCTGCAGCGTCATTGATACCTGTCATCATAAACTGGCTCCCTAGAGCGGTGAAGAGCAAAGGCGCAGTCTCCCCCATAACTCGCGCTACGGCCAAAGCTATCCCGGTAATGACGCCGCTTCTAGCAGAGCTAAGGAGAATGTAAACCAGTGTCTTAGCACGAGAGATTCCCAGTGCCAATCCTCCTTCCCGAATCGATGATGATACAAGTTTCAGTGACTCATGAGTCGATATGGCCACTATTGGTATGATCATGAACCCTAATGCTACCCCACCGCTGAACGCTGAAAACCTGTGCTGCGTGGCTACTATCAGCTCGTAAATGAAGATCCCTGTAACAATCGACGGGACTCCCGTAAGAACCTCGGCTATCAGTCGCACATAGTATCCAAATTTCCCAGGATACTCCGCGAGATAGGCGCCGGCAAGCACTCCGATAGGGACACCAAACAGAGACCCAAGCCCAACCATGACAAGGCTCCCCTCTATCGCGTTCAATATCCCTCCACCGCTTTGGCCAATTGGCGGAGTAACTTGGGTGAAGAGGTCCATGCTCATCGCAGCAGCCCCGCGTGAAAGTGTTTCGTAAAGAATCGCGATCAGTGGAAGCAACGCGATACAGAAACATGCAGTAGCGAGAGAGACGAAAACAACATTACTGATCCTTCGCCTTGAATGAAGATTAAACACGGGCGTCACCTCGAACTTTGAAGCTTAACCTGTTCACAACTAATCTTCCAATCATGTTCATGATCAACGCAATCGCGAACAATATCAACGCCAGTTCGAACAGAGCCGATAGATACACGTCGTTGCCTGCAACTTCCGTGAACTCGTTGGCTATAACGCTTGGGATGGTTTCCGCAGGCAAGAATAGCGACGGTGAGATTCTTGCAACATTTCCTATTACCATTGTCACTGCCATAGTCTCTCCAATCGCCCGCCCCATCGCGAGAACAATCGCGGCTATGATTCCCGTCCGAGCGTACGGTATTACGGATGTCTTGACCATTTCCCAATGCGTAGCGCCAAGCGCAATACTGCCCTCACGCTGACTTCTCGGCACCGCGGCGATGACTTCTCTCATCACAGAGGACCCGTACGGGATAATCATTATCGATAAGATGACTCCAGCTGTTAACATTCCAAGACCAGTATTAGGGCCCTGAAAAAGCGGGAGAAACCCTAGGTATGCTTGCAATTGTGGATTGACGTAAGTACTCATGAATGGTACTAACGTGAGTAAGCCCCAAAGACCGTATACGACACTCGGCACCGCCGCCAACATTTCTATCAGAAACAGTGATGGGGCCCTTACTTTGCTGGGAGCGAGTTCGGTTTGGAACAGTGCCACTCCAAGACTTATTGGAACAGCTATCAGTAGGGCAAGGACCGTCGTGACGACGGATCCATAAATTGCTGGCAGGGCACCTAGAACGGGGGGTCCGCCGCTAGGCGGGTTAGGGATCCAATCCTGCCCCCACAGAAAGCTGACACCGAATGCCTCAATTGAAGTGAGGCTACCGTTACCAATCTCATAGAGCATAAGCACCATAACAACGGGAATTAGGATTGCAGAAATGAGGATAATCAAGAAAAAGAAATCGGGGAACCGCCCCCGTTTTCGGGAACGGTTCGTTTCGGGAGCGCTCATACTTCTACGAGCTTAGTAGTGCTTGTCCTTGGAAGTTCAAAGATCGGAGGAGCTGTTCGTCAGCGGAGACAACGTTTTGTGGCAAGGGGACATAGATGAGTGCCTGGGAGTATTGCTGTCCGTCGTGGATTGCCCACCAGAAGAATTGTGCAAGCGCTTTGGACTTGTCAATGTTCATGTCAGGGTTAAGTGACATGTCCTTGTAGACCATAAGGTATGTGTACGTTGCTATTGGATATGACTGGGAGCCGGCAGCGTTTACAATGTGGAGACGCAAGTCATCCGGATTCGGTGTACCGGTTGCGTTTGCTGCTGCATAAAGGATTGTTTGGAGCGTCGGCTGGACGTAGTTGCCTGCGGCGTTTAGCACTGCACCAACTCCTAGGTGTTTCTGGACTGCGTAGATGACATCGACATAACCTATCGCGCCGGGGGTGTTT
>DATKOK010000173.1:0-5678 GCA_035524675.1 Candidatus Methylomirabilota bacterium | reverse complement strand
TTCCGCTTGCGAAACGGGCTAACCTATACCCAAATCAGGTGCTTGAAGTAAACAAGGCGTTTGATCGAATCAAGCAGCAATTCGTGTCCCACCGTGAGACGGTGACGATACTTGAATTTGTCCGCGCGTTCATCATAAGTTTAGGTGTGGATCGATCTGACACCCCGAGGCTCATCAATGGGATTCAGGCAATTGTCGACCGGCATGGAGTTACAGAATCATCATGACAAGCAGGGAAGGAGATCCAGCTACAGAACAGTCACTTGCAAAGTACGGCATGCAAGTTCCAAGAGAAATAGTGTCGTCAGTCCTAATAGGACAACCAAAGGTTCCAGTACTACTATCCCGTGCAGCTTTCCGTCCGCACGCTGACACTCGAAACGACAAGGTACAGACGCAGCTTCAACAAGGGCGTAGAAGGTTCCTTCACACGATGCTTGGGCTCGCGGCCATCTCAATCGCCGGGTTATGGCTGTTGAAAGGTGCATCGGCCCCCAGCACTCAACCAACCACTCCTTCCCCTACGATCAACTCACCTAGTTCACAGGCCAGCTTATCCAGTCCGTTGCCTGCGACGACTCCAGCTCCCACCACGTATACAGGTCAACCAGTGGCGAATGCTGCAAACATTCCATTGAACCAGTCGTTAACTCTCAATGACCCAACATTGGGCCCTATAGTGTTAATCCATCTCGATAACGGACAGTTTGTGGCGTACAGCGCAATATGCACTCACGCCGGCTGCGAAGTTCAGTTCGACCCCTCGGCAAAAGACATAGCGTGCCCCTGCCATGGCGCAGTATACAACCCATACAACAACGCACAGGTAGTCGGTGGACCAGCCCCTTACCCGCTGCAGAAGATCCCCATACAGTACGACGCCTCAACAGGTAACCTCTACCTGACCGGTTGAACTCCTATTACAAAGACCTTTAGGATGCCCGTGGCTCGTTTCGTAACTTACAGGGGCCGAGTATCGTGTCGGAGTGCTTCTCATCATGGTCGAATGGATCATCATGCTCAAGAATTTTACTTGTGTCTACGTCGTAGTACGTATACTGATGCTGTCAGTACGGCTACCACTGCGATCATTAATACGTTGAACTTTGGTACGGGTATGTTGGATTGTTCCAGATACACGTTCTGTCCTTGCGCGTTCAAGCCGGGTGAGACATGAACGACGGTTCAAGTTTGGTTACACGCACTGAGTCAGGCTAAGCCTACGAACTATAATCACATTACATCACGGAAGATCGTATTGACATTAGCGCCAACCGTTAAATAGCAATTGGCCAGCAATTTCTAATGAGTACAGATGCCACCTGCTTCGCCGAATGTTAACTTCCCGGACAAGGTTGACCGTAGTATTCTACCGATTCCTGATAAGCCGCAATTTGGTTTGACGACTTATGATGCTAAGGACCCGGACACAAAATATCCTCCGATTAGAGAGATTCGCCCGCCCCCCGGTGCTCCGAATGTACTCGTTGTATTGATTGACGACGCGGGTTTCGGTTCATCTAGTGCTTTTGGTGGACCATGCTACACTCCGACCTTTGAGAAGCTGGCCTCTGAAGGGTTGAGGTACACGCGGTTCCATACTACGGCTCTCTGTTCACCAACTAGGCAGGCGTTGCTGACTGGCCGTAATCATCATTCAGCTGGAATGGGTGGTGTTACGGAGATAGCGACCTCAGCACCAGGCTACAGTTCGCTCTGCCCGAACACTAAGGCTCCCTTAGCTATGACCATGAAGCTGAATGGCTATTCGACTGCGCAGTTCGGGAAATGCCACGAGGTCCCTGTTTGGCAGACGTCACCGCTGGGGCCGTTTGATCATTGGCCAGCGAATGGTGGCGGCTTTGAATACTTCTACGGCTTCATCGGCGGGGAGGCGAACCAGTGGTATCCGGGACTATTCAACGGCACGGTACCTATCGAACCTCCGCGAACCCCAGAGCAGGGTTACCACTTAACCGAAGATTTAGCTGACAAGGCAGTTGCGTGGATACGACAACAAAGGGCGCTCATGCCGGACAAACCATTCTTTGTATACTTCGCGCCTGGCGCCACGCATGCTCCTCATCATGTTCCGAAGGAATGGGCGGATAAGTACAAGGGCAAATTCGCGCATGGATGGGATAAGCAGCGTGAAATTACCTTTCAGAAGCAGAAACAGCTGGGTGTGATTCCGCAGACTGCTGAGTTAACGAAACGACATGCCGAAATCCCCGCCTGGGACGCCGTGGACCCCAAACTGAAACCAGTGCTAGAACGTGAGATGGAAGTGTACGCTGGTTTCATGGAGCATACAGACCATCAAGTAGGCCGATTGATAACTGCGATTGAAGACCTTGGAATCATAGATGACACACTAATCTTCGTGATCATCGGAGATAATGGAGCTTCTGCCGAAGGAAGCATTCAAGGCTCGTTTAATGAGATGATCATGCTAAACGGGGTTACTGGTGTTGAGACTCCTGAGTTCCTATTATCGAAGATTGACAAGTGGGGTTCACCCGACGCCTACAATCATTACGCGGTGGGTTGGGCTTGGGCTATGGATACACCGTACCAGTGGACGAAGCAAGTGGCTTCACACTGGGGCGGCACAAGGAACGGTACGATAATCCACTGGCCGAAGCGCATCAAAGAGAAGAACGGGATCCGCAACCAGTTCTGCCACGTTATTGACATCGCCCCTACAGTCCTTGAAGCGGCCGGTATCCCAGAGCCAATCATTGTGAATAGTGTCATGCAGTCGCCTTACGAGGGTAAGAGCATGCTCTACACTCTCAACGACGCCAACGCACCTGAACGACGTGACGTGCAATACTTCGAGATGTTCGGCAACCGCGGAATTTACTACAAAGGCTGGTCAGCGGTAACGAAACATCGCACGCCTTGGAGCATGGGGGAACCACCGCCTTTCGATAAGGATAATTGGGAACTCTATGATGGTAGCAAGGATTGGACTCAGGCACACGATCTATCGAAAGAGATGCCGGAGAAGTTGGCTGAACTCCAACGCCTATGGCTGATCGAAGCGACCAAGTACAACGTACTGCCCTTGGATGATAGAACATACCAACGCTTTAACCCTGATTTAGCTGGACGACCACAACTGATCAAAGGCAACTCTCAGCTATTCTTTGCTGGGATGGGACGGCTCTCTGAAAGCAGCGTGTTGAATGTTAAGAATAAGTCATGGTCTGTTACGGCTGAACTCGTGGTTCCGCCCTCAGGAGCGAACGGCGTAATCGTCCACCAAGCCGGCAAGTTTGGAGGTTGGAGTCTATACGCTAAGGCAGGTAAGGCAAAGTTCGCGTACAATTTCCTCGGCCTCAAACTGTTCACCGCTGAGGCTACGAAATCGATTCCGTCAGGCGAACATCAGGTGCGTATGGAGTTCAAGTATGATGGTGGCGGATTAGCAAAGGGCGGGAACGTGACGTTGTACTATGATGGGCAGAAGACTGGCGAAGGACGAATTGAAGTTACTCAACCTATGTGCTTCTCAGCTGATGAAGGAGTTGATATTGGTCATGAGTCCGGCACAAACGTCACACCTGACTATTCAACGCGAGAAAGCGAATTTACTGGGAAAATTAGGTGGGTGCAAATTGACCTAGGCGAAGATAGTCACGACCACCTGATCACACCAGAACAACGCCTCCACCTAGCAATGAACCGACAATAAGCCAAATGATCACCGAGAAAGCCCGAAAGAAGTAGGCGCATAGCCCAAGTTTCAACTTCACGAATAATTGCGAGTGAATTCTTCTAACAGCAATTTATGTTCTCCTTGCGATAATGCCTTTTACGCGAGAACAGCGATCCTATTGCCAGAGCATTGGTATCTGAGCGTGTTGGTTCCGTTTCTTTCACGAGCTCAAGAAGTTCTTGGAAAAGTTGCTTGAGTTATTGTCTAGGAACTACCCGATTAGGTACTATGAAACCATTCCAACCTTGAGGACTGTATGCATCAAGCGATGAACAATAATGGCTAAGCCGAAGGATAATACGAGGTAAAGCCAGACATTGCCTAAGAAGGCAACATATCGAAGATAGAAAATTGTGCTTAGGAACTCCATGCTCATGAAAAAAACAGTGCCGACGAGACTCCATTCAGTGTATTTATCCGCTTTGGCCAAAAGGGCATCTGATCGTCGCCGATCGTTCTTTCGACTTACCTGAGCTTCGACAAGAACCCATGGGTAATAACCGTTAGAAATAGTAGGGCTATGTACGCTGCCGTAAATACGTCCCAGGGAGCAAGACCGTATAGCCCCGCACTGCTTAGGTAAAATGACCCAAGTTCACTCGCTTTGTAACTCGCGCCCAGACTATAGACGATATTAAGAAGTCTTTGGACCTGCAGGCCCCCCACCAGTAAAAGTGCAGTTATGATTGTTTGTAGTTGCCGCTGTTCAAAATGGCTACTACGAGCTCACTGCGACCGGCAATACGGGTGATTCTGCTAATACCGTCGTTGGAGCCTAATTTAGCACAGGATCTGACTGAGGCTAGCCTATGATTTTAGAGACAAATCGAAGCTTCACGTTCCGTCTTCTTGTTGCTAATATCGCATCTACTAAGATCCTTTGCTGTCAACCTGCGAGGTCTTTGATCTCTTACGGCGCACAGTGATGGAAGAGAAATCTGTACCCAAGATTTCGATGATGCTTCTCCGAAAAAGCTTCAACACAATAATCGTACTCACCAGAGATATACCAAGTACTGTCCAAGCAAAATACAGCCCCAGCAGGAGTCTGAGAGGGAATAATATGGTGGTCAATAGGTGGAAGGCTGCAAAGAAAATTATCGCCAACAGAACCATCATGAGACATGTTCTTCCTCTATCGACCAGTTTCTGAACACGCCCAACATCAAACTCCTCAACCGCCACTAATGCGACTCCGAGGATCATGACGGCAACCACACTCAAAACAAACGTGAAATCATAACAGAGAATCCATAGGTCGATAGGAAGGGCTCTTAACAGTGCGAACGGCGTGAAGTAGCTTGCTATCACGTCTCTATAATTGTACTGAGAGCCAAGTGTGGAATTGAGATATTCGTTCCACACGTACGTGTTCGCATCCAACATGGTGAGGGACTGTTGCCAGAGATAGACGAACGGCATCATCACCAAGCCTGTGATTAGAATAAGAGTTTCAATCTTGCTTCTGAGTACGTCCTTCTCTTCGTCTCCACTCTCTGACGTCAATTACTCCCCCTTACCATGACTCTTCAACGTCTTCGTCTTGCGGCGTCTTCTACGCCTTGCCATAAGTTGCATAGACGATACTCTACCGAATACAGCCAGCATCGCGAACAGAATCTTGATTGCTTCAGCGAATATGTTTAGTGTTGACTGCATAATACTAAAGATCCAGTGTCTTCTGATAAAACAGCTCGTATTACGTATGTTCTGGCAGTGCGGCCAGTCGGATGATCCCGATTACGAATACTGCTACTAGTCTCCTATGCGTGATCAGTCAAGTTACTATTCCTGCGGAGTGGCGGTAATTCTTCCGGATCGAATTGCTTTCAGAAACGCGGCATGGTCACGTTCAGTCTGATCGGCGTAATCCGTCGCAAACTTCACTAAAGCATCATCGAAAACAGCCTTCTTCCCTAAGTATCCTCTGATCTCAGGTGCTTTCCCTGAACGA
>DATKOK010000172.1:0-13786 GCA_035524675.1 Candidatus Methylomirabilota bacterium | reverse complement strand
GACCCGAGCTTGATAATTCGGCCATGATCAACGGCGATGTCACCAGAAAATCGTGGTGAACCAGTCCCGTCAACAATAGTTCCGTTCCGAATGACCAGATCCAATCTGTATCACGCTCAATAGCTGATCGTCGTATGCAATGAACTGCACAATTAAGAGTTACACCTCAAGGCATTTTATTCAGGAGCGGACAACTGACGACAATTAGTTAGAAGGTAAGAGTTTGCTAGTTGATATGTACAATATCCACGGTGTCTCGACGGCAGGTTTCATGGACAAAATGAAGAAAACTCTGAACCACAGGCCCGTAACGTGCATGGGCGTTAGATTACTCATGAATCTTCATGACAATTCCCACTACATTCTCGTTAGCTATTGGCCTGACGAAGAGAGTTTGCTGAAAGGTACACCTCTCTTACATGGACAGATCATGAAAGTGGCAGAGGCGAACATACGTACAAGAACAGAAAACTACGAGATCAGGCATGAAATCTAGTCACGGAACGGAACTGTCCACACAAGGTACTGATACAGGTCTAATTAGGGCGAGGTTCCCTGACGTGGGATACAAAATAAAAGTTCAAAATGTTGATGATCCAAGCCAACCCCTCGAATTTCAATGCCTCGACATAATGTACATCAAGTTCAGATAATCCAAACCGGACTCGACCACCCTGAATGCGTCAATTTTGGCTCAGATGGTCGACTTTACGCAGGAGGCTTTGCCGGTCAAGTTTACGTAATGACTCCCCCGAAGTTCGAACTAAAACAGCTCGCGAATACCCAAGGATATCTGGGTGGAGTAGCAACCGACGCCGATCACAATGTTTACGCATGCGATACCGCTCATCGGTGCGTTCAGCGTGTGGACCAAAAAGGACGAGTAACAAAGTACTGTGACAGCTCACCAGACGGGCCGCTCGTCAATCCCAACTACGGGTCATTCGATTCTTCAGGAAACTATTACTTCTCTGATTCAGGTGATTACTGGAAACCAAGTGGTAGGCTAATCCGTGTCTCGAAGGACAGGAAAAGTCAGTCACTCATTGGCAACAGATGGCACTACTCAAACGGTCTGGCAATCTCCCCAAAGGATGGCTCGGTATTCATGATTGAATCGACAGCCGCAGATATTCTGCGCATCCCGATTGAAGCTGATGGATCCGCTGGGCGACCGGAAATTTACGCTCAACTTCAGGGAAATGTACTCGATGGGCTGGCGTTTGCAGCGAGCGGAAACCTCTATTGCGCTTGCTACTATCCGAATCGAATCTACGTAATCTACCCAGATCAGAATGTTGAGTTGTTAATCGAAGATTCGACAGGTGAGATCTTGAATCAACCAACGAACGTGGCGTTTGAACCGGGAGGAACGCGTCTCTTCTATAGCAATCTTGGTGGAGCACATATAGGCGCTTTGGAAGTGGGCGAAAGAGGCATGTCCCTATTCTATCCCCGACTGTAAAGTTCACTTGCACTTTCCTTACGGAGTACGGAGACTCGATTTTTGAAGATCACTAAGATCGAATCGCACGTACTATTGGCGCCAGATTATGACAGCGAGGTCGCTAGCTCAGCCCAAGAGGATATCGTCGTCAGGGTCCATACGGATGCAGGGATCGTGGGAATTGGCGAAACTGACACGAACTCATGGGCAACAAAGGCTTACATCCATTCCCCTAGCACTCACAACATGGCGCTCAGTCTTGAGCGACTGTTAGTGGGAGAAGATCCTCTAAAACCAGAGGCTCTTTGGGATAAGATGTATGTCTCCACAGCGATGACGGGACGAAGAGGTCTTGGCATTTGCGCGATGGGAGCGCTGGACATGGCTCTTTGGGATATTAAGGGCAAGGCAGTTGGAAAGCCCGTCTGGCAACTGATCGGAGGTGAACACCAGTCTGAAATTCGCCCCTACGCCAGCCTTCTTCCAAACGGAAGAACAATAGAAGAACTCACCAGAAGCCTCATAAAGAAAGTTTTGTGCGCCAAGGATCTTGGGTTTACTGCAGCCAAGCTTGAAATCATGATAAACGGCCCGTACTCGCAAGCAGGGTTACAAGAAAGAGATTCAGAAATTGTAAAGATTGTTGAGAAATGCAGGCAGGCGATTGGACGCGGTATGACCTTGATGCTTGACGTAGCATACAGCTGGGACAATTGGAAGACCGCGCTCCAGACTGTTAAAGAGCTTGACTCGTATGATCTCTTCTTCGTAGAAACGCCACTACGATCAGATGACCTGGAGGGATACGCATCTCTTGCTGACAACACAGATACGAGGATTGCCGCGGGGGAGTGGCTTCAAACCCGATACGAATTCCAAGATCTAATCGACCGAGGACACATCGATATCGTCCAGCCTGACATCGGTCGAGTTGGAGGGATTACCGAAGCGAAGCGCGTGGCAGATTACGCAACAATACGCAAAAGGCTCATCGTACCACACTGTTGGAAGAGCGGAATTGGGATTGCCGCGTCAGTCCATCTCGCAGCTGCATGTCCAAAAGTACCGTTCGTTGAGTTTCTTCCAAGTGAACTTTCAGAATCACCAATAAGACGAGAACTGGTGAAGGATGAGTTCAGGCTGGAGGGCGGAACAATCCCATTGCCCTCAGAACCAGGACTGGGTATCGAACTCAACGAAGAGGCAGTTCAAAAGTACAAGCAAGCAAATTAGATGACAGGCAGATGATACAATGCGGATAATTATCTACGGCGCTGGGGCAATTGGGTCAGTTCTTGGAGGCCACTTATTCAGAAGTGGCTGCTCGGTCGTATTAGTTGGAAACGCCGACCATATGAAAGTCATCAAATCACAGGGGCTGAAACTAGTAACTGCCGAAGAAACCTTCCAACTGCCCATACCGGTAGAAGTACGCGCCGCTGACCTCGTGCCATTCACAGATGAAGATGTGGTTCTGCTATGCGCCAAGTCACAACACACCGTGAAGTGCTTAGGGCAGCTTAAGAATGCCGAAGCACCCAGTTCGCTACCTATTTTTTGTTGTCAGAATTCAATCTGGAATGAATCAGCCGCTACGAGGGTCTTCAACAGGATCTATGGCGTCATGCTTTTTGTTGATGCTATCTTCCTTTCACCAGGCGAAGTGATCAATCCCATACTTAGCCGGTATGGATTCATCGAGATAGGACGGTACCCAAGCGGGTCAGACGGGTTATGCGAGGATGTTGCTCAAACAATGCGCCGGTCGGGGTTTTCGACTGAAGTAAGTGATAACGTGATGAAATCGAAAAGTGCCAAATGCCTTCTCAATCTCAGCAATGCGTTACATGCTGTGACGGACGGCAAAGGAAATTTAGAAGCGTTCGAACACCACCTCCGTAGAGAAGCAATTCACGTTTGGTCATCAGCCGGTATTGAATGGGAAGAACTAGAGACATTCAGGAAACGGTGTCGCGAGAATACCGGAACGTTGAAACTTCCTTCTGGTTATGAACATTTCAGTCGACAAGTCTTTGTATCCTCTTGGCAGAGTCTCGAGCGCAGGACAGGTAACATCGAGGCGGCACAGCTTAATGGAGACGTGGTTGAGTTAGGTCACTTGTTAGGGATTCCTACACCGTACAACGAGTTACTGTGGAAAACCGCGGAAACCATGGCAAGCCAGGGAGAAAAACCTGGAAAATACACTGCTGACGAATTGTTAACTACAGTTCAACGTGGAAGGCGTTAGCACTAGGGATTCATGTTCGTTCAGGTGACTATCATAGCGCCATATTGCACTAATCAGCCGCGGACGTAACAAAAACCAGAGCAAAGCTCGGCTATCGGGCTCGGCGACATCATCAGGAAGGAAAACTGAGTAGAGAAGCTTTAAGCCTGTCAAGATTTTGATGTGCTGGTCACCGTGAGCAACAGAAAGATATTGATGATCCCAGGTCCATCAGAGGCCGATCCGCGCGTCCTTGCCACATTGGCTACACCTGTTATGGCTCATTATGGGCCAGGTTGGGCAGCCGAATACAATGGAACTCTTGATGATCTCAAGAAGATTTTCAAAACTAGAGAGCAGGTCATCATTTTCCCTGGACCTGGAAATGGAGGAGTCGAGCTGGTTGCGGCAAATATTGTCGAACCTGGCGATAAAATTCTAACAATAGTTAACGGATGGTTTGGTGAAATTCTTACTGAAGTGATCAAGGCTTACGGTGGACAACCGATCGAAATGCGCACTGAGTACGGTCAGATAATAAACGCAGATGACGTTGACGCACGACTCGATCACGAGAAAGATATCAAAGCCATCTTCGTCGTCCAAAACGAAACCTCATCCGGTGTTGAGAATCCGGTGCGGGATATCGGGCGGGTGGCACGAAAGCATGAGGTACTGTACTTTGTCGACTCTATCTCATCCTTCGGGGGAGTTAATGTTGAGGTCGACGAGTGGGGGATCGATGCTTGTGTTGGGTATGGAAGTAAGTGCCTTGGGGGAATCCATGGCGCCGTACCGATCGCCATTGGAAGACGCCTTTGGGAGCTCGTTGAGTCCAGAAGGAGCCCAATCCCGAGCCGCTTCATGAGCCTGAGAACTTGGAAGCTCTTCATCCAAGACTGGGCAGCGATGGGACACCCGTTTCCAACCGCGATGCCGACGACTGTGATACTTGCTATGCGCGAAGCCGCTAAGCTCGCCCTCGAGGAAGGTCTCGAAAATCGGTATAGAAGGCACTTTGTTGCGTCCAAAGCAATGAGAGAGGGATGCCGAAAGATCGGTTTCGAACCAGTTGCGAGGGAGGATGTAAGGTCGAAGACGGTCACACTTGTCCGTGTTCAAGAAGGAACCGCAGGGAACATCATTGACACCATGGAGAACAGATTCAGCATAATGATCGCAGGTGGGCTCGCAAAACTGAAAGGTAAGGCTCTTAGGATCGGAACAATGGGAGTCACTGCCTCTCCATTCTATGTCCTGCCGACCCTCTCAGCATTGGAGAGAACGGCAGCAGAACTTGGATTTCCGGTTACCAGCGGCGCCGCAGTTGCTGAAGCATCGAAAGTCTTCCAAGCAGAATAGTCTTCTCGTCCTTTGCCTGCGGAATCATTACAGTGATCAAGTGATCCTTCCTGTTAGAAGGGCGGTGAGTCTAAATCGCGAACTCGAGTCCTAGCTCCTTGAGTCTAGCACTCGTAGGAATCCCTGTCGTTATGTCCCACCCTCTTAAGTCATAGTAGTTGTCCAGCATTGACTGTAGCTCTTCTTTCGTAACTCGTTGCCCCTTTGATGGGCCGTCCGGTAGTGGGTCCTCAGTGAATCGAGCTGGAAGAGTATCGTCTTTCCTGGTGAATCCTTCCCTCACGTTGAAGCATCTGCAGAGATTGTTGATTCGTTCGCCTGCGCGCATCATGTCATCAACTGTCAGATCCCAGCCTGTGACAGCATCGTACGCGTTTGTGAGGAATGTTGGTCTCGTGTAGTTGAGCCCCGACCAGCCGGGTGACGTACAGAGAAGCAGTGAGTTAGTTATTGCGACCCAATCCTGTGAGCGCCTTATTATGTCGACTTTGTTTCGTGAAGTGTCGTGTCGATCTAGCCCCAGAGTTATGCCTATTTCTGGTGCAAGATTAGGCGCTTCGAACTCAGGATCATGGAACGCTTGCATGTGGCATCCTCCGCGGGGCGAAGTGGCGTAGGATAATCCCAGACCCTTCTTGGCTCTAGGTTCATGCATGGGGATCTCCAAGCCTTTCACCTCTACCGCGTATCTCTCAGACCCCCGGCCGAATCTCTTCGCCGCCACCTTGACACCTTCAGCTAGAACATCGCCTACTCCTTCGCGTGTGGCTATCTTCTCGATGAACCTCAACGCCGACTCAGCGTTACCCCATGTCGCATTGATACCATCCGTATCTTCCTTGGAGAAGATACCCCGGTCTACGCACTCCATTATCCAAGCAATTACGACGCCAGTCGATATCGTATCGAGGCCGTATTCATTGCATAGTTGATTCTCCCTTGAGATCGCCTTCAAATCATCAATCAGCAGCAAGGATCCCAACGCTGCATCATTCTCATACTCAGGTCCTCCGTACTCGGGCTTGACGGGAGCATATGGGCCGTCGAGCACTTCAACTTCTCTTTTGCAATTAACCGCGCACTGTGAACAAGTGTTTCTGCTCTTGAGAATTGTCTGCGTCATGGTCTCACCGCTTATTGCTTCGTATTTCTCGTAGGTTCCCTGTTGGAAGTTCTTGGTAGGGAGCATTCCTAACTGGTTCAATGCTCCGACGAATCCCACTTGGCCGTGTTTGGTGAAGTTGACGAGGTTGGGGTTGGTTAGTGTCTCCGTGGAGATCTCTTTCATAACCTCCCTTACCTTTGCTGGGTTAGCAGTTGACACGTTCTTGGTTCCGCGGACTGCTATGGCTTTGAGTTTCTTGGAACCCATTACAGCTCCGAGCCCAGCCCTTCCGGCGGCCCGGTGCGCAGTGTGCATTACTGCGGCAAATTTCACAAGATTCTCCCCTGCCGGGCCTATGTTCACGACGGCGGGGTTGTCCTCCCGACGGTTAGTTATGCCGAGGTCCCGGGCAATGTCCAACTCAGTCTCAAGGGTCATCTTGCCCCAAAGGTGGGACGCGTTGGGACCATGGGAGGCGTCTCTTACCTCGACGTCATTATCGAATATGTTAACGTAAACCGGATCTTTAGAAGTGCCCTCGACGACTAAGGCATCATACCCTGCTTTCCTCAGTTGAACAGCGAACGTTCCGCCGCAATATGAATCAGCCCAGATTCCGGTTTCAGGTGACTTGCCTGCAACTACCCAGCGTGAATTAAGTGGAATGCCTGTGGCTGCGAACGGCCCAACTGCAAATACGAGTTTATTCTCTGGCCCTAACGGGTCGATCTTGGGGCGGAGTTCGTTGAACAGGATTCTAATCGCAATACCTTTTCCCCCAATGAACTTCTTAGCCTCGTCATCCGACAGTTTATCAGTCGAGTGGGATCGATTGGTTAGGTTTGCCCTCAGAATCTTTCCTGCGTAACCGTACAAATCGGCTCAGGTATGACGCTGCATTCGTGGCGATAAAAACGCCTCTGCTAGGTTCCGACTCCGGCCAAATCTATTTCTTCAGAACGGACTCTATAGTGAATTTCGCCATCTGGTTAGCTTAAGTCAGCGTCTATCAGGTAATGCGATGATGCGTTCGCGAATAAAGATCGAGGAACTGACGTTCCTCGATCGCGTCTCAGTGAATGTACGATATCACACGTTCTCAGTTTTGGCAGGTCATGCGTTGGGGCCGAAGGTTACCGTGTTCAGGAGAGGAGCCGTACATATTCCGGTCCAGACTGGATCTGTATAGAACCCTGTAACAACGCCGTTCTTCCATACGATAGATCCTCCTGATGGTTCCCACAGTCCGAATGTGCCTACCCAAGCGTATGGGGCGTCGTCGTAAAGCTTCGCCTGAGCTGCAGTGCACAAGGATTGGATTTGAGTTGTATCTGAAATGCTAGTGAAGGCGTCGACACATGCCTGCACGGTTGGATCGTAGTATATTGCATAGTTGCCCCAGGTAGACTTGCTGCTGACGAATGTTACCCAGTAGTCTGCTGGAGTGAGCGATGCTGGTCCCCACCCGAACCCTGAGTTGACCATCGCCAGCTGACCAAGCGCGTCAGGATTCGCAAGTTCGGAATTGTAACTTCCAAGCACCGAGTAGAAGTTGCCTGTTGTCTGAACGAGAATGTTCACGTTGATTCCTAAGTCTGCGAGATTCCCTTGAACGACTTGAGCTGCAGCAGTGCACGTTGCACAATTGGCCTGTGATCTAAACGTGAGTGTTGGCATGCTGCTGGTGAGGTTGGGGTAATCCGCTTCCGCTTTTGCTAGGTATTCTTTTGCAAGCGTGAGGTCGTACTGGTATGGTTGGAAGTTGCCTAGGTTATAGTAGTCTTTCCATGCTGGGTATTCAGGTCCAACGTACGGGTGCATTTGACCCTGATATGCTTTGGCATAAAGGTCGGTGTAATTGATTGCATGCACAATTGCTTGACGGAAGTTAACATCGTTCGTTGGGAACATGTGGGTGTTTAATCCTAACAGTGCTACCTCTCCGTTCCAATCCGGTAGTTTGAGGTACGAGTATGTCTGCGGGTTACTAGTGACGCTGGCCCAGTTAGGAGATTGTATGGCAGCTACCTGAACTGCCCCGTTTGCGAGGTCAGTGAATCTCGCGAGGTCATCAGTCTTGTAGTAGACGATCACGTTCTTCGCATGCCCGGGGTCAAGCATCACATTCGCACTGATGAAGTCTGGAGACAGGTTTCGTCCCCAGTAATTGGGGTTCTGTGTGAACTTAATGTAGGTATTTACTGACAAATCTGTGACCATGTACGGTCCTGTGCCGGGGATTGGGTGCTGATTGAATTTGGCGTTTGGTGTTGGCGGAGCTCCAAAGCCTCCGTTGTCAAGCACGTACTGAACATCAAACGTCAAGCCTCCATAACCTACCAGTGTTCCTGGGAACCATGTGAATGGGGCCATCAATTGGAAGACGATTGTATACTGGTCGGCGACATAGATTGGCCAAGACTTGTCCATCATAACGTTTAGGAGATCTTGCGATGGGTTGATGACGCCGCTCTTTGTCATCAAGGCGATTGTTGCAGGACCAAAGTCCGCAGCAGCCATGTTGAATATGGGATAGGACTGGAACCAGCCTGTACTGTTACCCGAGAGGTAATACTGTCCGTACATCATACCCCATACTTGGTACGCGTTGAATGGATCGCCATTCGAAAAAGTCACGTTCTGTCTGAGGTTAAAAGTCCAGGTTTTGCCATCAGCGCTGACCGTCCAACCAGTTGCGAGTCCAGGAAGGTACTGTATCGTGCCCGTCCCATACTCGGCGGTGAGGTTGGCTTGCACCAGCGTCTGGTAAGTAGCGAAGGACAGCGGGCTGGGCCATGGGACTTCTGACCACGCATAGTACAGAGCATTGACGTCATCGATCGGCCAAATCCAATCGTCGATGGAAAGCGTGTCCACGAATTTGGACCCGGCTTGAGTTGATGCGGTGGATGGTTGAGAGGGTTGCGGCGTCATTTGCGTGTATGCTACGCCGATAATGGCCGCAACGACTATTACTGCAATGATTATTCCGGCCTGCGTTGTCGATATAGCTTTCTTTAGAACTGACATGAACTCTGCTGCAGGGTGAGCCTATTTAACGCTTAACTTTCTAGAATATAGTTTTCGGAAGGATATGATTAGAGTATATATCCAATTCATTCCGATTTAAGGTAGTCTCATGTGGTTTTCTCGACAAAATGGCATGCAACGAGGTGGCCCGGCGACACCTCTAACAGTTTCGGTATTTCCGTTGAGCAGGTACCCTCCGCGTAAGGGCAACGCGGATTAAACTTGCAGCCCGGAGGAGGATTAATTGCGCTTGGTACTTCACCCCTAATCTCAGCTTGCAATAGATTTCTCTTCCAAGGGTTGGCTATCGGTGCTGAGGAGATTAGGGCGATCGTGTACGGATGACGGGGTTTTGCCATTATTTCCTCCGTCAACCCATATTCCACCAGGTTACCAGAATACATTACTGCCATGTAATCTGACAAATATTCCGCGACTGCTATGTTGTGCGTTATCAGCATGTATGAGAGGGCGTAGTCTTTCTGTAGTTGTAGCAGCAGCCTTAGGATTTGGGCCTGGACAGAAGCATCAAGTGCACTGGTCGGTTCATCCAGTATGACGAGCTTTGGTTGGGGACTAATCGCTCTGGCAATTGCCACCCGTTGCTTTTGTCCACCGCTGAGTTGTCCAGGCAGACGGTCAACAGAGTCTTGAGGAAGGCCAACTGCAGCCAAACTTTTCTCCACTGCGTTCTTCACTTCATTCTTGCCCCATCCCATTAGGCCTTCAAGCGGTTCACCAATCGAGTCACCCACTTTGATGTTGGGGTCCAGAGACGACTCTGGGTCTTGAAAGATCATCTGTAAATCTCTATACACTAGTTTCGAATTCGTTTTTCCGTTTATGATGCTCTTTCCATCGAAGACTATGTCTCCGCTCGTCGGTTTAGTGAGAAGAGCTATGGTACGGGCGAGCGTGGTTTTTCCGCATCCAGATTCTCCCACAACGGCAATGGTAGTTCCCTTCCATATTGTCATGGACACGCCGTCTACGGCCCGCACGAATTTTCGAGCCTTCGAGAAAGGGTTTAGGCCGCGCTGGACCGGGAAGTACTTGGTCAAATCAGTTGTTTGCAGGATGGGGTCCATTCTTCTCACCGTGCAGATAGCAGGCGACTTCATGATTTTCCATAGTTTCGATGAACTCTGGTTTCTTCTCTGAACATGCTTTCATCACGAATGGGCATCGGCTCACGTACTTGCACCCAACAATAGGACTTCTAAGATCGGGAACTGATCCTGGAATCGGTTTAAGGTCGACTTTGCTTTTTGAACCGGTCGGAAGGCATGATAGGAGTCCCTGAGTGTACGGGTGAAGCGGCTTGGAGAAAAGGTCGAAAACATTCGAAGCCTCCACGACATCGCCAGCATACATCACGGCAACTCGGTCGGCCACTTGACAAGCGACAGCTAGGTCGTGAGTGATTAGAAGTACACTAGTCTTCACTTTTGTCATTAATTCTTTCATGAGTTTCAAGACCTGAGCTTGTGTTGTTACATCGAGAGCAGTGGTAGGTTCGTCCGCCACCAACAGCGCCGGTTCCTGTGATAATGCCATCGCTATCATTATTCTCTGCCTCATGCCTCCCGAAAGCTCAAACGGGTAACGCTCGATAACCTGGTCCGGATCAGGGATCCTTACAAGTTTCAGTGATGCGATTATTTCGTCTTTCAGCTCACCACTGATTCGTTTACCATACCGAAAGCTCTTAGATACCTTGCTCGGCGGAACAATCTTGTGGGTCTTCTGCATGAAATCTGATTCCACCCGAGCATTACCTTCTCGAGATCGTTTGACCATGATTGCCTCAGCAATTTGATCGCCCACTTTGTATACCGGATTGAGGCTGCTCAGCGGTTCTTGGAAGATCATTGCGATCTGAGTCCCTCTATATTCCCGCATGTTTGCTTGCCCCAGCCGGATTAGGTCGGTTCCTTTGAATACTATCTCGCCGCTCAAAACTCGGGCAGGAGGGCTTGGCAGGAGGCCGATTATTGCAAGCGCTAGTGTGGATTTTCCGCATCCCGACTCGCCTACGACCGCTAACAATTCATTTGACCTTATGTCAAGACTAACTTTGTCAAGCGCCGTCACTCTACCACCTCTCGACTCGTAGCAGACATTCAGGTTTTCGACTCTGACTAGGTTCGACAATTCAACGCGCCTCTAGCATATCACGCAACCCGTCGCCCAGGAGGCTGAAACCTATTACTCCTAGTGCAATTATCGATCCGGGAATTATTGGCAGCCAAGGCGCAGTGATCAGGTAATCCTGATACGCGCTTACCATCTCACCCCAGTCAGGTTGAGGGGGACGAACTGAGAGACCTAGATAGCTAAGTCCTGAATAAACCAGGATGACGGTGCCAATATCAAGGGTGGCGTACACAAGCATAGTTACTACGATGTTTCGAAGCACGTGTTTGAACAATATCTTCATTGTTCCAAGCCCTGATAGCCTAGCAGCTTCGATGTAGTTTTGGTGCGCAACCCTAAGTGCTTCGCCTCTCGCAAGCCTCGCGTATGGAGGCCACCATATTATCATCAATGCAAACATCATATTTGTCACTCCAGGACCGAGCACTACCCCTATTGACATTGCGAGCACGAGCGCCGGCAGTGCGAATATCACGTCAGTAAATCTCATCAAAGCTTCATCAAAAAGGCCGCCCCGAAAAGCCGCGATCGAACCAATTATTGCCCCCGCGGCCAACGCGACGCCGACGACAGCCAGACTGACAGTGACGTCGTTGGGTGTCGCTGCTACTATGCGACTGAACACATCACGACCCTGAACGTCCGTACCCATCAGATGTTGAAACGATGGTGGCGCAAGTGATGGCCCCACATTCTGATCAATTGGATCATAGGGAGTCATTTGTATTTTGAATACGTTTGAGATTGAAACTAGCATTGCCAAGAGAATGAATGCCACGACGATCGCAGTTCCGACAAGTGCTTCTCTATTTTTCATCAGCATTCGGAGTGAACCGACCACTCTGGACTTGGTGCTCGATCTCGTCGAAACTTCACCCTAACCGAACCTGGGGGTCAACGACGGCGTACAAGATGTCTGCAATTAAATTCGTCACTACTATCATTACCGCAAAAACGATCGTTGTGCCTAGTATGCCGGGGTAGTCCTGGCCAGCTAAGGCCTGTACAACATATTGACCCATCCCAGGGTATGCGAAGATGTTTTCAACGAATATTGTTCCTGTGATCAGCCATGTCACCATGAGTGATGAGATCGTAACTACCGAAATCATGGCATTTCTTAGAGCGTGCTTAAAAAACACAGTATTCTCTTCCAGACCCTTCGCTCGCGCCGTTCGAATGTAGTTCGCATGCATAACATCTAGCAAGGAACTGCGCAGCACACGAGTGAGGACTCCGAAAGTTACAAGCGCGAGTGCAAGACTCGGAAGGATCATGTGTCGCAAGGCACTCAGTAGATACGGCACATTACCTTCGATTGCTGCGTCCAGAATTGGAAGTCCAATTATCGTGCTTGGAGGATTTAGTTGAATATCATACGCCCCTCCAGTCGGCAGGAGATTGAACTTGAAAGCAAATACAATCAGCAGGATCAGAGCGACGAAGAACGGCGGCGACGAGTAACCTGCAAGATAGAAAGCACGAATACAAGTGTCCGCCTTCCTGTGTTGGTATTTGGCTGCAAGTACACCCAAAAGCACTCCAAGGATTACCGAAATCAAGAAGGCGAATAACGCGATCTGTAAAGTGAAAGGGAGAGTTGCCGAAATGACCAGAGTAACAGGTTCAAAACCTCGTGACGGCGAGAAACCTAAGTTGCCTTCGAGGAGGTTGATAACGTAATAGTAGAATTGAACTGGGATTGGATCGTCGAGATGGTATTTCTTTGCGTAAAGTTCTGCAAGTTCTGGGTGCATGCCTGCGGCTTTGCCAAGCCAGGCGGCCACCGTGTTGCCTCCCAGGCTGCGTGAAAGAATAAACGTGATAGTGACTACGCAAATTAGCACTAATATTCCGAAGAGAAGTCTGCGGAGAATGTAACGATAAGGATTCATGTCGGTTTACTCTGAGCAGCAAAGGGGGGTATTAAACTGCAGGCTGAAAATTCACAGTTAGAATGACTCGAACAAATTGCAGAGTCGCGCTGCATGCATCGGGTTGGCTTGTCAGATCTTATATAAGACTTGTCTCGTCCCAGCCCAACGAATTTTTGACCAGTAGAGGTGCTAGGAGATATGCCGAAAGATGGAGGAACTAGCCATTCGTGAAGATCAGTCGCGGATAGGTACACTAAGACATGTCTCGAATTTTCCTACCCTTAGCTTCATACTCAGAATTTCGTCACTTGCTGACTGACTCCGGACAGTTGCGTAAGTCTTAAGACCGTTCGTTCATCCAACGGTGCTATTCGTTCTACGTGAGTAAAGGCAGCTTTGTCAAATAGAGTGCATATCGGGATCGTAGGAACAGGTTTCGTCCAGAACGCTTGTCACATGCCTGCATATTCCGAGGTCAATCTTGCGAACGTGGTCGCTGTAGCCGGGGGACATGAAGCTCGCGATTTTGCATCTAGATGGAATATCAGAAAGGTCTACGAGGGCGATGATGCTATTGA
>DATKOK010000171.1:0-3818 GCA_035524675.1 Candidatus Methylomirabilota bacterium | reverse complement strand
GGACGTTTAGTTTCAGGATCACGTCTGAACGTAATCTCCATATCCGCCAGGAAGGAGTTCATCGCGTCGCGGAGATCTTGGGGCTGTGAAGCCGACCCTTCCCGTCCAGGTTGCCCTTTGAAGACCATGATGCGGTCGGCGAGAAAGTCTTGGGCAACGATATCGTGTTCTACGACGAACGCGAAAGCTTGTCTCGAATCGATGATGTGTCTGAGGGCTTTCGCGACTGTCAATCTTTCTTCAATGTCTAGGAAGGCACTGGGCTCGTCCAACAAGTAGACTTGCGCTGTCTTTCCCAAACAGGCCGCGATTGCGACTCTTTGGAGTTCTCCACCGCTGAGGGCTGCCACTTTTCGATCTTTCAGTTTGTTGATTGTCAGGTTGCGAAGGACTTCCTGCGCGAACAACGACGATGTATCATTGGCTATTGAGGAGATGAGTTCATCGACGGTACCGTCATACTTGGTCGAGATGTATTGAGGTTTGTAACTTACCTCGAGTTGGTTCTTGGAGGTAGTTGTGTAGTAGTCGACGAGTTCCTTGATGAAAGTTGTTTTACCGATGCCGTTTGCGCCGACTATGCCAATGATTTCTCCAGCGTAGATGCTTCCCGCTTCCACTTTGAGTTTGAAGCTGCCCGCTTTCTTGGTAGTGGGCGGCCATTCGAGTTTGGTATCCGGTGCATACTCAATTGCGCGTGGTGGTCTTATGTGAAAGCGGATGGGGTCGTCTCTGAATCGCATATTCTCGTCGGGCAGGTAACCGTCGAGGTATTCGTTGATGCCGCCCCTGGTAGGGTGGGCGTGGGAGACAACTCCGTAGGTGCTGGGTTGTCCGTACACTAAGTATACTTCGTCTGATAAGTAGTCGAGCATTGCGAGATCGTGTTCAGCAACCAGTACTGCCTTGTTTTCTTGGACTAGTTTTCGGATACTCCTTGCAGCTCTGATGCGTTGGTATACGTCCAAGTGACTTGATGGTTCATCGAACATGTAAACGTCGGCGCTTCTGCTAATTGCGGCTGCTATTGCGACGCGTTGGAGTTCGCCGCCGCTCAACACTTTTGGACTCCGGTCGAGGAGTTCCGTTAGTTCAAGATCATTGACTAGTTCTTTGAATTTCGATCGTTCATCGATCTTATGGAGAAGTTGACGGACAGTGCCCTTGAGTATTGGGCCGAGTTTGTCTACGTGTTGAGGTTTGTGGACGACCTTAAGTTGTTTTCCCGCTATTCTTCCGAAGTATTCGTGGAGTAATGTTCCACGGTATCTTGTGATTACAAACTCCCAGTCGTGCGGATTTTCGGGTGTTCCGAAGTTCGGTGTGAGTTCGCCGGATAGTATTCGTAGAGCAGTACTCTTGCCTGTCCCGTTCCTTCCAATGAGGCCAGTGACGATTCCCGTTCGCGGAACCGGGAGTCTAAACAGCTTGAACTCGTTCACGCCAAAGGTGTGGATGCATTCCCCGTCCAGTTCTTGAGGAAGTTTGACGATGCTTATCGCGTCGAACGGACATTTCTTGATACATATTCCGCACCCTGTACAGAGGTCTTCGTCAATGATGGGCTTCTTTTCCCCTTCCACGAACCTGATGGCGTACCTTCTGTTCAGCACTTCAGGACAGAAGCGGTAGCACGGTATCCCGCAGTCGTCCGGTTTGCAATGTTCCTTGTCGAGTGTAGCTACTCGTAACATTATTCAGAATCACCCTTTACCGAAGAGGAGGTTTTGGTCAATCTAAAAGTTGAGATGTTCTGGGCTGTTCTTATCCATTACCAATCCTCATCTTCTCCCCAGCCCTCATCTTCGCCCCATTCATCGTCGGTCCAATCATCCTCTTGCCCGTCATCCCAGCTGTCGTCTTCCTCACTCATTAGAAAAACCTCTGGACCTAAAGGCTAGCGTAACCCCCTTGGTGTGGAATTTTAAGTCTTTTGGCTGATTCTAAGTCATCTTTGCTTTGTGAGACTCAGCTTTTCGAACTGACGGTCGTACCTTTCACGTAACCCTTCGCGGATTGCATCTTAACAGTGCAGTAAGCCCATGGCATGAACTTACTATTGTGTACCGCCGCTGTCCTACCGCGCTTATCGATGGAAATAACGCCTGCTTGGCCGTTCAAGCGTCGCGTTGCAGACTTTATCGCGCGGAGACTGGCTTCTGGGGCTGACATGCCCTGTTCCATCATTGTACAGATTGCCTTGGAGAGGGCTAGTTTTATTGCCACTTCCCCGAGGCCCGTCGCGGTGGATGCCCCAGACGTGTTGTCTGTGTAGAGCCCCGACCCGATCTGGGGGGTATCCCCTATCCTTCCGGGGAACTTCAAAGTGATTCCACCCGTCGAAGCGGCTGCAGCGAAATTGCCATGCAGATCTAGCGCGACGGCTCCGACCGTGTCCGTCAAAATCCCTGGGCGATCGCGAAGCAGAAGCGAATTCTTTGTGGGAAGATTCTTTGTTTCCTTCTTCAGCTTCATGTACATTCTTCTTCGTCGAGCTGTTATCGGATTGCATTTCGGAAGTGAGAAGACCTTTGCAAGTTGCTCCGCGGACTCTCCTGCGATCAGGACGTGGTCAGTTCTTTCCATGACGAGGCGAGCAAGCCTTACGGGGTTCTTCACGTTGTGGACTAAAGCTACCGCTCCTGCAGATAGGGTCTTGCCATCCATAATCGCAGCGTCCATTTCCACGGTTCCCCGATAGGTAAGTGCCGAGCCGCGTCCAGCGTTGAATATTTCGTTGTCTTCCATCGTGACTACTGCAGATTCTACAGCGTCCAGTGCGGTTCGACCTTTCTTGAGGCAGTCTGAACCTGCTTTGGCTGCAAATATCACTCCCGCTAGCCCTCGCCGGAGATCTTGACGATGGAATCCCGCGCCGCCATGCACAACGATTACCGCAGTCAACGACTATACTCTCACCGCTTCGGATACCGACTGGTCTTTAAGCAGTTTGGCGATTACTGACTTTGCTCTGGCGATACTCGTGGTCCGTGTAGTGAAGGGCGATATGGATGGCCTCGTGCTAGCGGCGAAGGTCGTGGGGGACGGTGGTATACTTAGCTATCCGACTGACACCGTGTATGGGCTGGGATGCAATCCGTTCGCTCAGAATGCGTTAGAGCGCGTGATGAAGGTGAAAGGCGACCGTAAGAAACCCTTACCCGTGTTAGTGAAGAATTTACAAGACGCTCAGCGAATCGCCGATTTTTCCGAGAAAGCAATTAAATTGGCTACAAAATTCTGGCCAGGATCAGTAACATTGGTTCTGAAGGCTAAAGCGGTGGTGCCTCGACTGCTTGCTCCCTTCGGAACAATTGGAGTTCGTTCTCCAAAGCACGCAACCTGTCTCAGTCTGCTGGATTTGTGTTCAGGATGCTTAGTGGGAACAAGTGCGAACCGAACTGGCCGCGCTCCTGCGAGTACGGCAGAGGAAGTCGTAGCAACGTTAGGGGACAGTATCGATCTAATCGTTGATGGGGGGAGAGCTCCACTCGGCGTGGCTTCGACTGTCGTTGATCTCAGCAGCAACTTCACCGTCATCCGCGAGGGACCCGTTTCGCGAGAAGCACTTCTCAAGTGCCTAAGGAACGACAGGTAAGATAGCGCTATTAAATGGGCGTAAGAGAGGAGGAAACCGACGTGAGTCCCGCTTGCTAACGGAGTTCAATCTAGTAATCTCAACGAGTAGGGGAAATGAGAAGAACACTTGCAGTGAAATGTGGTACCTACTCGGCGAAGTCGGTGATCGTGGGTCGAGTATCGAGACCACGTCAGTGATCGGACTGGTAGTGGCTAAAACGAAGTTAGACCCCGTCAAA
>DATKOK010000170.1:0-42270 GCA_035524675.1 Candidatus Methylomirabilota bacterium | reverse complement strand
GCCACGGCTGTTGTCAGAATTCCAGTTACAACTGAACATAGTAATCCAATCGAAACAAGGACAACACCGAACGAAAGAGCCTGTGAAGGTGCAATGACATTGCTAGGTATTGGTCGTCCGGGTTCGTTTATCGAATCAATTTCGCGATCAAAATAATCGTTAAGAACCATCGCTGCCCCAAGAAGTATGAAACCTGTCAGAAATCCAAAGAATGCGGCATCGGCTGGCACAACTTGACTGGCAATGACCTCCCCAACAATTACTGCGAATCCCATCATAAGGCAGTTGGGCAGACGCATCATAGAGACCAACGCTCGTGTCCTAGTCAGAACTGATATGGGTCCCTGCAAGTCCAGTTCCTACAAAGCGTGTATCTTCCAAGCAGTTTTAATAGTATCTCGATTATTTTGCTCGTTAATAATTGATAGTTCACTTTCGAGTAGGAACAAGGTTTAGGCGCGCAATTTGGACAACGTCAAGATCGGGAAAGTAGAGAAGTTACTGTATCAAGTGATCGAAGAGAGGGGAGTAGCCCATTTGACCTTATTCGATCCTGAAAAGTTGAAACCTAGCATGGCTCGGCGCCTAGCGGTTCAAGTTGAGAGAGCCGGAACCACTGCCGCAATGGTCGGCGGTTCGACCGCGACATCTGTCTATGAACTCGATGCAATAGTTAAAGCGATAAAGTCCTCGAAACTACCGGTCATACTTTTCCCAAACGCTGTTTCCGGTTTGAGTCAGTATGCCGATGCTGTGTTCTTCATGTCACTGTTGAACTCGATCAACCCCTATTATCTTTCAGGAGCGCAGGCCCTTGGAGCCCCGTTTGTAAAGAAGTACAAGCTTGAACCAATTCCTGTCGCATATTTGATCGTCGGAGAACACACTGGAGCCGCAGGGTTTGTAGGTAACGCAAACCCAATCCCGAAGGATAAACCTGAACTTGCAGCAATCTATTCACTTGCTGCCGAATATTTCGGAATGCGATTCGCGTATCTTGAGGCCGGTTCGGGCGCAAGAGATGCTGTGCCAGTTGAAATGGTGAGGACTGTCACGACCAACTCCAATATTCATGTGATTGCGGGGGGAGGAATTAGGAGTCCGAGACAGGCGGAGGCACTAGCCAAGGCTGGAGCACAGATCATTGTAACTGGAACTGTATCCGAACAGTCTTCGGTGGAAAGAGTTCGTAGGCTTATCAAAGTTCTGCAATAGCCTCATTCTGAGGTGGGGTAATTGGCACATTCGTTTGCAAGACGAGTTAGCGGGACAACTCCATATTACAATTTGATCCGAAGAGTGGCTTTTCCATCCACAACCGCAATTGCTGCATCAATGGTGACGCTGACTAGCTTTGGCGTAGGACTCTGTTTCCTTGTCGCCCGCTGGAGCATGAGCTCCTTCATCTCAGGTGTACTGTGGGGAATAGTCTTCCTCGCAGTCCCGTCTATCATTTCGAACGCGTTTCTCTACTGGGCCGTCATGAAGAACGATCCATTATTCTATCTCAGGCGATGTCTCGCATTTTCTCTCTTTACTATAGACACCTGGCTCGTTTTCCTCCTGTCGGGGGCCGTGCTTTCGATCGTGATCCGAAGTTTCATATTCCCAGATTTTGCCGTTCTTATGGGCTTGTTCGCCGTAATCCCATTACGGGCACTCGGAGTCTTCGCAATGTCCAGAACGAGCTTCGCCAAACGACTAACGTTCTCACTCATCGAGCCTGTCTTATCAGTAATTCTAGGGGTCGTTCTTCTGGGGCTCCCTGGCTCTAAGTTAGCTCCAGATCTAATGTTATCAACGCTGACCGGACTCATCTTTGCCTTCGCTCTAATCGCGTTCGTCGAGCATTATGGACGAAGAAGAATTGGTTTTTCCCCTATCAGGATGTTTAGAGCATTCCTTACGGACTGGCTTGAGGCCGACAACATAGACTTAGAATCTTACCTGAATGAACTTGGCGTCCAAACAGAATTAGACGTGGCAGCCTTTGTGTTCAGACGGGAGATGTCTTCTAACATAAAAGGACTCATGCTCGTATCTAATTTTCATCCCGGCCCGTTCCTGAACGTAGGTAGCAGCGGATTACCATACCTGTTTCAGGCGATCGTTAAGAGGCAACTCGGTGCGATTGCGCTTGTTCCCCATGGCGTCTCTGGACATGAACTTAATCTCGTGTCACAAGTTGAGAATGAGAAGATAATCCGAACGGTCTTCAACAGATTGAATTCAGTTAAGTTCAGCCCTTTGGCTACCGCTGTCACGAGATCGGGGAACGGAATTGCAACCGCCACATGCCAAACATTCGATGGATGCGCGCTCGTGACAATGACAACAGCTCCTTCAGATATGGAAGACGTGCCGACAGAGGTCGCAAATAGAATCAAAGCCTTGACAAAGGGTAGATTCCGGCATGTCGCTCTCATAGATGCACATAACTGTCTCACGGGACCAACAACGATGAGCCGCGAGAAAATCAGCGCTCTGGAGGAGGCTGCTCTACAAAGCCTTCAATCATCCAACCAACCAGAGTCTTTTCGAATTGGTATCGCGCATCGAAAACCATCTTTCCGATTGAGGGATGGGTTTGGACCAGGCGGAATATCTGTAATGGCCGTCGAAACCAATGGTCAAAAGTTCGCATACATCTGTATAGACGGTAATAACATGGTCAAGGATCTTCGTGAAGGGATCCTGGATACGGTACGGGCACTCGGGTTCGACGATGGAGAAGTGCTCACATCTGATACCCATATTGTGAATGGAATTGTTCCAGCACGCTTAGGGTACTACCCCATAGGAGCGGCAGTTCAAATTCCGACTTTGTTGCATGAGATCAAACAAGCCTGCCAGAGTGCAATGGCCGATCTCGAACCCTGCGAAGCTGGAACTGTAGCTCAGCAGATCGATGTAATGACTCTTGGGTCGAAATCCCTAAAGCGCGTCATGAACGTTATCTATAAGACATCAAAATTGATAGCGTTCACGCTGTTCCCATTGATCATAGTGATCGCTGTGATTACGCTGATCTTTCTGGTGTGACGATGGGCCTGCAGCTCCCGCCTGATTCTCATTACATGCAACTTCCCAGAGAGGTTCTGATCGGAAGACAAGTCGCCCCGCTGGTTGGTCCAACGCTGACGCGGCTCGGAATACGCGGTCGCGCCCTCATCGTCACGGGGCCTAATGTCAAAAATATTGCCGGAGACACCGTACTTGCTTCGCTCAGCGACTCCGGATTCAACGCACAGACTAGTGTTGTAGAAGGCTCGACCACAGAACAAGTCGTGCTAGTTGAAAATCAAATTCGCGAATTCAAGCCCGACATTATTGTAGGTGTGGGTGGTGGGAAGGATATTGATGTGGCGAAGCTCAGCAGCATGCACACCTCGAAGCAGTTTCTTAGTGTTCCGACCGCTGCATCTCACGATGGTATAGCTAGTCCCCTAGTTTCTATGAAGGGATTGGATCGGCCATACTCATATGTCGCCCACTCGCCTGTAGCCATTGTAGCTGACACGTCCATAATTGGGAGGTCGCCCTATCGTCTAATCGCAAGTGGATGCGGAGACGTAGTAGCCAAATATACTGCCGTCAGGGATTGGAAACTTGCTCATCGAATCAAGAACGAATATTACGGCGACTATGCTGCTGAGCTTGCGATTATGAGCTCGCGCCTGGTCATGAAAAACTCCAGCAGCATCAAAATGGTATCTGAATCAGGTGTTCGGACGCTTGTTGAGGCACTCATGAGCTGCGGCGTGGCAATGAGCATAGCGGGAACCAGCAGACCGTGCAGCGGAGCTGAACACCTCTTCAGTCACTACTTAACCATGACGGCCCCAAGACCAGCACTGCACGGTGAACAATGCGGTGTCGGAACAATATTGTGTGCATACTTACATGGAGCCAATTGGGAGTTGATAAAGGAAGTTCTCCATAAGATAGGTGCACCAACGACCGCCACAGAGTTAGGGATAGAGCCAAAGTATGTTATAGACGCCTTGACGAAAGCTCATACAATCAGACCTGAACGATACACGATACTTGGCGAAAGTGGACTTACCATAGAGGCCGCGGAGCGTGTCGCGACCATAACGGGAGTAGTTGGGTGAGGCCCTGTCTCGTTTACGCTGAAAAGGTTGCCGAGTCATGTCAGAAGACACCAGGGAACTGATTAGAAAAGCAGCAGTTATCAACGCGATCAAGCACGACGGAAAAGCAGAATTACAGGCCGTTCTCGGAAACCTATTGGGGGATGCGCCCCAACTTCGAAATCAGGCAAAGGACCTAATCCCCATAGTACGTGAAGTCGTCAACGAAGTAAACGCCACCTCGATCGAAAAACTGCGCGAATTGGCGCTGCAAAAATGGTCAGCTGATTTATCAAAGGAGAAAAAGGAAGAAGAAAGAGAACTTCCTCCTCTCCCAAACGCAGAGAAATACAAAACGATAGTCACAAGACTTGCTCCAAACCCGGATTTCGTACTGCACGTGGGAAACGCGCGAGCTGCAGTTCTGAGTCATGACTATGCGAGGATGTACAAAGGCAAATTCGTTGTGAGATTCGAGGACACTGACCCACGCCTTAAGAAGGCTCAACTCGGATACTACGAGAAGATTCGCGAAGATCTAAGATGGTTGCAGTGCGAGTGGGACGAGGAGTATATCCAGAGCGATCGACTCCCCACCTACTATGAGATAGCGAATACCTTAGTCAGGACAGGTGCCGGGTATGTGTGCGAATGCAATCCGGAGCAGTTCCGGAACTTAGTCATCACGAATCGCCCCTGCCCAGATCGGAACCTAAATGTAGACTTGCAAGAGAATCGTTGGCGGAAAATGCTGGCCGGAGGCTACAAAGAGGGAGACGCTGTTTTACGCGTTAAGACTGATCTACAGCACCCCAACCCGGCGATACGAGATTGGCCAGCAATGAGAGTGATCGATACTATCAGGAATCCTCATCCACGAGTAGGATCAGAATTCAAGGTCTGGCCACTCTATAATTTAGCTTCAGGGGTGGACGATCATCTAATGGGAATCACCCACGTCATCAGGGGAAAAGAACATCTCACCAATATGGCACGGCAGATCTACCTCTATGACCACTTGGGATGGAAATATCCTGACGCCGTACACTATGGACGTCTGAAAGTAGAAGGCATGAACCTCAGCAAATCGAGGATGATGAAAGCCTTCGAGTCGGGAGAAGTTACAGGCACCGATGATCCAAGACTCGGTACGCTGGCTGCGTTGCGCCGACGAGGATTCCTCCCAGAAACGATACGAAAATTGATCTGGGAGGTAGGTCCGAAACCCGTCGACGTCACGATCAGCTGGGACAACATAGATTCGTTAAATCGCAAATTAGTTGACCCTATCGCTCATCGATACTTCTTCGTTCCGAATCCATGTTTAATCAAGGTAAGCGGACTCTCAAAGCAGTACGAAGTGACACTACCGCTGCACCCCCAACTGCCTGAGCAAGGCAAGCGTACGTTGAAGGTTCCGATAGCAGATGGAGAAGCCACAGTTTTCGTGGCCGATTCCGACCTCCAGACACTTCACGACCAAATCACCAGATTAATGGGATTATTCAATATAAGCCAACTCACGACAGCGGACGATGAATTCAGGACTCGGTATGTCGGGGAATCTACCGCAAGCGGACGCGGACCGATAATTCAGTGGGTGCCTACTCAGAATAATGTTACAGTTCAAGTGACCCTTCCAGATGCAACTGCCACAAGAGGCCTCGCAGAATTGGGCCTGAAGTCAGAGAAAGTCGGGGCCATTGTTCAACTGGTGCGTTTCGGTTTCTGCAGAGTAGATCAGATAACTGAAGATTCGATAGCTCTGTACTTCGCACACCAGTAGATGCCGCACCTTTATCTTGGAGCTCGCATCCGGGAACGTGATAGCCTTGCCCGCTCTGGGACGAGATGAGTTGTGGAGCCTTCTCGTTGAAACTGTGCACTCGTTACCTATGTACAAGAGTCACAAGAGATACATAGAGGAAATAATGATTAAAGAAACTCCGCAAATCTCGTCACGAGAGCTGTCTGTACAATTGAATATCCCACATGGAGAAGCAATAGTCCTTCTCGACGAAATTCGAGTGAACCAGCCTAAGACAGATTCGATTACCTCAGAAAAATCATCGAAGACAACGGCCGATAGAAGTCTACTAGATTTCAACAAATAATTTACCTCTAGTAATTTTTATATATCCGAATGTTACCCCACGTAACAAATCCTACGAACTGGAGACACCAACATGTCATCGCAAAATATACCGGTAGTTATTCTGAAAGAAGGGACACAACGGTCTACTGGCAGAGACGCACAGCGTAATAATATTCTAGCTGCTAAAGTAGTGGCAGAGACAGTGAAGACAACCTTAGGCCCACGCGGAATGGATAAGATGCTTGTGAGCACAATCGGCGATGTCGTCATCACTAATGACGGCGCGACGATCATGAAAGAGCTTGATGTTCAACATCCCGCGGCTAAGATGCTTGTAGAAGTTGCAAAAACGCAGGACAACGAAGTGGGTGATGGAACAACCACTGCGGTCGTCCTAACTGGAAAGTTGCTCGAACAGGCAGAAAAACTTCTTGACAAAGACGTACACCCGACGGTGATCGTTGAAGGGTACAAGAAAGCGGCGGACAAAGCGCGTGAAATTCTGAACGGACTAAGTGAGTCGATTGATACTAACGACGCGGCTACTCTGAGAACAGTAGCTACAACCGCCATGGGTACGAAGAACGTATCTGGAGCTAAAGACTACCTCGCTAAAATTGCGGTTGACGCGGCACTTCAAGTCAAAGAGACTAGAGACGGCAAGACTAAGGTCGACGTCGATTTAGTGAAAGTCCTGAAGAAACATGGCAAGAGTATTGAGGAGACAGAACTCGTTCGGGGGCTCGTCATCGACAAAGAGATCGCTCATCCGCAGATGTCGAAGCGTACTCAAGGCGCAAAGATTGCACTCTTGAACGCGAAATTGGAAATCGAAAAGACAGAATTCGACGCCAAAATTAACATCAACAATCCCGACCAAATGAAGCTCTTCCTAGACGAAGAAGAGCGCATGCTGAAAGAAATGGTCGATAGGGTATCCGAAAGCGGAGCGAACTTTGTCTTCTGCGAAAAATCAATCG
This sequence comes from Candidatus Methylomirabilota bacterium, assembly GCA_035524675.1. Lineage (GTDB taxonomy): Archaea > Thermoproteota > Bathyarchaeia > 40CM-2-53-6 > 40CM-2-53-6 > FEN-987. The sequence goes on along the minus strand of DATKOK010000170.1, from coordinate 35,101 downwards.
ACGACATTGCGTTACATTTCCTAGCGAAGAAGGGTATCTCAGCGATCAAGAATGTAAGCAGCGGCGACATGGAAAAGTTGGCAAAAGCAACTGGCGCGAAGATCGTTGCCAGCGTAAAGGACCTAAGCTCAAGCTCACTAGGAGAAGCAAAGGTCATCGAAGAAAGCAAGATCGGAGATGACAAGCTGACCTATGTACGTGACGCGAAGAATCCAATGGCTGTCACAATTGTCCTCCGTGGTGGAACAGAACACGTTGTCGACGAGGCAGAGAGATCGCTACACGACGCGCTCTGCGTGGTTAGAGATGCAATCGAGGATGCAAAGATCGTTGCAGGCGGAGGAGCTTCCGAGGCAGAAACGTCCAAGCAGCTCAGGGAATACGCAATGAAAGTGGGTGGACGCGAACAACTCGCCATTGAAGCCTTCGCAGACGCGGTAGAAAGTATTCCGCTCGCCCTAGCGGAGAATGCCGGACTCGACCCTATTGATGTGATGGTCGAACTAAGGGCAAAACACGAAGATGCTAACAACCGCTGGTTCGGAGTAGATGTCTTCTCAGGACACATCAAGGACATGAAAGCTCTGAACGTTCTTGAACCGCTGCGAGTGAAATCTCAAGTTGTCAAGTCCGCGACGGAAGCAGCGTCTATGATTTTAAGAATCGATGACGTAGTTGCCGCCAAGGGAGACAAAGGACCAGCCAGACCACCTGGACCGCCAGGCGGAATGGGTGGCATGGGCGGAGAAGAGTACTAGACCGCCCCGTATACCCCTTTTTCCCTCATCAGTGCTTTCGTTTTAATCTTGGCAAGTATACTCACTCCTAGGGCTAAGAGTGACCGTGGGCCCAGACCAAGTCGTTCTCGTATCCTCAGCAGAATTTGTCCTAAAGAGTTCTCACGTACGTAGAACGTTAGAGCAGCGACTCATCGACGACATAAGATACGCCTTGAGAAGATCCAGCATCCATGATTTCGCCATCGGCAAAGCCGCGGGCAGGATCGTTGTGAGTGGAATCACGGACGCACGCCTAGCCGCGAAAGCAATTGCGCGAACCTTCGGCGTAGCATATGCAATTCCAGCGATCAAAATCGAAGGATCATACGAATCTGTGCTGAATGCAGTTCGGCAGAAGGCAGCTGAGAGTCTAACCTTCGGGCAGTCATTTGCAATTCGTTGTCATCGCTCAGCTATGGTCCCGATCTCCACGCGAGACGTAGAAAGGGAAGGGGGGTCCCAGATTCTTGAGCTACTCGCGGTCAGAAATATCCGCGTAAATCTTGACGAACCAGATTTGTTGATTTCAATCGACCTTTCGGCCAAGGATGCGTACCTTTACACAACTCGAGTTCCTGGCCCAGGCGGTCTGCCTCTATCCTCTGAATGGAAGATGCTAGCACCCCTCGAATCTCCTTTATCATTGGTGGCTGCGTACGTCATGATGAGGAGAGGATGTCTCACTCAATTACTAATTCCATGCAGTGCTCTCGATACTCGGTTTCTCGCTGAACATCAGATTGCACTGGCACGAGGGCTACGGGAATTTGTTACTCGGGAGCATTATCCCGGTTACGTGCTCGATCTCGACGCAGTGCCTCGATCTGTGAATATTGTTCGACGTATCAGTCTGGAGTTCGCGAGGCAGCGGCGATTTAGAGGGGTTGTTTTCGCCGATGTGGAAGGGTCAATCGCGTTCGACAGTTCCATAAACCAAAGATCTCGGGAACTTGGGCTCCCAATCTTTCAGCCTCTAATAGGATTCGGTGAGGCAGAGTTGAGCAAGCTCAGTCAGACGGTCGGCGTTGACTGGAGAGAATTGAACGATACCCAGGTTCAAGCCAATTCGGTCGAGAACTTAGAGCTGTTAAATCTGCCAATTACCGAAGTCCCTCTTTAGGCACGTGCTGTATACTCAACCAAGTCGCACGCGGTCTCAATGGCATGCATTGACGCCACTTTCTTTCTAACTATCATCGCATTCTTCGCATAATCGGGTTGTGTCAGAATCTCATTGACGACCGCGTCGAGTATGCCGCTGTTCAGTTTGTTCTGATCTATAATCCGAGCAACATGTAGAGCCTCGGCACGACGAGCGTTTCCATATTGCTCCGTATGATCAGGGATAGGGATTAGAACCATTGGTTTACCGTACACGAGTGATTTCATTATTGTCCCATGCCCAGCCCTGCTCACAATGAGGTCGCTCGCCAATATGTACTCGTCCTGATTTTGGATCCAATCGAAGATCCGCAAACCGTTCACTATGTCTGCAGATAACGAGCCATTCGGATTTCCTCTGGAAACGATGATGTCATATTTCCTGGTGAAACGCCCCAACGCCTTGATGAGTAATTTCGTCAGAACAGCACGTTCGATTCTGGGTCCACTCACCGCTGCGTAAATGATCGGTTTCCTGGCGGAGAGCCCAAGTCTTTTTCTAAGTTTGCCAATTCTGACAGGCGCTAGGTCTCCCTTCTCAACAATCGGCCCGATGAGCTTCACTTTTCCGTTGTATCGTTTCGGAATTGCAAGATTGCCAATTGAAATCGTGTACGGTGCAGGCAGATCAGGAATCAAAATTGTTCGACTTCTTCCCCATACCATTTGGATTAGAGTGCGCACAAAGAGCCATCCTAGGTTTGCGATAATGAAGAAGACTCTATCAAACAGCGAGAGGTGCCTGACAGTAGGCCTGTGCATTATCTCGACGCGAAATTGGTTGAGCATAACGATGCTTGGGATTCTTAACAGCCATGAAGCCACAAGCGATGACGCCCGCGAATCAGAAAAAACCACATCAGGTTTGGAGAGTCTCATGAAGCGAATTTCGCGAATAATCTGTCTGAGGAAAGTGCGGATTCCTAACGAGAAACCGCTAGATGCGGCTGTCATTTTGAAGTCGATCGTACCATCGTTTCTGACACGGAAATTTATAGGAGCTGCCTCAAACGTCGGCATGGCGTGGTGCTTGGCGTACTGGAGACCATCCAGGTAAGTCGAGAATGTGTTCAGAACGCCTCTTCTGCTCAGCTCCGTGGCGATTGGATGCATCCGTGTAATGTGGCCCAGTCCGATTCCACACGGAGCCATATAGACTCGCAAAATTACTCGCCGTTCAGTTTCCTTCGCACTTCTCCTCCGGGCTTAATCTCCTCGAAGATTTCTCCCTCGAAGACTTTGACCGTGGTCCCATCTAATAGCCAGCAGTCGGGCGGCAGACCTGCCTTTATGCAGCAGTTGCTAAGAAAATCTGTGCTATCCCAGTTCCATTCAACCGCAACCTGTGGTAGAAGAAGACCGGATGCACCATGTCCTTCAACTATCAAACCATGCCGCCCGACCGTTATTAGCGCCGGGAGTTTCCTTCGATCATCAAAGCGAAGCGTTTCTGGTGGTGTGAGAACCGTCACTTCCAAAACGATGTTCTGTAATTCACCGAGTGGAACTGGTTCAAATCTTGGATCCTCGGTGGCGGAGGAGATAGCGGCGCGTATAGTAGCGTCTAGCAAGGGTAAGTTAGGGTACGGAAACCCGATACACCCGCGGAGCTCTCGGGGGCGGGGCTTATTGAGGGTAACAAATACCCCGGATTTTCTTTTCAATGCCTCAGAAATGTGAGGTCTCTCTATTGTCTTGTTCCCTAAGTGTGCGATTATGGCCTGACGGGCGAGACGAACCAATAATTGTCCTTCGTCAAGAGACAGGTATGGTGCTTTCTTCTCTGTCGTGTTGTTTGTTTTCAAGAATTATCCTCGCGTTTTCAAGCGTCTCTTCTATTCTTTTCCAATGGCTCCCTTGCCAGTAAATCTTGGCGCATGAGGCATTAGGGCAAATCCAGAAACTTTGATAGAGTTTAAAGGTTGCCGTCGGAATTCGAGCAGCAATTTCATCCTTCCTTACAGGTTTGATAGGTGCCCCGCATGAAGGGCACCTCGACCTCTCAGTGTTAATCTTGAGCTGCAGGTTGAATCTGTCAGCAAGATTGGCCAATCGAACGGATTCGTTGGTTCCTTGTATGAGGAAGCACTCGACGCTGCGCGCTATCGCGGCCCTGTACAATTGCACGTCAGAGGTCAAAAGGACCAGAGAATCTTCCCTCGCTTGGCGTATAAGATCCGCGTCGGAGCTGTTCCTAGAGTAGTATGCGTCGCAACCAATCATTCGAAGCCATCTGGTAAGTCTTCCCAACATCCCGTCCAGGAGGAATCGCACTAGATGTCACTTCGCAGAATTTCACCGACGGGCCTGCCGACTATTTTATCGTCCTGATAGACAACATTTCCGTTGACGATAGTGTACGCCGCCTTACCCCTACACTTCATTCCCTCAAATGGTGAATATTTGGCCTTACTAAGAAACTCGCGTGCTTGAATAACGGTCCTAGCCCTTGGATCAATCAAGACTATGTCTGCATCGTATCCCGATTGCAAATGACCTTTGGTGTGCAATCTGAATATCGTCGCGGGGAGAGTAGAACTAGCTTGTATGAGTCTCCGCAGAGGCAATCTCCCTTTGAAGACCTGAGTAAGCATTACAGTCAACGATGTCTCCAGCCCGGGAACACCGGAAGCTGCGTTCCACGCATTGGTAGTTACCTTTTCACGTAGCGTATGTGGAGCGTGGTCGCTTGCGAGGACATCCACTTCGCCCTTAACAAAGAGATTCCAGAGTTTTTGGCGGTATTCGATTTTCCTTATGGGCGGGACACAGATCGCCATAGTGCCATACCGCCGGAACGCAGATTGGTCGAGGAGAAGGTGATGTGCGGTTGCTTCGCAAGTTGAGTTCCCAGACGCCCGAACTATCCGTACTGCTTGAGGAGTGGTGATGTGACAAACATGGGCTCGCACCCCCACGCTTTTACAGAGTTTCAGGATCGACTTCACTGCTGCAATTTCTACGGTTGGTGAATGGGCTCTGAGGAAATCATTGATTGACACTTTACCGGATGCTACACATTCCGTTTGCATCCTTCTTATGGCATCCCCGTCCTCTGCGTGTATCGTAACTAACGAATTCGACTGCTTGGCTGCTTGTAGGGCAAGCAGAAGTACAGATTTATCTGATGAATTGAAAGTCTCGAGAGACTTGTTCAGGTATAGCTTGAAGGCAACTGCCCCACTTTCTTTCATCCTTTTCATCTCGTCCGCATCTTGGACAAGCGCAGCTTGAAAGGCCATATTCGTGAAAATGTGTCCTTTTGCTCTGTTTTTCTTCTCATCAAGTCTTACAGCATTAGTTGTAGGGGGCTTGGTATTCGGCATATCGATGACGGTTGTGTAACCTCCTCTCGCAGCCGCCCGTGTACCAGTTTGGAAGGTCTCCTTATACCCTAATTCCATGTCTCGAAGGTGAACGTGCACGTCGATTAGCCCCGGCGCTGCAATGAGTTTGTCAGCATGTATTGTCTCATCGGCGCGCGCGATCGGTTTGAGTTTGGAAATTCTCTTGATGAATCCGTCTTCCAAGAGGAGATGAGCAGTTGTGAGGTCGTTCTTTGTTAGTATTTTAGCCGATTCAATTAGAATCGAGGACATCGTTATTCCGCTTGCTACGGAAAGTGCCCCTTACATCTCTTCGTCAGGTTCCTCTTCCGGCTCTCCGGCATCAGCCAGACACTCGTCACAGATGAACTGTCCATCATGAGGCTTAAGTTCATCTGCCCACGAACCGCAGCGATCGCAATAACCGGAGAGTTCCTCAGCCTCTTTGACTTTTGGAACTGGCGAAATTTGCGATTTTTCTGCAATAACATCTATCAAAGCGGGAGTTATATCTACGATGTCATTACTGGTGACAATGCCCTTCAATTTGCCTCCCTCGACAACTATTAACCGTCTGACTTTGACTTCGCGCATCTTCTTGGCTGCTTCTGTTACGTTGACCAATGGCTCTATCGTAACAGCGGGCTTCGTCATCGACTTCCCTGCCTGTACTTTACTTGGCACCAAGTCGAGAGCCGTTACTCTTCTGACGACATCTCGTTCAGTAATGAGGCCATGTGGCTTGCCTGACTTGTCCACCACGACAACGCATCCTATCTTGTGCTTCTTCATCAACTTCGCTGCAGTCAAAACCGAATCCGTTTCTTTGATCGTCACTACTGGGCTAGACATAACGTCCTCGACTTTCACTTCAGGCGTTTGACTGGCTCGCGCTTGCATTTGAGCTCATAATCAACTCTCGAGATAGTCCTTAAGACCTTTGTGGGCACCGACTCATCCGCGGGCAATGGTTATCTAGAGAAACACAATAAGCTCTGTCGCTCGGATTGTGCTTTCATTGAGTGTTCCACCACCTGTCTCTGGAAAACCTCAAGATTCTACGTCGGTACAATCTAGGATTAAACCTACTTCAATTGTGTACTGGACACGTTTTCTTATGGCGATTCTGGCAGGTCTCGCGAACAACTACTTGCACATAAGTCAGACTACTTTCGGAGATCTAGCCCTCATTGTGGGAATCTGCCTAGCTCTGGTCTTTTACGGCCTTTCGATTCTGATTGTTCGAAAGGGCTTTCATTTGGGAGAGGCTGAGTTAAAGGGTAAGCGTAAGGATGTGACACTGGGTGGGGGCACATTCATCATGGTATGGGTATTAGTGTCCATCGTCCTGAATACAGTGTGGAGCCATTAGCGTCCAGGTTCGGTTGGTCGCGTATCGTCTACCTGAGTCTCTGGTTGCGGCCCGAGCTTTTCAAGCTTCTTCATGTAACTTTCAAGGACTTGAAAATAGCCTCTATCATAATCAGTGTGCAGCGTATTGGTGGCCTGGGCTGCGAACTCCTTTCGTAGCAACCTAAGCTGTCTCTGACTTTGTTCTATTTTCGATAAATAGAGATACTTGTCCGAATTTGCCTTAACCATTAAAAGAAGGCCCTCACACGCTTTCAAATTGCCTTTGGCGGTCTCGGTCGCTGGAATAGATGCGCGTATCAAGTCAAGCTCTTTCTCACCATCTGCTATGCGTCTCTCAGAGATTGCCTGAAAGAACTTATCCAACCCGCTAATGGGCTGACTGCGGGGCTTTTGATTCTTAACGCCTACGTTTGATTTCATCTTCTTCGGTGATATCTCGAATCCCTTCTTCGGTTATTTTGAAGATGCGTTCGCCCTCTGGTAGATACGGGCTTGATACTAAACGGCAGATTCGCACAGGTCCCCCTGTGGTACGTCTCAGGAATGCTCGAGTGTGGCTTGTGTGCGAAACAATATGCCCTCCGACCGCCTCAACCGCCATCGCGAAGAATTGATCGGGTTTTGCCATTACCTGGTTTGTTACCACAGCGCATGCATTGAACGCCCGTGCAAGCCGCACGAGTCTGTGTAAATGGCTGTTCAATTTCTGCTGCCGTTCAGCGAGCATTTCCCGACCAAGATATTCACTTCGAAAGTGCGAAGTGAGCGAGTCAAGAATGATAAGTTTAACAGCGTTTTCCTGGATGACCTTGTCAGCTTTTTCAAGTAATAGAATCTGGTGATCTGAATTGAAGGCCTCCGAATATATGATGTTCCTTGCAGTCTGAGACGGGTCCAGTCCTAAGGCGCTTGCCATCTTCACTATCCATTCAGGGCGAAATGTGTTCTCCGTATCAATGTAGAGAGCAGCCCCATTCAATCCGCCTTTATCTTCTGGCAACTGTACATTGACCGCGAGCTGGTGGCAGAGAATGCTCTTGCCTACTCCATATTCACCGTAAAATTCAGTAATTGTCTGAGTCTCGAGTCCGCCACCTAATAACTCATCAATTTGTTTGCTCCCAGTTGAGAGGCGTCTTACATTCTGGCGCATCTTAATCAGCTCGTCCGCGCGTACAAAATTCAACGCCAAGCCATCTCTGGCCTCAGCGATCACCTTAGCCGCTTGCTTCTCGCCTACGCCAGCTTGAGTTAGCTCCCTGATGGTTGCTGTTGCTAGCGATTCAACAGTTTGGAATCCCATCTCTCTTAATTTTTCGGCAGTTGCAGGACCTACGCCTGGGACATCCTCGATTAATTCATACTTCCTCTTCTTCTCTACAGACTCCTCTACTACTTCGGGTATAGAGGAATCAGCGTTTTTCTCCTGCAAGATTTCGTTCATTGCCAACAATGGCACGCTACTTATTTCAACATTAACTGTTCGTACTGTTGCTTCATATAACCGGGAGAGTCGAATGAAAGTACCTGCTGAGGGTAGTATCCTTGTCGGGAGCATTATTCAATGCTGAACATAAGAAGCAATCTAACGATGAATGAAGCGGCAGAATTGCTGGAAGGCGCATTCCGCGCTAGAAACCTAGTCATAATGGTCGGGGACTGCCGCGTCGAGTACGAGGGTCGAGCATCTTCAACCTTGGAATGGGGAGAACGGGTGACAATAATCAAGAAGGATGGTTCAATCCTGGTACATCGCCCGACTGGGTATGAACCTGTCAACTGGCAACCTCCGAAGTGCGTAATCGCTGTAAGCCGGGTGGAGGATGCAATATTGATAACTGCGTCCAGACCTCATCCTCGAGAGACCATAACTATTGAATTCAGAAATATCTCACTCACGGCCTTTGGCTCACTCAGCGATACTGGTGAATTCGCCCTTCACGTGACTGAAGCACAGATGAAGCAGGCAATTTTAACCGCGCCGTCCCTCGTAGAAGAAGGGTTCAGACCTCTGGAGGAGGAGAAACATGTTGAAGAAACAGGATTTACCGATATTTACGGCGTTGACAGGACCGGGTTCCTGGTTGTCATCGAGATAAAACGAAACGCAGCAACCAAAGATGCAGTGATTCAACTACAAGGGTACCTCGAGAAAATTCGCAAACGTGTCGACAGACAGGTACGAGGGATAATAGTCGCGCCTGATCTCCGCAAGAGCGCCCAACCGATGTTACAGAATTTGAAAATCGAATTTGTCAAGCTCGCTCCAGAGAAATGTTTCAAGGTTCTCAAGAGCGCGAAGGATATGAAATTAAGTCAGTTCATATCGTAAATCAGCTGCAGTTGAGATTAATAGCAAGGTTATTTAGCGGCTGCACGAAACTGGCGCCAGATATGTGATTGCCTTGGAGCCCTCCAGAAAGCCTCTCAACCTACTCGTCAAGAAACTCAACGGAGAGGTGAGCATTCGATTGAAGAACGATGTTGAGTACCGAGGTCGAATGATAGATGCTGATAGTCATATGAACATCATTCTGGAAGGAGCGACTGAATATCGAGGCAACTCACCTACAGCGAATTATGGTAATGTCATCCTTAGAGGCAGTAACATCCTGTATATCTGCGTAGAGAGCAAGCAATCCTGATCACCGAACAAATTTGCAACGTGTGGCGTCACGGTTGGATAATCTTAACGAGCGTGACGCCCTGCTAGCTGATCTGGCCTCCAGGGTAACTGAATCAAGCCTTTGTAATCAGAATAGTTTGAATCAACTGAAGATAGACTTCTGTCGCCAACATGCATTAAGTTGGATGCCTCGAAATTCCGATATTATAAATGCCTTGCCCTCTGACCGACGCGCACAATTCGCACCAGAGCTTCGATTGAAAAAAGTTCGTAGTATCTCGGGTGTGAACGTAATCGGAGTCATGAGCTCACCGCGAGGTTGCCCTCATGGTCGATGCGTCTTTTGCCCCGTGGAGAAGGGCTTTCCGATGAGTTACACGTCAGGAGAGCCAGCTGCCATGCGTGGAATTCAGTTCGGATATGATCCTTACAAGCAAATAACGAGCAGAATACAGCAGCTCAAAGCCATTGGCCATGAGCCTTCAAAGGTGGAATTGGTGATTCAAGGAGGCACATTTTTGGCCGCTCCTCAGGATTACCAAGAGCGCTTCGTAAAACAATGCCTGGACGCTATCAACGGCGCAGAATCAGGCACCCTAGACGAAGCTCGAGCTCGCGCAGAAACCAGCGAGATAAGGAATGTAGGCCTAACGATCGAGACGAAACCTGACTGGTGCAAGGAGCAGCATGTTACTCAAATGCTCAGGTTCGGCGCCACTCGAGTGGAAATCGGCGTCCAAGTTATAGACGATCATGTTTATCGAATTACAAACCGCGGGCATACCGTGGAAGATGTGGTCGAGTGCTTCCGAATTGCCAAAGATGCAGGACTGAAGATCGTGGCACACATGATGCCCGGCCTGCCAGGATCCAATTTCGAGAAAGATCTAGCCTCATTTCACTCGCTATTTCAAGATGAACGATTCCGCCCCGACATGCTCAAGATCTATCCATGCCTAGTTATGGAAGGTACGGAGCTCTATAATTGGTGGCGGCGAGGGGAATACCTGCCATACAATACCGAGGAGGCAGCTAACCTCATCGCCAAGGTAAAGGAGTTCGTTCCCCCATGGGTGAGAATCATGCGAGTGCACCGAGAATTTCCCGTGCATCTGATAATTGACGGTGTGAAAAACGGTAACCTCAGAGAGATTGCGCTTCGCAAACTGGCAGCTAAAGGAAAGCGCTGCAGATGCATACGATGTCGCGAAGTAGGTCATAGAGGACTAAAGGAATTCACTCCTATCAACCGAGAAAATATCAGGCTCACGAGAGTAGAGTACGCAGCCTCCGAAGGGACTGAACTGTTCATTGCCCAAGAAGAACCGAATCTAGACGTACTCGTAGGATACATCCGATTACGAATTCCATCGAGAAAGGTTCAGCGACCGGAAGTAACACCTTCGTCAGCAATTGTACGCGAACTCCATGTGTATGGCCCCGAGGTCCCTATAGGAAAGAAATGTGCGAATGCTTGGCAACATAGAGGGCTTGGTCAAGAACTCCTTGCAGCCGCTGAAAGCGCTGCAAAAGAGAAGGAGGCAAGTAAGATTCTTGTGCTGAGTGCACTCGGTACAAGAGAGTACTATAGGAAGGCGGGGTATACGGACCACGGCGCGTTCGTGGCTAAGCTCCTCTAGCTCAGTAAAACTAACGTCTTAAAGCTCGATTCCCCTCTCCTACGCGATGGACGAAGAGACGTAATGTCAGGAGATCAAAATTACGGCTACTCGGGCAAGACTCGTGAACTCTTAGCGAAAGCCGGGGCCCAGATCGGAGACAAGATCCGAGTCCAAGTAAGGAAGGATGGGATCGAGGAGCATATTGATGGAATTCTCCTGCCGAGGATTCATACTGGGGAGGAGGATCTAGTTGTCAAACTGAGAACAGGATACAACATTGGCATTATGACTCATAACGTGACATCGATAAGTGTCGTCGGGAAAGGAACCGAACCTCACTTTACGCGACCACCGCTACCTCCGCAATTAACCGGGCTTCCGAAAGTTTCTATCCTAAGCACGGGCGGGACGATCGCAAGTAAGGTCGACTACAGAACTGGGGCAGTCAAACCTGCACTTGATGCTGAAGATCTCTATAGCGTGGTTCCTGAGCTTGCCGAACTCGCCGATGTGCGAGCGAAAATCGTGTCAAGCATATTTAGCGAAAACATCGGACCTCAGAGCTGGTCAACCATAGCAAGGGCAGTAGAGGAACAGATCAAAGAGGGAGCCCAAGGAGTCGTAATTGCTCACGGCACTGATACTCTTGGATACACTGCTGCCGCTCTTTCCTTCGCGCTCAACGAGCCGCCGGTTCCAGTCGTTCTAGTGGGATCCCAACGCTCATCGGACCGTCCAAGTTCTGATGCGGCAGCTAATCTCACTGCGTCGACCGCAATAGCCGCTAAAGCACCATTTGCCGGGGTTGTAGTGGCTATGCATGATTGGATCTCAGACGAGAAGATTGCAATACATCTAGGGACGAAAGTGAGAAAATGCCATACAAGTCGACGAGATGCATTTGAGAGCGTAAACATACCTCCAGTCGCTTATTACGACCTTGCGAAAAATCAAATCGACATGAAATCCAAATCTCTGGACAAACGAAGATCAGTTTCAGATTGGCTTAGTCGACCCAACTTTGACGCCAACGTTGTCTTGTTGAAATTCTATCCAGGAATGTCAGGCGCGATAGTTGATTGGGCTGTTGCTTCAGGTCAAAAGGGAATTGTTCTTGAAGGATCTGGGCTCGGGCATGTCAGCGAAGCAATGTTTCCGGCTTTGGAGAGAGCGATAAAGAACGAGATTGTCGTTGTCATGACCTCACAATGCATTTGGGGAAGAGTGCACATGAACGTCTACTCAACCGGCAGAGACCTACTGAGTATGGGTGTAGTCCCGCTCGCAGATATGCTCCCTGAAACAGCACTGGTTAAGCTAATGTGGGCACTGGCAAATGAGAAGAGTGCTGCTGAAGTGAAAGCTGTGATGACGAAGAACCTTGCCGGGGAGTTATCCGACCGACGAATACTGGAGACGGTCTACCATGAGTGAACCAGCTCACTCAGTCAAAGTCGGGTTAGAGATCCATCGACAGTTAGATACGGACCACAAGCTCTTCTGCGCCTGCCCAACGCAACTAACCGAGGACTCTCCCGAAAACAAGTTTTTCCGAAGACTCAGACCAACCCAAAGCGAGCTAGGTCAGATAGATGAGGCCGCGCTCTTCGAATTTCATCGCGGAAAGGGCATCATGTATGAAGCTGACCACAAGACTGCATGCCTTGTCGAAATGGATGAAGAACCACCAGGTAGACTCAACCCTGAAGCGATAGAAATCTGCTTAACTGCGGCTCTGCTGATGAACGCAAAGCCAGTTGACGAGATTCATGTAATGAGAAAGATTGTAATAGATGGCTCAAACACCACAGGATTCCAGCGTACCTCCGTAATCGCATTAGATGGCGTACTGACTATCGACGGGAGCACAATACCAATCGATCAGATCTCCCTTGAAGAAGACGCAGCACGAAAATCAAGTCAGGCCAGAGATATCACAGGATATAGAATAGACAGATTAGGAATTCCACTTATTGAAGTGACAACCGCCCCAGTGCTGCACTCCCCGTCAGAAGTGGAAAAAGTTGCTCTCGGTCTAGGCAACGTATTACGCGCCACGAGAAACGTGAAACGCGGATTGGGAAGTGTTAGACAAGATTTGAACATATCCACCCCAAAGGGCGCGCTCATCGAGATAAAGGGCGTCCAGGAACTCGAACTTATAGGCAAGGCGGTTCAACTCGAAGTGGATCGGCAAAACAGTCTGATCCAGATTGCAGAGGAATTGAGGAAAAGAAATGTTCAGCCGACGAGTATCGAGCGAAATTACGTCCCTTTAACAACAATCTTCCAGAACACAAAGGCTCGGGTTATAAGAGAAGCAATATCGAAAAATGGCATCGTCCTCGGTATGAAGCTTCGACATTTCGGCGGCTTATTAGGAAAAGAACTTGGCGCAGCAGGTCTGAGGTTCGGTACAGAATTAGCTAGCCGGGCTTCGTTCTGGGCCGGTGTAGGGGGGATATTCCATTCAGACGAGTTGCCAGCTTACGGAATATCTGAGAACGAAATCAAACAGGTGCGAGAAATACTCCAGCTGAGCGACAATGATGCGTTTGTCCTGATTGCCGACCAGCCTGAGAGGGCAGAAGACGCCTTAAATGCAGCCGCTGATCGGGCCGTAGAAGCTTTGGCCGGGGTTCCAGAAGAAACTCGCAATGCCATGGCTGACGGGTCAAGTCGTTTCTTACGTCCTCGACCTGGAGCAGCTCGGATGTATCCAGAAACTGATGTCCCACCTACGCCTGTTACCGAAGGACTTGTCAAGCAACTGAGGGCAAGACTTCCGGAAACGTCTGAAGAGTCGACGACAAGATTGTCGAAACAGTACTCACTGAATCAAAAACTCAGCAGGCAGCTGGTGGACTCAGATTATCTTACTCTGTTCGAAAGAACTGCCAAAAAAAGCACGACAATTCAGCCATCCTTCATCGCCACCATGCTAACCGAAACATGCAAGAGCCTGGAACGAGAAGGCTTCGCAATTCACGCCATAAGTGACGAGAAGATGGAATCGATCTTTCGACTTGTCGATGCAGGGACAATTGCAAAGGAAGCGATGGCTGAGCTTCTTAAGTGGCAAACCAAGAAGCTTGATCTCGACCCAGCTGAAGGAATCAAAGAATTAAGACTCGGAATGATGCCTCAATCAGAGCTCGAGAAGACCATCGATCAACATATGGAGAAGAACAAGAGACTGATTGAAGAGAAGGGTTCCTTGGCCTTTCCTTCATTGATGGGATCAATAATGTCCGAAGTGAGAGGCAAAACAGATCCTAAAGTCGTAACTGAGATACTAAAGAAGAAGCTATCGAAAGGTGCGTAGCCGTCACTCAAGAAATTCTACGTCATCAACCAGACCATCGCTGTTAACGTCATGCCCGCTTACAACTCGCCCGATAACGTTATTGTTTAGCGAATTGCCTTTAGCTATTTCCTCCGTGTATTTGACGAAGGCTAAGACTGCGGCTCGAGTTCCAAGGTACGTATTCCCAGCTATCACTAGGACACGCGAATTCTGATCGTTTGGATTCACAATCATTTGAATCGCTCCTTGGTCCTCTTCTGCGTATGTCTTGCCTGAAATTCTTGAAATCATCATACTCTGACCGGTTAGCTCATAGGTTATCGGCAAAGATTCGTTGACACTCAATGTCAATGTATTCACTTTGGGGCCTCCAACAGTAATCAAATTCCTCGACAACTCGTGCTGAGATATCTCAGTATCTAGGCGGACCACACTATCCCTTGTCAAGGGTAGCATCGATCCTATGAAAAGTGCCAAGTCTGTGGCGCGATCACCACACCTTGCGCGGCTCCTGAATATCCCATGAGTGTCAGGACTTCCAAGGACGATGTATCCGTCAAATTTACCCTGAGCGATGAAGGGGTTTAGCAATCTTGAAGCCGAATCAGCTAGCGACTGAGATACTTGATGCGGAATATGTTTCCCGCCGGCCGATTCGCTCGGCACTACGGCGATGGCTTTAGGCTCTGCTTTATAGTACTTGGCCATCGCTCCCCGCTTCTTTTCGGTTCTCTCTAAGGTAATGAAGCCGAATCGCTCAAGTTCCCGAAGATGATAACACACAACTTGCTCACTAGTTCTAAATTCGTCAGCGAGGTCTCGAGCACATTTCTCCTTATGAGACAACTCGCTGAGAATACCCCAACGCATCGGCTGAAGGACCGATTGTGCCACCTTAGGGTCACCTATCACTCGTGTAGGGACTAGTTGTGTCGTTTTCTTCTCCTTCATAAGAAGGTAAGACATATTACGGCTCACTTGCTCTATTGATAAAATGCTGTTTTTACTATTAAATCATCATCTGATCGCCTGTCCATGTAAATTCACTCGGATGCGGAACTGGAAGGGGATTCATCAAGTTTGCAATGAAGGAATGCTTATGACAAATCACGGAACGGTTAGCGGGAATCCATGAGGTTAGAGAAAGGATGTGTGGAATTGCCGGTGTAGCACTCAAGAATGGTGAGGTTGGCCCAATCATATATGAATGCCTGAAACGCCTTGAATACAGAGGTTACGACTCCGTAGGAGAGGCTGCGGTTATTGACGGCAGGATTGTTGTGAAAAAGGACAAGGGCAAGATCGATGAGGTTGAGCGTGAGCTGGCGATAAGCAGTCTCGCCGCAGCGGTCGGCATAGGTCACACAAGATGGGCTACTCACGGAGCACCATCTGCAGAAAACGCGCATCCTCATACAGACTGTCTCAACAGTGTAGCTGTAGTCCACAATGGGATAATTGAGAACTTCATGGACCTTAGACAAGAGCTCGAACATGAAGGTCATACGTTCAAATCTAGAACAGACACTGAGGTTGTCGCGCATCTGGTCGAGCGTTATCTCAAATCAGGTGACGATCTTGCAGAAGCAGTCCGGAAGACTGCAAAGAAGTTGAAAGGAGCGTACGCGCTGGCAATTATCTCAACATGCAGTGCGAAAGAGATCGTGTGCGTGCGCAATGAGAGCCCGTTGGTGCTCGGAACCTCAGAAGTCGGGAATTACTGCGCTTCAGACATTCCCGCTTTTCTGCCACGCACCAATCGAGTTATTCTGTTGGAGGATAACGAGATGGGTATCATAACTTCTGACAAGATCATCATCCGCAGAATTTCTGACGGATCAACGATCCACAGGGAATCGGTCACAGTAGATTGGAGCATCGAGCAAGCAGTAAAAACTGGTTACACTCACTTCATGATAAAAGAAATTCATGAACAGCCAATCAGCGTCAGGAATGCCCTCAGAACCCATCCGATCTACTTGGACCTCATGGCCTTAGCAATCAACAGAGCGAGACGAATATTCCTTATCGCTTGCGGGACCTCATACCATGCATGCTTAGCCTCTTCGTATACGTTTGCAAATCTTGCAAAAGTCTCAGTTATTCCTGTCATTGCTTCCGAATTCATCGACAATTATGGCACATTAATCGACAAGGACACAGTCGTGCTTGCCGTTTCACAATCCGGAGAAACTGCCGATACCCTCAGCGCTGTGCGAGGCGCGAGAGATAGAGGAGCAACAATACTCGGAATCAGCAATTCTGTAAGTTCAACACTTACAAGACTCTCGGATGTGTACATTGGACAGAACTCAGGACCAGAGATAGGCGTAGCAGCAACAAAGACCTTCACCGCTCAAGTTGCAATCTTAACAAAAATCGCGGTTGCATTGGCAAACAAGAGACAAGTATTGAGACCGGCAGAACTCGAAATGCTGGAGTCAGCCTTTGCTAATTTGCCTGGCTGGCTGTCGCGAGTAATTCTGCAGGAAGATCAAGTTATGCGAATTGCCGAGAGATACGGAGAGAAAGCGAGCTTTTGCTACCTGGGACGAGGCATCAACGTTGCAACCGCACTCGAGGGACGCCTAAAACTACTGGAATTGTCATATGTTCCAGCGATAGCTTATCCCGCTGGCGAATCTAAACATGGATTCATCTCTGTAGTCGAGAACGGCTACCCAGTCATCTTCATCGCCCCAAAGGACGAAACACATTCCAAGATCATAGGCAATGTGATGGAAATGAAAGCTCGCGGAGCAAGAATAATCAGCATTATTGAGGAGGATGACGACGAAATTCAAAGCTTATCGGATGAAGTGGTGAAAGTGCCTGCGGGAATTCCGCCAATCCTCTCACCGATCATATATGTTGTGCCTCTACAGTTTCTCGCCTACCAGATCTCTCTAAAGCGAGGACACGATCCAGACTTCCCTAGAAACTTGGCCAAGTCGGTAACAGTTCACTGAGCTAGTTCACACTCTAATGATCACCGACGCGAAACGCTACGGACAGTTCTCGACATCACAGATGCTATGTCTTCCATACTTGGAACCTGTTGATTGTAGCATCCCGAGTCTCGCCTATTGAGACAATCTTGACAGGGACTCCGCTAATTGTTTCTATCTTCGCGACATAATCTTTAGCTTCTTTAGGAAGCGAATCGTACCCTTTCTCCGCGATAGCAACCCATTCTGATCCGGAAAGGTCCGGCCAACCTTTCATTTCTTCGTAGACAGGAATGCATTGTGAATACACTCTGACACTGGATGGTTGATCACTAATCCGCTGTCCCTCCGCTTTGTATTCTGCGCAGATCTTCACAGGGTCAAACCCTGCTAAAGTATCTAATTTCGTCAGAGCGATACCCGTCAGTCCATTTACTCTCGAGGCATAACGGACTGCGACGGCATCAAGCCATCCACATCGACGTCGCCGACCGGTTACCGTGCCGAATTCCTTGCCTTTCTCCTGCAACTTAGAGCCAGTCTTATCGGTAAGCTCCGTCGGCAATGGACCGGCACCAACTCTGGACGTGTACGCCTTCACTACCCCCAATATCTCGTTGATCCTGGTGGGACCTACACCTGATCCGATACAAGCAGCTCCTGCAGCCGTGTTTGATGATGTTCCAAACGGGTAGACACCGTGATCAACATCCAGAAGCAGGCCTTGAGCACCCTCAAACAGTACTCGTTTCCCAGCGTCCAGTGCTCCATTGATGACGATTGACGTGTCAACTATGTATCTTCGCAGTTCTTCTCGATACTTCTTGCATGTTAGAAGAAGATCATCTCGACTTACCTGGGCACTTGAGCCATACACTTGACTGAGAACCTTCTGTTTCAATAGCGCGTTTTGAGTGATCTTCTGTTCGAGGATCTCAGGGTCCAATAAGTCCGAGGTTCGGATTCCATATCTCGCGACCTTGTCCGTGTAGGTAGGGCCGATCCCCCTCAACGTGGTTCCCGATCGTAGAGATCCCTTAAACTCTTCCTCAGCCGCATCGAGCAACAAATGATAACTTAGCGTGATGTGAGCTCGATCACTCAGACTCAGATCCGGATTGAATCCTCTTGCCTTAAGATCGGAGATCTCCTTCAGGAGTACTTCCGGATCTACAACAACCCCATTCGCAATGACTACTTTCTTTCGATGAATTACTCCCGAGGGTAGAAGTCTAAGGCGGTACGTCTCGTCACCGACCCTTATCGTATGTCCAGCATTACTCCCGCCTTGATAACGCACTACATAGTCCGCCTGGGCAGATAGGTAGTCAACGATCTTCCCCTTACCTTCATCTCCCCACTGGCAGCCTACAACTACGACGCTAGGCATACATCGAGCCTCAGTCCTTCTTGGTGGTGTGACCGGAAAACGCCGAGAAGTAACACTATTTCTTCTCTCCATCCATTGGGACTGCGAACCAGATTTAAGGTTTCATAGACTTTCTTGGAAATGAGAATTAGATGAGATTGTTCGACGGGAGATTCTCAATCAGTCTGCCCGTCGAAAGACATCACCGCGCCGGCTGAGAGCGCTCTGAACTTAAAGGACTCATCATCTTCCGCGTTCAATCCTATTCACTCCCGCAGCTCTAGGCTCCGGGCAAGTGGCTAGGACAGCTTTACGCGCATAAAATATGATTGCAGCGTTCCGATTTGGATGTTTCGCCATTACCACGAACAGCCTGCTGAGCCACACCAGAACCGGCGAATCCTGACCGTCGGCTAACCTAGCTCCTGGAGCTTATCCTCTTCGATCTGCCTGAGTATCGCCAATCCCAATGGTGTGAGTGCGACACGGGGGCTCCCGTCAGTATTCGTCTTCGAAATGAATCCCAACCCCTGTAGGACCCCCACTTCCTGCGAATAACCGTCGCTTTGATCAGGCAATGCCTCTTTCAAAGCCTCCTCCGCTACTGAGCTGCCTCCCACTCCGTTGAGCTTCCATACTGTCAGGAGAATCTTAGCACCAAGCACTGACAGTGTAACTGGAGGCATGGAAAGAATGGAGAATCTGCGTCCAACTTATCAATATGGATGAAACTCTAGTGTATGGTAATGCGAACATTAATATACCGTCCAGAGACTAGGTTAACTGACGATCAATGGCAGCTGAAGAAGCCACCGCGTTCATGGAAGTTCTATCGAAGAGTCCACAGTTCAAGGTGCTCACAATCCTCGCAGAGAGACCTCAAGAAGAGCTCACGAAGACTGAGATTGCTCAACGCGCAAGGATTGGTAGGACTACCTTATACCGCGTCTGGAATGATTTGGAGCGGATGAAGGCTATCTCACCTTCTCGTCATGTGGGTGCGGTCACGCTGTATCGCATGAATCCGCAAAGCCCTGTGGTTCAATCATTCCTTAGTATCACCAAGAGCCTAACGACCGTCACAGATGCTGTATCACGCATCGAGCAACTCCGCAGGTTGGAAGACTCTGCAAAATCAGAGTTCGGACAGGGTGTCCCGCCGGGACCGAATGCGATGATGAAATTGCTGAAACAAGGAGCAATTACAAGGGAAGCAGCTAAGTCGCGAGCAGAATTACAGTTATCATCTCATGAAGCCGAAGCCATCAAAGGTCTGATTAACGCTGGCTTGATCTTTGACAACAGTGGCACCCTTTATCTTAGCCAGCTGGGAGCTCAGACTGCTCAAGGGGCGAACAAGATTTGGGGGACGGATAATTCGCAATCTTTGGATCAAGCAATCTCTACAGCGCGCGTGGCGTTGAACTTGATTAATCAGGAAATAAGACGTTTGAAAGGTCAAGTGCCAAAGTAGACTACGTAACTCCCGGTCAGCCGGGAAACCTTATTTTTCTCATGCGATCTCTACCAGCTATGCCGGCTCATACCAGGTTCCTCTTTGTTACAGGCGGCGTAATGTCAGGCATCGGAAAAGGCGTAACTGCAGCTTCAATCGCCAAGATTCTCCAGCTACGGGGCATCAAAGTATCAGCTATGAAGATCGATCCCTATCTGAACGTTGACGCCGGTACAATGAATCCTGTTGCCCACGGAGAAGTTTTCGTTACAGATGATGGAGGAGAAATAGACATGGACCTAGGAACATACGAGCGGTTCCTTGACATCAACCTAACTCGGCAACATAACACGACAACAGGCCAAATCTACACGTCCGTAATAAACAAAGAGCGCCGCGGTGATTTCCTGGGTCAATGCGTGCAGATTATTCCGCATATTACCGACGAAATCAAAGTCGCCATCAAAAACGTTTCAGAGTTGGAAAGGCCAGATATTCTCATCGTTGAGATAGGAGGTACAGTCGGGGATATCGAAAGTCTTCCATACTTGGAAGCGGTGCGACAGCTAAGGCTTGAGAATGGACTTAAGGATGTAATGTTTGCACACGTAACGCTAGTGCCAAAACTCGATGTTGTCGGAGAGCAGAAGACGAAACCTACACAGCATAGTGTACAGGAACTGAGGAGAATCGGCATTCAGCCGGACCTTATTATCGCACGAACGTCCGGACCACTAATGTCTGGACCGAGAAAGAAGATTGCCCTGTTTTGCAACGTTGAGGAAAGGGCTGTGTTCGCGTCGCCCGACCAGGCAGTTATCTATCAAACACCAATCGAATTAGACGCACAGGGCATGGGTGAATTTTTGGAAGAACGTCTTGCTTTCCCGAGACACACGGTGGACTGGTCCTCATGGAGAGGTATTGTGGATCGCATGAAGGCTCCGCACCAGACTGTGAATATTGCACTGTGTGGAAAATACGCTGAACTCGCCGACTCTTACGTAAGCGTCAATGAGGCTTTGAAACACGCCGGCGGGGCATGTGACGCTAGAGTCGTGATCGAGTGGATCGAAACTGAGCTGTTTGAAGAGAATCCGAATCGCTGCTCTGTACTTTCTAAGTTTGATGGGGTTTTAGTGCCCGGCGGATTTGGATCGAGAGGAACAGAGGGCAAGATCGCTGCGTTGAGATATTCACGCGAACATGATGTCCCTACACTCGGTATCTGTTTCGGATTTCAACTCGCAGTAGTAGAGTATACACGTCATCTAGGTATGGAACGTGCAAATAGCACTGAATTGGATCCGGAGACACCCTACCCAGTCATAGACCTTATGCCCGAACAACGAACGATCGATGTGAAGGGTGCAACAATGCGATTGGGATCGCATGAAGTTCACATTACGGAGAGAAGTATAGCGAGCCAGTTGTACGGAAGAGAAGTCATCTCCGAGCGCCATCGACATAGATACGAAGTCAATCCTGATTACGTCGATAGAATCACGAAAAGTGGTGCGACCTTTTCCGGACGAAGCAGGGACGGAATTCGAATGGAGATATTCGAACTTCCTAACAGGTATTACTATCTAGCCACCCAGTACCATGCAGAATTCAAGTCGAGACCAGCTAGACCATCACCGCCTTACTTTGGCCTAATTAGGGCAGCATTGGACCGGAAGTTAGGAAAACCGACAGCTGAATTCGTTCAACTCATGCAGACTGCTTAGCCCTTATCGGGAAACCCGATTATGAGGGCTGACCGATCATCGCCTAACTCAGGATCATTATTCAAATACATTCTGAATCCTCTATTTATCGGACGAAAGCCGCTTTCAAATAGCAATCTCAGCATCCTCCTATTCCGACCGAGACAGGATACCTCGATAGGTTTCCTACACGCATATCCGATCGACTCAACCAGCAGCCCCCTCAAATCTTCTTCAGATACGTTAAAGGCCGCGCCAGGACCGAAATCAAACATATCCGAATACCTTTTCACGAAGAGGAATGCAGATTTCTCATGGTTTGTGAACCCAAAGTAAGTTCCCGATCTTGCACTAATCCATGAACGAATGAGTTTTGATCGATCGGCTCCAAACGTCTTCCGGTCCATATAGAAAAGTACTGAAAGCGAAGGTCGTTGCCCTGTTTCATGTTCAATGGTCTTAATGTGTTCCCGTGGCCTGCGAAGCCTAACGAACTGTGCTCTTCCGACAAATCCTAGCTTTTTGTAGAATTCAACGTTATTCTCGAAACAGTATAGACCGATATGTTTCACGTGAAGCCTCTTCAAATGTTCAACCGCATATTGCATCAAACTTCTTCCTATGTGTTTACGGCGATAACGCCTGTCTACTATTACATTTCCAATCCAAGCCAGGTCTTTGCCGTAAGTTATGCTTGTTAGGATTCCAACTCGCGAGTTACCCTCGCGTGCGACAAAACTGCCATACGGGTGAAGATGTAAAATTCTCTTGAAATCAGACGGAGGGGTTCCCCATTCTTCTTTAGATGAAAGTCTCACTGCGAACGGAATATCGCTTTCGCTCATATATGTGAGACGGGTCATCGCGATCTCTTGGCTATGGGTAAATTCTATTGATCAACCGTGGAAACGCTATCGCATCTCGAATGTGTTCGAGTTTGCAAATCCATGCCAATGTTCGTTCTACGCCCATGCCGAACCCAGAGTGAGGAACGGTTCCGTAGCGTCTCAGATCGACGTACCATTTGTAGTCGTCGGATTTCAGATGCTCCTCTCTTATCCGATCTAACAATTGTCGCAAGTCGTGAATGCGTTGGCCTCCCCCAGTTATCTCGCCGTATTTTTCCGGAGCTAGTAGGTCTACTGAGAGCGTTACTTTGTTATTTTTGGGATCAGGCATGTGATAAAATGCTTTGATTTGCTTAGGGAAGTGACTGACAAAGAACGGTTTGTCGAATCCTTCTGTGAGAATCTTCTCTTCCTCCCATCCCATATCTTGACCCCATTGGAACTTCGGCCTCGTCTTTTGAACGATGTGTACTGCTTCGTCGTAGCTAAGTCTCGGGAATGGTGGTTCCACTGTTTCGAGGTCTTTGGGATCGCGCCCGACAAGTTTCAACTCTTCAGGCATTCTCTCTTTCACTTTTCGGCATGCTGAAGAGACTAACTGTTCTTCCATCCTCATTAGTCCGTCAAGATCAAGCCAGGGTTCTTCCACTTCGAGATGCCAGTATTCTGTCAGGTGTCTAATCGTCCTAGATTTTTCAGCTCGAAATGAGGGTGCTAACGTGAATATTTTGCCCACGCTTGAAATCATTGCTTCAGCGTAAAGTTGCCAGCTCTGTGTAAGGTATGCTTTTTCGCCGAAGTACTTGACTTCGAACAGGGTGGAGCCGCCTTCTACTGCTGCGTTTACGAGGATCGGAACATGCACTTCCAAGTAATCGTGTTCAATTAGCCAGTTGCGAAGTTCCTGAATCAAGCAGGCTCTGAGTCGCATAATGGTCAGAAGCTTAGTGCTGCGAATGTCGAAGTGTCGATTGTCCAGCAAGAAATCTGGCCCGTGAGATTTCTCCGGCTTCCCTCTGGCGATAGGAAATCCCTCCTCTGCTCGATGGAGGACTGTGACTTTGTCGCCAGCGATCTCGTACCCTCTCGGTGCTCGCGCTTCTTTCTTTACAGTGCCGGAAATCTCTACAGTGCTCTCGACCGGAATCGTGCTCAGATGGTCAAATTCCTTGCCGTCGACCGAGTCTTTCTTTAGCGTGCATTGGATTATGCCTGATCCATCGCGTAATTGCAGAAACAGGATGCCGCCTCCAGAACGGATCTGGTGAACCCAACCGTGAAGAGTTACATGTTCGTTATCGTGTTGGCCCGAGATGATCTCCCCTATCGTAAGAATGCTCATTGCGTCAACCTCACTGAGGTCTCCAGTTCCAAGAATTCGCGAAATGCTCGGACCCTATCGAGGAACGCGAAGAACGTCGTTAAAGCGTTCACCCATGTGTAGGACACCGTCAAAGACATTTTCCTGTTTCGTATATAAGCTGATTTGATGATTTCACTTCGATTTTAAGCCAGCAAGAGGTTGCCCCAGATTGGTCATTGTGCATGCTCTACACCATGAGATAATTCGTTTTGCTTGGCGCTCAGGAATTTCTCCAATTCCGTTTCAGAATTGTCTGCAGTTATGAATATGGGTACGTTCTCCATTCCTGTCGCGATATAACTTGAGAGTAGCCACTGTCCAGGTGCAAATTCGAGGGTTTTTTCGAGGATGCCTTGGTCGATTGTGAACGTACTGCTTACTAGAGTCCTATCGTAGGGTCTAGGCAACGGACCGACAAAGTATGTGTGCAATTGCTGGAGAGCGTTCGTATTCAGGTAGGCGATCCTTTGGGTTGCAACACATCCGCCTAATCCATACTTCCTCCCTTGCCGAAGCAGCGTCTCTATTCGCTGTGTACAGGCAGAGTCTATCCCTCTAGCCTTATCGTACGCAGGTATGAATTCCTGCGCTTCGTCAAACACGAAGAGGATTTGCGGATCGACCTGAAACTCACGTTTTCTATGACGCAGCATATCGGAGGTTAATGTGATCGCTAGTTGCTTCACAACGTTGGGTTCAACGATTGACAGGCAGAGCAGTCGTGTATCTCCTTCCAGAAGGTGAACCAGCGTCTCAGCACTGTATGAGTCTTCATCTTTCTTCTCCTCTTCACTTGGCTCGAGAAATGTAGCAAGCTCTGCTCGAGTTGAAGCCCAACCATAAAGCCCACCGCGATTCCATACCTTGAACTTTTCACAAGCACTCAAAGCTTCCGTCTGCAAATAGTCGAGAAATTCTTTCGATACGGTCTGAGATCGTTCAAGTTTGTGTTCTGTCACCCATTGAAGGAGCTTCATCTTGATTTGAATGATAGCGTTTAAGTTGACGACTTTCTTAGCTTCATCTTCGGCTAGGCGCTTGATGTCGTCTAACATGTCCTCGTACGTTGGTGGATGTTCGCTGCCCTCCACGAAGTGTCCTAAGCGACCTAACTTATAGATCGCCTGAAGCGCGCCGGAGATGTCAGATTTCTCGAACTTTCTAGGAGTCACTATGATTTTCCCGAATTGTTCAGCGTCGGCTACGGGGATTTCTGTGATGATCTTGCTGTTAATGGTCCTGTCCGCGAAAACATCCTGTAATAAGAATGGGTATTCCATTGAGATGTCGAAGATGACGACTTTGGTATCCTTTGTATGATAGAGTATTCTTCTGAGAATGTTGGATACCAGATTGCTCTTTCCGCCACCGGTGAATGAAAAGATTCCGAAATGGTAACGGGCGAGTCGTTCGTAGCTGACGTAGATCGGTATTGGTTCCTTCTCCTCCTGGAACATCTTAATGGTGCCGATTCTGGAGTCCTTTCTTGCATTTGAGTTCGTGACGATCTTACTATCATCCCAGGGTAGGCCTAACTCTTGGAGTAGCTGGCGGTTGTACATTCTGTGAATGGTGTTCTTGTTCAGAATGTAAACCCGCTCACCAACGATTGGGTACGTGAATCCTTTCACGTATTGATGCTCATGTCCTGAGATAATTAGATCATAGTTGAGTGGAATGGCGGAAATCTGAATCATCATCGTAGCCTTGTCGTCCGTATCCCAGTCTGCCATACTCTGCTCAATTATCTCAAACTGGTACGGATAGTAGCTAGTATCCGATAAACCACGGAGCCCAAAATGTTCCGGTCCAATGCGTGAAATTTCGAGTAAGGTGAATCGCTTGTTGTCGTATTTCTTGGCTTTGAAGTTGCGGACGGCGAGAAGCATTCCTTCCTCAAGAAGGCCCATCAGGTCTTTCTGGTACTGAGTCTTTACGCGACACTCGTACTTGGCTGAGAATCCTGTTGTCTCAGCGGAGACTTCAGTTCGCCTAACAGCAAATACTGCCGAGAGGCGAGCGTCAAACCGATTATCGAGATCGGTGAAGTGTTTGTTAAGATTGACTTCTAGCATACTCCGCTTCACTTCTCCTCGAACGGAATGTGTTCATGTAAAACGAGAACTTCCTCAACTTCGGATGAGCTGATAACCAGTGACCAGTTGCTCTGACTATTTGTGATGCGCGGTCCCGCTGCGCTTTGGCGATCTTGTCTGCTATGTATAGGGGTTTATTGTGTCCGAAAACTTCTGGAAGGCTCTGCTGTGTCATCGCTTTGAGAGTAATCATGAGCAATTCTTGAACCGGGTTCGATAATTCTTTCGAGTTCCAGAGTATTGGCGTCACGTTTTCGACAGCCGTATAATCATGTTTCAGGTTCAATGTAGGAGCATTCTCGAGCTCCTTATGATAGAGCCGGTCGATGAAGAGGACGTTACTTCGGAACTTGTCGTCTGACTTGGATTTATCTAACTGAATGTAAGATTTAACGAATCTCTGCTCTAGGATTATGCGATTCTTGATAGCCCCTGAAACGTATCCTTCCCTGCCCTGAAAATCAGGTACTATAGTTTGGAACGCGGTGTCGTACTCGATGCTTGCCCAGGGAATCGGGACTTCAGCGTGATGGAACATACTTACTGCTTGGAGCAGCATTCGGTCAGTTGTCGCAACACGTTCGAACTTATCCTTCCAGATCCCTTGAGCTCGGCAAACCGGTAGCAGATGGTTTATGAGATCCCTTGCGGTCGTGTCCTTCGTGATTCCGACTAGGAAAATTCCCTTTCTCGATGATTCTTCAACAAGCATGTTAAGGGTGAAGAGGCTGAGAAATGCAAGGTCTAGGGTTGTCATCCATCTTGTCTCGTCATTGTTCTTGATTTGGAGTGGATTGCCCAGATTGCTCTTGAAGAAGCGGGTTCCGAAAAGTTCCACAACCCGGCGAATCCTATTCCAGCTATCCGCGTATCGAGGGTTGAGCATGTACTTGCCATTCGACTCCTGCACATACCCTTCTTCGACTGACTTGTTGAGAAATCGAGTCAAGCGGCCCAGACGGTCCTCCGATGTGCAATCCAGCTGAGTTGCGATCTCATAGAGCCCAAGCGCTTTCCCAGCTCTCTCGAGTAGCAATATCTCCGCGTAACGGAGGTAATCCCCTCTTGGGGGGAGCGTGCTGGAAAGGTCTACAGTGTGGTACCTTCCATAGGCCAACTCGCGATCGTCTAGGGGTAGTTTGTCGATTTCCAGCATGCAGATTGAGCATTGACGCTTCCACAACGCTCGGCGGGAAGTATCATACATTAGACTGCTGAGTGTTCCTGAAAGAGATCGGTCAAGGAGTATGATTCGATAGTTTCCTGACTTTGCTAGCTCGTAGCTTAGGTATAGTTCTGAGAATAACATTAACCAATTTGCAATAGTGGAATTGTCAACGGTGTCTTGTTGAGTTTCGGGACGTGACATTGTTAGTTGGTTGCCTGATTGGGATAGTTGCACCTGAGGATCGACCTCTGGTATCGAGTCAACGTAGATTGGGACACAACTTGCGAGCCCTTCCCCTTTTTGAACAAAGCCCGTGTCGTACGTAATCGTTGGCAGATCGTCCAGGTTGTATGTGACGGTACCAGTGCATGCGTATGAACCAGCCCAGAAGACAGCCAAGCCGCCCAGAAGCTGTTGATCCAAGGAACCATCGATTGCGGCGAATTTCACGGTACTGCCTGAGAAGATTCTCTTCGACGTAGAGAGCGACCTGTTAGGATCGAAGTCTGCCTTCAGAAGTCGTTGGATTAGAGGCCAGTGGGTTTCACTTGCAGCCCCAAGCCGACCCTCGCTCTCCCCAACTTGCCCTTCGGCACCGTCTCTTAGAATCTGTCCGAGGCGCTTGACGCTTAAGCTAAGGGGTGAAGACAAGAACTCACAACAATGATTTCCTCTTCAGCACTGCTGCAATTTAACCCAACGAGGTATTTCTAGATTAGACGGTGAGACATGTGAATGTATACGTTGATGTTGGGGCATACCCTGACGGGAATCCGGTGAAACGTCTGCAGACAGCCACTTGGCACGGGTCTTGGCGATTTCGGTTTAGCCTGAACGCAGTAGCTAGGGGGATCTCGAGCATGACCGGCTAGACTCGTTCTTGTAGGCGGACCACTATTTGGAAGGATTACTTTCAACCCAGTCACTCCCTTCCATGATGGCATCAGACATTTCCCCCTGCGGAAGGACAACAATTTAGCTTCGCTGTGGTGATAGTTCAACGAAGGGAAGAGAGTGATGTTGGCACAGTCTTTTTCTCAACCAGCAAAAAGGGTGATCTACAGTTAAGAATAATGAGGGTGATTTCGATCAGCAGTCCACTCGTAAACTTGCAGATCTGAAATCGTTCCTAGAAAAGAGGATTAAACAGAACGAGGAAGAACTAGCATCATTACGCTCGTACTTGGAAGTTGTAGACACCCTGTTGGCAGAGCGGAGTTTCAGGAAGGTGGAAATTCCATCAAGCCAGGTAGACCGGATTAGGAGAACTGTTAGCACGCCATCGAGTTCAAGTACAAGTACAATTCCAGTGATGACAAACGATGGCGTACGCATCGCCTCAATGCTTGTGGAACACGGGAGGCTGTGCGTCACTCCAGAACCTGATGTTAGACTCGACGCAAATTCTCCACCCTTGAGGTCATTCTTAGTGGGCAAGGTGCTGGATTCAATGCAGGCAAAGGACAAAGAGGCAGCTGTCTCGGGAGCTATTCAGCCTGAGGCGATCCTAGGCTACTCTGTGGAGCAAGATGGCGGCATGTTGAAGGCTATTACTATTGAGAATTATGGAGACGAGAGACGGCTGCTGGAGTTGAAGAACGCCATACGTTGGACGTTCAGGCGGATGTATGAGAAGATTACCGCCAAGCCTGCCTAGGCTGTGCTCATTCTCTTAGCAATAATGTCAAGGGCTTCTTTCTTCTCATGTTCTAGCTTGGCTTGATATTCAGAAATCCTTGAACGCGCCAGTGCGCAGAATTCCTTATCCTTAATGCCATTCAAGTTGATGCTAACATTCGCCAGTGCTCCTAGTGCGCTGGCATCACCTACGTAGATCGCAGTCTGCAAATCTGAGATCGCACTCATATTCGCGTTGTTGGAAAGTTGTTTCGCAAGTTCCATTAGTGCTACAACATTCTCAGCGGTTGTAAGCGGCACTTCGGCAGCTTTCTTTAATCGATTTTGTACCTCATCCGTTCTTAGTTGCTTCTCCTGTTCGGTACCCCTGGGCATTTTGTATCCATCCATCAATCGTGTGAAGCTTCGAGCGTCCTCATCCACGAGGGATAGAAGAGTAAGTTGATAGGCTTCGCTCCTAGCTTGAATATCTTCGAGCACGGAACGTTTCTCATCAGCGTGCTCCTTTGCTAACGTTAGTTGCGCTACCATGCTGACCAGACCCGCTGCAAGTGATGCTGAATAGGCTGATACGCTTCCGCCACCTGGCACTGCTCGGTCGGATCTAACTTCGTCTGCGAATGACATTAGGTCTAAGCCTACGAGCTTATCTCTCTCCATCAGGCGCCGTTCTAGAGTTTGCTGCTTGTTGAATCCGTGTAGTCGCAGATAGAACTCGGCAGTTTCAGATAATGCGTCCATCGGCACTATGCCTACGATTTCGCTTGCGACTACCGGAACTCCGTACCCGGCTGCAAGGCTCTTGACTAGCTCGAAGACTTTGAAGAGCTGAGTTGCTTTGTAATCGACCATATTGATAGAGACTTGAACCAATCCCCGGTCTTTGAGTTCAAATCCCAGCGCTTTTACCGCGGTGAAACCGCCGTCTCTACTCCGGATTTGTTTCGCGATTTCCTTGGCTACGGATAGGTTAGTGGTACCGAGGTTAATGTTGTATGCTATCAGGATCTTCCTCGCGCCGATAGCCGTGGCGCCTGCAGTTGGATGAATCTGGTTCGGGCCGTAATCTGGAACCCTGTCTGCGCTTCGTCCTATATCGTTGCGTAACCCTTCGAATTCTCCCTTTCGTATATCCGCTAGGTTCTTTCGGTCCGGTCTCGTTGCTGCTTCTTCGTAAAGATATACAGGAACACCAAATCTTGCTGCGTATTCCTCGCCGAACTCATTTGCTATTTTGATGCAATCGTCCATAGTGACATCGGAAATTGGAATGAAGGGTATGACATCTACGGCTCCCATTCTCGGGTGCTGACCTTGGTGGTTGTTAAGGTCGATAAGTTCGATTGCCTTTGCGCTTACAGCCATCATGGCTTCCTTAACTGCTTTAGGCGAACCAACGAAAGTCAGAACAGATCGATTATGATCTGCGTCTGACTCGACATCAAGAATCTTGACGTTCCTAGTTCTAGCCTCCGCGACAATGGCATCGATTGCCTCCTTTCTTCTCCCTTCACTAATATTGGGGACGCATTCTACCAGCTTCAAAATAGACCTGAGATCAGAAAAGTGGTCTGGCAGCTAATTTTGTTTCGGTCAAAATCGGAGACAAGAAATTACTTCGCAGTCTTTGAGGGACATATAGTGGCAGATATCAGCTGACGAGAGACTCAGCTAGCTCATGAAAGCCCCGCCATTGACATCCAAAGTTACGCCTGTGACAAAGGCTGAATCGAGCAGATACTCGAAGGCCCTTACGACGTCTCTCACTTGACCGAGCCGCGGAGCGGGGACTTTCTCTAAGAGAGCCGCTTTATCATTAGGAGACCAATTGATGAAGGGGCCCGCGTCTTCAATGAAGCCCGGAGCAATCGCATTCACCGTTATGCCAAACTTGCTCAATTCCCTAGCCGCATATTTCGTAAATCCTAGGATTCCCGCTTTTGAGGCCGCATAGTGAGGCCCGATGACTCCTCCGCCGCGAGCAGCAATGGACGCAATGTTCACTATACGGCCGAACTTTTTTTCTTTCATTTCTGGAATAACTTGGGAGGACCAGTAAAACACGCTGTTTAGATTAATGCGTATCGTCTCATCCCATTCTCCGGCTGAGATTTCTTCGATTGATCTCTTCGGCATGGTCCCAGCGTTATTGACCAAAACATCAACAGGTCCCAGCGCGTCACGGAGCTGCCTATAATGTTCAGCGGCGACCGCGGCATTACCGACATCTCCTTTCAGCAGAATAATCCGTTCGCCCGACTTGAGGAGGCTGCAGAGCTTTACTCTAGCTATCTCCGCGGCAACTTCATCCTGCCTGTACGTGATGGCAACGCTAAAGCCGCGCTTCACGAGGCACTCTGCTATGCCAAAACCGATCCCGCGTGTCCCTCCGGTGATAATCCCAATCATCGCTGCTCCAACCGCTCTATTCAAATTCATTTGACGAGAAAAAAGGCTGTTGCGGATTTTCCGGTTCAGTAATTGCTCTTATGATCAGAGGCTAAGTCTCAACCGTTAAGTGTGCATCCCTACAACTTCTATTCAGGTGGGTTGAGTGACAGCAACGGTAATGAGTGGTAATGAACCCGCTAAGCTGATCAGAAGGAAGATCAAGGAAGAGATTGAGGAAATCGGAAATTTCAATCCTGTTCTGGCGACAGTTTTAGTTGGCGACAATCCAGCTTCGAAGACCTATCTCAAGAACAAGCACGCCGCATGTTCCGAGGTGGGTATTGAGTCTAGAAATATCGAACTTCCAGCAAGTACTTCTCAAACAGAATTGGAAATGTTTCTCAATGGCTTGAATTGTGATCCATTGATCACAGGGGTCCTTCTCCAGCTACCACTCCCGAAGGGTCTGAACGAGGCTAACGCAATCAACAAAATCTCACCAAAAAAAGACGTTGACGGCTTGCATCCCTGCAATGTTGGTTTGTTGGTCCAAAGAACAGAGGGAATTGTTCCATGCACACCGAAGGGTGTAATTGTCCTGTTACGTTACTATCGAATACCCATAGCTGGCAGGCATGTTGTGATTGTAAATCGAAGCAAGCTCGTTGGAAGGCCATTGTCACAACTTTTCTTGAACAGCGACGCAACCGTGACTGTTTGTCACTCCAAGACCACGGACCTACCCCGTGTGTGTCGAGAGGCAGACATCTTGATCACTGGAATCGGTCATCGGTCTCAATTCTCGGTAGGAAAGGATATGGTCAAGCAAGGTGCTGTAGTGGTTGACGTCGGAACAAGCATAGTTAACGGAAAGCTGATGGGCGACGTCGATTTTGAGAACGTATCAAGGGTCGCAAGTCACATTAGCCCTGTGCCAGGCGGAGTAGGGCCGATGACTATTTCGATGCTGCTGTACAACACCATATTGACTGCCTCTAATCTGCAAGAACGAAATTTGAGTTTCGATCTGGAAACTTTACAGCCATCATGACTAATGCAATCTCGAGCAAAATGCTTCCAACTTGTAAAGGGCGATGAACGATTCGTCCACAATGCCTTTTATTATGACAGATTCTGATCGCGCTAGAGGTGTAGTAAGGTGGCGCATCCTTTCGTAGGTCTACTATTCACCGGGCTGATAGTCAAGACAGTACTCTCCGTCGCAATAATCCGCGCGTTCATTTGGCTAATCATCAAGCTCGGTAAATTGACCGACGCATACACAGAGAAACTGAGAGCTAAGTAGAGGGAACCGATTCTGTCCTGAGATGCGAAGTCTCAAATTCCCTCTCTTTGTAGCTCTTGTCTAGTTATCGGTATTTTCCCGTCCTAAAGACTGACTCTGGCACGAGGAATGCTGAGAGCCTACGTGGTTCAGCATTGAGGTCGATGATCTACGCCAACTCGCCGGTCATTACAAATACACGGGAGTACGCATTATTCAACGAGGTTTCATGGGGTGATCGATTTGGAAGAAGAATGGAAGAGTGTCTCCCAAGAACAGTCATCAAGGCTAGTGAAAGCTGTTAACGCTCTTGGTTCTGTCGTCGGTTCCAATGTCAACGTTGATCCGGCCCCTTACCTACGACTAATAATGGAACTGTTGCAAAGTCATCATGACAGCTTGTACACGATTAGAATGCAACATTCTGAGATCGCCAACAGTATCACCGCAATTGAGAATCGGCTTACATTTCTAGAAGAGAAAAGAGCCTGACGCGCCTTGTCCTTGCACCGCTTTGGCGAGAGCAAGACTAGGTTATCGGTAAGTCACAACGGTTTGAAACTTACTGGATTGTCAAGATGCCACTACGTTATATTGGTTCGCTTGCTTAAGGATCCATATCGCTGAGAAGATAATCTGGGAGCTGGAGGCCAGCTCTCCTTACGAACGACCTTTTTGCTGGCAAATAGGTGGTCTGCAGCATACCATAACGTCTTTTTCCACTCAATGACTCACTCACGGCGACAATATGGAGTCCGCGGCGAGTCCGCTTCACTATTCTGGACCTCGTGCGAAACGGCACATTGACAGGTGGAGACGCATACATGCGGAACACGCATGTAATTCCTGCCCCATGCACTTTTCCCCCTAATTCGAGAGCACCCCAATAGCTTGTTTCACGAAGAACCATAAAATGCAACCCTGGATGCATATAGCCTGGCCAGCCCACTTCATCCTTACGCGGAGTGTGAATACACACGACCTGTCTCCCACGGCGTTCGAATGAGAGTCTTAGTCCTCTGGTATGTTTGGGGCCACAGCCGAAACATGGACTCTCGACTGGGTTCTCAAGCTTAGGCAATATCTATCGCCTCATTTCATACGTTGGGACCTTCCCTAAGAATACATGTAATGTCGGGAAACCAGTAATCAATTCGTCGCAGCCCTGACGGTCAAGTCGCAGCGTGAACGCTTCAGCAGGGAGGCTAACAAAGAACTTTTGAACTATGGACGACCACTGGTTGCGACTTGACCTTGGACCAAACCATAAGACGACCCAGACCACGGATCGAATCTCTTTCTGATCTCATTTTTGGGCTGGCGTTATCAATCGGTGCTATTTCCCTAATTTCGCGAATCCCTGCCACGCCGTTCCGGATGCTGATTGACATTGCAGAGTTCGGATTCAGTTTCTTAATCTTGATCTCCGTCTGGATGGGTTATACGAACATAATGTCGGTTCTTCCGCTGGAAAGCGGTGCTGTGGTTAATCTAAATGTGGTTTTGCTATTTCTCGTTTCGATCGAACCATACCTCTTCTATCTGAACGTAATTTTCGATCTCTCAGATCACGCAGTACTTCTAAACTTCGCATCAACATTATACGCCCTGGACATGACTGGTCTCATGTTGATTCTTGCGTTATTTACTGTTGAACTAGCTCACGAAGAGAGAGGACTGGTCCCAGCAGACCTGGTCGGTCACTATAAGCGTGTCAGGGATTCACTGTTCATTTCCGCTGCCCTCTTCTCGATAACGATTATGCCTTTCTTCTGGAGCGTCAAACTGCAGGAGCTGCCGTTGAGGTTCTACTTCTGGTTAATCCCGCTCGTTATGTCATTCGTGATGCGTGTATCAGGTCGATTTCAAAAGTGAGTTAGCTCTGACTGGTCCGGAGAGATCGAGTAGGCAATCAGTCTGGTCGTAGCTCTTCGGCCATCGCACTAGCCAAGAATTTCCAGGCTCTGGAGTCGTACTCTCTTTCTTCGCTCGCAATATGTTTGAGTCTCTGACGACTGATACGGTTTTTTGCATAAACAACCAACAATCCCGTGAAAGTGAGTCTCGATCTCTGGGGTCCTTCGGGTGATATTTCATAGATGAACTCAGAGTATTTGTTTGGCCCTTGGAGTTGTATGTTGTGCCATGAAAGTTTTTTCGGATTGATCTTGACGAGTTTGAGTTTCCTGACCTTCTTGTGTTCCTGCGCTACACGCTCCTCAAGAATTATCGTATCTTTTGTAACTCTCTTTATTCTTCGTTGCCCCTTTTCGCCCATCAATGCAAGGTCGTCTGGTCGATAGTCCGTTGACCAGTGAAATGCTTCTTCAGCTGGGACCATAAGGCGTTGAATGAACGTGTAACTTGTCGAATACACATGCATTGCTCTCGCCAGTGGACAGCTCTAGGGAGATTTTATGAATTTCGTTGAATACCTTGGGGCTGTCCTCGCCGAACATCTCTTGATGAATCTCAATGAGGATAGGTTGCTAACGGGTCAGGCGGTTGGTAGCGACGTATTCTCTGATCGCAATTAGCAGTTGGCAATATTCGTCGTAGGTTCGAAGAAGCTCGTTCCGAAGGTCGTTCTCAATTCTAGTGTTCAACCTCTTACGGTTCAATCGGGGCACCCGTA
>DATKOK010000169.1:0-4887 GCA_035524675.1 Candidatus Methylomirabilota bacterium | reverse complement strand
TTCTTGGCTGCAGCGCGAATCATTGAAGGCCCTCCGATGTCAATATTCTCGATGGCTTCAGTCAGGTCGACTTTATGTGCTGTGACTTTTTCGAATGGATATAGGTTAACGACGACCATGTCGATCGGGTGAATGCCCAGTTTTTCTATGGTTTCTTGATCGCTCTGATTATCGCGTCGATATAATAGTCCGGCGTGAATTTTCGGGTGAAGGCTCTTTACTCGGCCTCCTAGTATCTCAGGAAATCCGGTGTAGTCTGAGATCTCGCGGACACGTAATCCATTTTCTCTCAGTAATTGCGCGGTTCCGCCCGTTGATAGCAAGTCGACTCCGATATCGAGTAGTCCACGTGCGAATTCTAAGATTCCAGTCTTATCGTAAACACTCAGGAGGGCTAGGTTGACTTTCATGAGCCGAAAGTAATACTGCGAGGGACTTTGAAGCTTGCGATGTGTTTCCGCCCTGAATATCAGTAGTGAAAAGAGGTTCTACGCGTTGAAGATATTTCCTCTGCAAAGGATTAAGTTGGGGTCAATTGCCCGTTTCGTAGCTCTCATTTGCTCGATATCTGTATCATGGAACATTATGTCCATGAAGCTCCGTTTCATCTTCCCGATTCCGTGCTCGGCCGAAACTACGCCTCCCATCGCGACCGCGTCCTGAGCAAGAAGCCGTACAAGTTGCTCACCTGCTTCTAGTTCTGGAAGGGATCTTGGAAGAATGTTGACATGGAGGTGGTTCTCTGCGATGTGGCCGATAACGTAGTGCTCTAGTTTACTCTCAGTAAGCCGTTTGCCATAACCGTTCATGATGTCCATGAGCCGATCGTCTGGCACGGCTGTATCTGTGCCCAATTTGTGCAGTCCGCGAATCTCGTTTTTCCTCTTCGCAATGATCCGGTTTATTGCTTCGGGAATTGAGTGTCTTAGCGTTCGTAATCGTTCTTTGTCGCGTTCATCAATACCGCTAATCGTTTCATCTGCTGATGAGTGATGTAGGCTGAGCTGTTCGACAAGAACTTCAATGGCAGCTTCTATGGATTGAAATTCTGACAGTATCGCAGCCGCCTTGTCCTGGGGTAGCTTCATTCCCAGCTTTTGGTCCTCGTTGACTTCGTGTAGTAGTCTAAGCGAGTTAGAGTCCAGGTATTCCAACGAGTAAACTGGTAATTTATCGGTATTTCGCGCAATTGAGCGAACTTTGATTACAAATGAAATTGCGTCATGCATGGAGGAGAAGAACGCTAAGAGCATGGCTGTTTGCGGTCTCTTCTTCAACGCGATCTCAATTGATGTTATGACCCCCAGTGTGCCTTCTGAGCCTATGAATAGGTCGATCAGGTCCATGTTCTGCTTCGTAAAGTAGCCAGTTGCACACTTGACGTTCGGTCGCCCGTACCTTGGCAGCGGAATGTCAGTCATGGTTCCGTCAAGGTGACGCAGCTGAAACATGCTGTCAGAGTGCGTGATGTGCTCTCCTCGACGCAAGTTAAGGGCCTCTCCGTTTGGCAAGACAACTCGGATAGCTCGAACGTGTTCACGCGTGCGTCCGTAGAGGTATGTTCTAGCGCCAGAGGCATCGGTTGCGACAGTTCCTCCAAGCGAGGCAGTGTCCTCCGTTGGGTCGGGAGGATAGAAATATGGAGACGGGTCACTCAGGAACTGAGGTAAATCTTTCCACGCAGAATCATCATCTTTCCCCAAATTCTTCGTAGCTATCTTCTTCTGCAATTCCGCAAGCCTAATGCCCGGTTGACAGACGAGTCTCCATTCCTTAGCTTGCTCATCCCGCCTGATCGCTGTAATCTCATCCATTTTGTCCAGCGAGAGCAGAGCCCCTCCTTCGGGGACGGCTCCCGCAACGATCCCAGTCCTTCCCCCAGATACAGTAACTGGAATCCGTTTCTGATTCATTTCTCTTAGAAACTGGGCTACCTGCAATTCACTGTTCGGAAGAACTAGAAGGGACGCTTTTCCAGGGCCGAAGCCCGATTCGTCAGAGAGGTAGGATGCGAATCTGGTGTTGATTAACTCCTCCGACTCTATTCGAACGGGGTCATCCATCTTGCCCCGGATAGGTTCGACTGCGGATATCTGAATCAATGTCCGAGACCCATTCTGTGTCACATAGACGCACATAAACGGATGGTGGACAACTAGCCATTCCTGATATCAGGCTTAGCCACCTGACTTTCTTCGTGGGTCTGGCCGAGGCAGGATCATGAGGATTTCTGACGGATCACCGATCGCCAAGTAGCTCCCACTCGCATAATCCTTTGCAACCAACGCACAGTTGATGGCGTCGAGCTCATCGCCCGTTAGTTTCCGTTCAAGGACGTCGCCCGTGCACATCTCAGCCAGTGCTCGTTGAAGTGCCTCCAGATCAACCTGCTTCCTAGGCATGCCAAGAATGTCCTGAGCTCCTCCGGGAAAGGTTTCTACCGATTCGACTCCCATTCGCTTCAGACGCCTGGCAAGATTCATTCCGCGCGACGTGAGCATGCGCATAGGTCCTATAGTGATCGGGAAACCTTTGATTCGCATTCGAGTTAGCACCCGGTCACAAGTCCGGAAATGAGCCCGCCCTCGACAGTGCTCCCCAATGCAGTGACGACCCTTTGGCAAAGCTAACGGGGCGTCGATAGCAGCGATCCTCCCAGCGGACACCCTAACGGCTTCAAGTATCTCCTTATCCGTATAGAGCAATTGACATTCAACTCGCAAACTGGAATCTGCTAAGCAGAACCCAGTGGGACGTTTAGGAGATCCCGCAAGGTCGATACCTATGAATTTCATCGAGTCACCACGCAGCTGTACGAAACGTTCACAATCCCTTTTATACTCATAACTCGCGCGAGGATTGTGGATCGCATGAGAACAATTCTTGTCGGCCTAATTGTCGGTTTGTTGGCGGTCGGCCTCAGTGTTGGGCCAAACATCGGTTACGCGTACGGAACTTCAAGAATACAGCACTTGATCTTCATTGTTCAGGAGAATCACTCGTTCGATAACTATTTCGGAACATACCCGGGAGCGAACGGATTTCCACCGGGACTGCAAATCCCGCTTAATGTTAGCGACCTCAGATTAGGATATGCCTCGCCTTTTCACCTCAACATAAAGCAGCCGATCATGATCGTAGGTGATGAGTTGCCGCCTGGAATTAGCGACCCGTCGCAGCTGAACCAGACCGTGCCGATGGAGCCTGATGATGTTCAAAGTGGAGGCGTTGGGCCTTTCCCGTTCAACAACGAGAGTATTCAGGGCGATCTGAGCCATGCGTGGAGTGTCGCACACATAGATTATGATGGTGGAAAGATGGATGGATTCGTGACGGGAGAGAGAAGCATTCTAACTATGGGGTATTACGACAGGAGCGACATTCCTTATTATTGGGATTACGCGGACCAATTTGTATTAGATGATAACTTCTTCTCGTCGATGATGGGACCCAGCTTCCCCAACCATCTATACATCGTGTCAGGAACCAATGGTCCCGTAAACATGGCTAACAGGTGGATCCTGAATGGTGGGGTAATAGATAATCCAGCGAGCAATTTCAACTGGCAAGGAGTCACGCTCAATTGGGCGACGTTGGCTGAGGAACTGAGCAACGCCAGCATTCCCTGGATCTGGTACAATGGGAGTGTGCATCCGTTGAGACCTACTATCTGGAACGTTCTACCATTATTCGCATACTTCCAAGAACATCCTGGCCAACTGGCGGATCATGTTAGAAACACGCAGTCCTTCGTTTCAGATATCGAGAGCGGGCAGCTTCCGGCCGTCTCGTGGATCATACCAGGCGCGTGGCATCCGCCGACTTGGCCTCAAGCGTGCGTCGGCCAAATGCCGAGTGAGCATCCACCAGCACGGAGTGACTGCGGCATGGATTACGTTTCATACCTTGTCAACAAGGTCATGGAGAGTCCCTATTGGGCTTCTACGGCTATAGTCATCACGTGGGATGATTACGGAGGGTTTTACGACCATGTTCCTCCGCCTCAGGTCGATGCTTACGGGGAAGGTTTCAGAGTTCCAACTCTGGTCGTCTCACCGTGGGCAAAGCATGGATTCATTGATCACACTCAATACGAGTTCGCCTCATTGCTGAGGCTTGCTGAAGATAACTTCAACCTACCAAAACTTGGAACCCGAGACGTAACCACGAATACCATGATGAACTCGCTCGACTTCAATCAAACACCTCAACAACCCTTGATTGAGCCAGCCAGCTTCGTAGGTCCAGCGAGTCAGTCAAGCACGACCCTGCAAGTCAGTTCGAGCTTGCCAAGTCAAGCAGGCAACCCGTACTGGGGAGTCGGCCTACCAGGCTTTCCAGTGGAAGCAATCATAGCGGGGATTACGTTCGGCCTTCTCCTCGTCTTAGCCACGCGCCGTCGACCCAGATCGACCTGAAGCGCATGGGAGTCCTTGCATGAATCTGTACATGCCACCATCCGAGATTGACACTCGAAAGCCGCAAACCGGTCATGGTCGGATACCGATTTTTACATGTTTACGCTACTATCCGTTATCTCAATCGGAATATCCGTCTAATTTTGAACCCGAAAGTGGCAATCCATGAGAGAAGCCGTCACCAGTTACGTAATAACGAAGAAAAGGATGCCAGACGGTAGAGTGTACGAATCACCCCGCATATACCTCCCAACTAAGCTTACAACGGATTCTAACTTTCCGTTTGGCAAGGGCGCCATGTTGCATGTCAGGCTAGAAGGAAGAAGGCTCATCGTTGAATCTGCCGCTGCTACAGTTCTTCGAAAATTCGGTAAACTCAGAAAAACCAAGTTGCACAAGAGGAAGCGACGAAAGTAAGGACGCGGTAATGGCTTACCAAGCCTCTTTCGGTCGATTCAACAAGGGGCGA
>DATKOK010000168.1:0-6273 GCA_035524675.1 Candidatus Methylomirabilota bacterium | reverse complement strand
CCAGTGTCGGCTTGTTGAGCAGCAGGATACACATCATACAGGTATGCTGGTGAAAGGATTAGATATGCACCATAAAGTCCAAGTGCCTTCCCGACGGCGACAGAGAGGATCATGAGGAGAGGGCGACTCACTAGCGTGACTCCAGTCAAGACCAGTCCTCCAGCACAAATGAAAGTCAAGTACATCACGTAATGAGTGATGTTACTCAACTGAACTGCGTGGAAGCTGAAGGGAAGAGACCAATAGTAAATCATCAGCATAGCTAATACGAAGGGTAAAACCCCTTGTCGATTTATCAAGGTGGTTCTTCTCAACACCGATTCGTGAATAATTGAGAGCCTAACTGAGATCCCACTAGATGCCACTGAGTACGCTGCGTAAGCGAACAACCCACCTACTATTGCATAGACAACTGGTCGAATGATCATGCTCGACATCAATGACGACTCGAGAAAATTCGCGAAGACGATACCGTACACAAGTAGACCAAGACCGGAAAAGAGCGCAAGAACAGACCTCAACATCCAATTGGTTTGCGAATAATTCCGGTACCAACCAACTGCTTCTTGGTCAGTTAAGCCGAGGGGAGTAATCCTTCGAATTGTGGCACCTGCTGACTCAGCAACGGTCACCCCTCTTCGACTCTTGCTACTCAAACGTACCGTATTCTTCCCGGATGGAGAGATTCTTCAACCTGACCTTTGATCAAACGAGCCGGAGACGGGCCCACCTAAAGCTAAATATTGGACCTAAAATGTTTCAGGCGTCAAAATTGCCGTGTGATACTGGTTGAAATTCCGTTCCGTACGCTTAGTGTTGGGCGTGACAAGTAGTATTCTCGCATTCATTGTGGGTTTACTTCCATCGGCTTCAGCTCAGTCCCCTCAGGTAGAGAGAGAATGGGCCTTGTTCAATCAGATCCTCATGATCGGCATCGTAGTCGGGATTGTTGTTTTCGGCCTTTTGTTCTACGCGATTATACGGTATCGTGAGAAACCAGAAAGAAAGGGGGCACAGTGATGGTATCGAAAACTCACGCGATCGAAATCATGTCGATTTTAATTACGTCAGTAGTTCTCGGGTATATCGGCGTGGTAGCTGGATTCAACCTTGTCGCGATAGACACGCCGCCTCCGACCGCGACGGAAACGATCAAGGTGATAGCTCGAACATTCTACTGGACATTTCAATACCCAAACGGGTCTTCTATCACCTACCCGAACGGAACAGCAATCAATTACCCAAACGGGACGACGACTCAGAATTATCTATATTTGAAAGCGGGACAAGCCGTCCAACTTGAAATAGTATCACTAGACGTTGCCCATAGTTTCTTCATTTACGAACTCGGCATTCACATCGACGCAATTCCGGGCCATATTAACCACACATGGATTCAAGTGGACCAACCGGGTACCTATCGGATTGAATGTACACAATTCTGCGGTACTGGACACTACACAATGTTGGGTCAACTCGTAGTAACACCTTAGGGAGTATGCTGATTGCAGACAGCGCTGAAAGAGAAAGAGAAGCCAGCGTTCTACACAAGCATCAGAGGCATCCTAACAACAACGCATCACACGGACATTGGCATACTGTACATTACAACTTCGTTCTTCTTCTTCATAATGGGCGGGGTAGCCGCCCTGCTAATCAGGACCCAGTTGGCCGAACCAGGCAACGCGGTGGTGACTCCTGAGATTTATGACAGCCTCTTCACCACTCACGGCACGACGATGATCTTTCTCTGGGTTATACCATGTCTCGTGGGCTTTGGAAATTACCTTGTGCCAAAGCTCATTGGTGCCGAAGATATGTACTTCCCTAGATTGAACGCGTTGAGCTATTGGCTATTCCCAGTGGGTGGCGTTCTCATCTGGGCGGGGCTGCCAGATGCTGGGTGGAGCGGGTACGCGCCATTGTCTGCTTATTCCCCCGGTTACGGAATTGACCTTTGGCTCCTTGGGTTGATCGTTCTTGGAACCTCTTCAGTGCTTGGTGCAATTAACTTCATTCTGACGATATACAAGATGCGAGCTCCCGGCGTTATGTTTCGGAATATGTCGCTCTTCGTTTGGATGATTCTGGTAAACTCATTTCTGATCATAGGTGCCACGCCAGTCCTCTCTGCTGCTCTGATAATGCTTCTGCTGGACAGAAATCTGGGAACGGGATTCTTTATTCCACAACTGGGCGGTGACCCGTTGATGTGGCAACATCTCTTCTGGTTCTTTGGTCACCCTGAAGTGTACATTATGATTATACCTGCCTTCGGAATTATTTCAGAAATTGTACCCGCACTTTCCCACAAACCGATCTTCGGTTACGGTATGGTCGCTGGCTCCGGCATCATGATCGGAGTGTTCGGTTTCGGCGTCTGGGCACATCACATGTTCACATCAGGCCTCTCCGACATCGCTAGGTTTCCGTTCATGGCAATGACACTCGCTATCGCCGTACCATCTGGCATCAAAGTGTTCAACTGGATAGGCACCATGATCGGGGGGAAGATTAGTCTTAAAGTGCCCATGAAGTATGCCATCGCGTTCATTTCCACGTTCTTCTTCGCAGGTGCAACTGGAGTGTTCCAAGCCGCGATCCCAGTCGACTACCTGCTGCATGATACCTACTGGGTGGTTGGACACCTGCATCTGATGCTGTTAGGCGCGTCAACCCAGGCATTGTTCGCTGGCTTGTACTTCTACTTCCCTTACATGACGGGCAAAATGTACAGCGAGAAATGGGGGAACATTCAATTCGTCATAACCGAAGTCGGAATATACATCTTGTTCTCAACGATGCTTCTTCTAGGTCTGGAGGGCATGCCCCGCCGTTGGTACACTTATCCGATCCAGTATGCGACGCCTAACTTGCTCGCCTCGATTTCCGGGTTTCTGATTGGAATTGGCGTGTTGATTCTAGTAGCGAATTTAGTGTTCAGTTGGCTTCGTGGACCCAAAATAACTGGGGACCCATGGAAGTGAAGAGCCGGACATTCCAAGGAATGTCAGTGGTAACAGCCCTTTCAATCTACGTGCTGATAGTTCTCGGGGGGCTTGTTGCCTCCACAGATTCTGGTCTAGCCTGTCCCGATTGGCCTCTCTGCAACGGTCAAGTCTTACCGAACCTTACGATTAGCGTCCTCATCGAGTTTACTCACCGCGTCTGGACGATTGAGGTCACCATAGCGGTTATCGCAACCATGCTGATGGCTTGGAAGTTCTACAAGCGCATGGGCAGGGTCACGCTCTTTGCCACGTTGACCTTCGTTCTTCTGCTTGCGCAGATTACATTAGGGATGCTGACGGTACAGACGAGAACTCTTCCCGTTGTTGTTACTGCACATCTTGGGATGGCTACACTCGTCTTCGCGTCCGCACTCATAACGTCCATATTCTCGTTCAGTAATCCAGGGAGGCTCAGATAGGATTGTCGAAGGAACAGGTCGTAGCGATTGGGTTCACGATTACTGCAATTGCTGTTGTTGGAATAATCTTACGGGCGATACTTACCCGCTAGCGATTTCTAACTCGCGACCTGCGCGTGTAGTTCTCGCTG
Organism: Candidatus Methylomirabilota bacterium; assembly: GCA_035524675.1. Lineage (GTDB taxonomy): Archaea > Thermoproteota > Bathyarchaeia > 40CM-2-53-6 > 40CM-2-53-6 > FEN-987. The sequence continues at coordinate 2,712 of DATKOK010000168.1, read as the reverse complement.
CATGTTGAGCAGTTCTTGTACTGCTTCATTTGAGATCGAGAGGATGCCGATTCGGATTGGTTCGCCTAGTTTAGCATGCTCCTTCAAGACCTCTGAGCTTATTTCATAGGGCCCAGCCAAGTACGAGGACCGCATCTCTGTTCGATTCTCCCTCCAAACATTGACCATTTCAGGCCGTACACTAACCATATCATAGGTATTGTCGGATAATTTGCGCTCAAATTCTCCGCTCGACGACCGTGAGAATTGATCTAATTGCAAATCGAACGTATCCGGGACGAGAGCTCTTGACTCTACGGTAGGAGCCGCAGTATCTCCCATTGTGGCTGTATCCGCTGGTGTCAGGACAGGTTGTGAAGTGACGAGTGCCCTCTCCTCCTGAGCTCCTATGTGACCGAGTGAAACGAAAATGGCATACGCTAACACTCCAAATACGACTAGCAGTATGTCAACCCACCATCGAGCTTCATTGTACGTTTGGTAGATGAAGACCTGAAGCAATAGATCTGCAGCAGAGAAGAGCCCAAGCGCGGTCATGAAGTAACCAATGTACTGAATATTCTTGTAGAACCGAAATTGTGGAGGAGTCTGTTCCTCTACAACCGTCTCAATCCCGATACTCGGAGGTGCCCCTGCTTGGGCCGGAGTTGGTACTGGTGATTGAGATGGCCTGAGTAAGAAGAATATCGAAATGAAAATGACCACTGATCCTCCAAGCAGCAGGTTGACGCCGATAAATTGTGACGTCATCTCACGGGCTCCGGGTAGTCCAAGGGCGATGAAATTGAAGCCGTAGTCGACGAGCGCGAACCCGCACACTATGCCGATGATTTGGTATAGCCTTCGTGAGTTCAATTTCATCTGCTGTGTGGGAAAGCAAGCAGTCGCTAATAAAATTCGACTTGACTTATGTCAAGTGGCTCCCTAACGACTCCGAAAACACTTATATTTCGTGCAGTGCGGCTGGGCTGGAGGTTTTTGAAAATGGGGGATGCCGCTGAGGCCTCGCACGATACTGGCCAGTATGAGAGCAGCATATGGCCAGCATTGATTGCGTTCGCGACTGGGCTCTCGGCAGTTGGGTTCTTCTTCCTCATGAAAGGAGTGATGTTGGTCGCCGGTTTCCTGTTGGTTTCTGCTTCGGCATTGATTCTGGGAGGTTTTCTGTATAGCGACACTCGCAACTGGTCTTCAACACTTTCCAAGTTAGGCAGAATTCCCAGGGACACACTCGTCGGAGCCTTTCCTGTTGACATCAATTTGACGATTCAGATAATCATAATGACGGAGCTCTTACTCTTTGGTGGAGCATTCGCGATGTACTTCGCTATCCGAGAACAATTTGCAATTTGGCCTCCGCCTGGAACTCCGATACTCGACGATCTCATTGCTCGTGCACAAACGTTGATCCTCATCTCGAGCAGCATTCTTGTAGAATGGGCGATTTGGCAGTTGAAGCATGGAAGAATGAGGGCCTTCAAGGCAGGCCTCATCGGGACCACTATGCTCGGTGCGTTATTCCCCATTCTTCAGTTCGGATTCGAATGGCCTCATCTGATCCTGAACAACATTTTGACGCCTTCAACCAACTTTTTCGGTGCAACCTTCTATCTTCTAACTGGCATTCACGGAGCGCACGTCTTGGTTGGAGTCATCGCGTATTGCTATACGGACGTACGCGCATTGATGGGTCAATACTCTCCGAAGAACCACGGGTTCGTTGAAGCGACATCCACGTACTGGCATTTTGTTCACATCATCTGGCTGTTCCTGTTCGCGTTGATGTGGCAAGGGGGTAGAGTAGCGTGAAGTTAGAGGATTTCGGGACTTTCGTCATCTTCGCCGCTGTATACGCAGCTTCAACCCTCGGCCTACCCAAGTTACTCTTCTTAGCCTACCATATCGAGATCGGAGTGATTCCCACAGCTTTCGTTGCAATCTTCGGTCTGCCCGCAGTTTTCGGCTTAACGCTCGGACAGTTCATCGCAGGGATCGGATTCCAAGTCACGCCGATAGGCATGGTCTCGCCCGCGATCTCGTTCATAGGACTACTCGTAGTGTATTACGCACGAAAGTTCAACACCTTCGCCGGATGCGTAGTGTACGTGATCCTGACATCTCTATGGCTGGCCTATATGCTACCGATTGTAAGCGGAATACCCCCCACGGTCGCAGCCTATTCCGCGTTCGCCGGCCAATCGGTTGCAGTTTTCATCGGCTACCTGGGTTACCTAATTGCAGTGAGAAAGATCCTGCCGAAGAACGCAAAAATCCCTTCCAAGTATTAACAATCAAACTTGGATACAGCGAAGAGGAAACTAACTCGAGCGAAGACCGGTCATCTTATCGAAAGATCATTTAACCCAAAGAGTCACTAACGAACAGAGTATAATTGCACTTAGAAGGAAAATACGCGCTCGAGTCCAGCCGAAACGACGTCTGGGAGCTCATATCGAATCCAGAACGGGTAGCTGAATGTCTCCCCGGTCTTCAACAGTTCGAAGTCAAGGATGCGAACACATTTGTCGTAACCTTGCAGGCGGGATTTTCTTTCTTCAAGGCCAATTTCAAGTTCACGTTTACACTGCTCGAGCAAAATCCTCCATCACATGTCAGGTTTCAAGCCGACGGCGGGGGGGCTGGCGTCTCGATTAAAATGGAGACGAGCATGGACTTATCCGAAACTCAGCCGGGATCAACAGAGATATCCTG
>DATKOK010000167.1:0-5619 GCA_035524675.1 Candidatus Methylomirabilota bacterium | reverse complement strand
CAGATTTCGGCTTTCATTCTTCAAAAGATCAAACGTGATGCGGAGGCCTTCCTCAGTGATAAAGTTGAGAAGGCCGTTATCACTGTTCCCGCATACTTTAACGACAACCAGCGCCAAGCCACAAAGGACGCAGGCTCCATTGCCGGACTTGAAGTTGTCAGAATAATCAACGAGCCCACCGCGGCTTCGCTCGCCTACGGTCTCGATCGGCCTGAAAAGGAGATGAAGATCATGGTTTTCGATTTGGGCGGTGGAACTCTCGATGTTACGATCATGGAAGTGGCCCCCTCTAAGGATGACACGGGGAAGGTCACGCCAGTGTTCACAGTAATCTCGACAAATGGCGATACTCAACTCGGAGGAACCGACATGGACAACGCGCTTATTGACTACGTCGCGGGCGAGTTCAAGGCGACTAACGGAATAGACCTACGCAACGACAAGGTTGCTGTCCAACGCGTACGTGAAGGGGCTGAAAAAGCCAAGATTGAGCTGTCCACCGTTCTATCGACTGAGATTAATCTACCATTCATCTCTGCCGATGCTACAGGGCCAAAGCATCTCACAATGACTCTTACGCGTGCTAAACTGGAGGAGATCGTCAGACCTACGATTGATCGGTGTCAGGGCCCCATGGAAAGAGCCTTGGCGGACGGCAAGCTCACGCCGAAAGAGGTTGACAAGATCATCCTAGTTGGTGGTCCTACTCGGATGCCTATCGTCAGGAAGTTTGTTGAAGATCACATGGGCAAGGAGGCGGAGAGGGGAGTCGATCCGATGGAATGTGTCGCTATGGGTGCTGCCATCCAAGCTGGAGTCATGGCGGGAGAAGTACGCGATCTTCTCCTCTTAGACGTAACACCCCTATCGCTTGGCGTCGAGACGTTGGGTGGAGTTGCCACCAAGATAATCGATAGGAATACGACGATCCCAACAAAGCGAAGCCAAATCTTCTCCACCGCTGCCGATATGCAAACAACTGTCACCGTCCACGTCATTCAAGGAGAACGACCGATGGCCGCTGACAACGTCTCCCTCGGCATGTTCAACTTAACCGGCATTCCGCCAGCCCCCCGCGGTGTTCCTCAAATCGAAGTAACATTCGATATTGACGCGAACGGCATCATCAACGTCTCAGCGAAGGATCTGGCTACGAGTCGAGAGCAGAAGATTACGATAACCGCTTCGACCAAGCTTCCCAAAGATGAGATTGACAAGATGGTCAAGCAGGCTGAACAATTCGCAGCAGCCGACCAGAAGCGCAAGGAAGAAGTCGAGATCCGCAACCAAGCAGATAATGCCATTTACAGTGCGGAGAGACTTCAGAAAGAATTAGCAGCGAAAATTACGAAGGACCAGTCGGAGAAGTTGTCGAAATCAATCGTCGCCTTGCGAGAGGCACTTGCTGGCAAAGAAGTCGATCCGATCAAACAGAAGATGGAAGACCTCCAGAAAGTCTTGCAGGAGATTGGTACCGCTGCGTATCAGAGCGTTGCGCAACAACAAGCTCAACAAGCGCAACAGCAACCTCCTCCGAATCAAACTCAGGCTGGACCCGCCTCAGCCGACACAAGCAAGAAAGACGCCGTAGATGTCGACTACAAGGTAGTGGACGATAAGAAGTAGCATTAACATTGCGGCAGATGGCGCTTGTCAAAACGCGATTACTACGACATACTAAACATCCCGAAGACTGCGAGTAAGGATGAGATAAAGACTCAGTACCGGAAGCTTGCCCTCCAATACCACCCAGACAGAAACAAATCTCCCGACGCGGAAGACAAATTCAAGGAAATCTCGGAAGCCTTCGCCGTACTCTCCGATGACCAAAAGCGAGCCCAGTACGATCAGTTCGGTCATGCGGGAATTGATTCCCGATACACGTCCGAGGACATCTTCCGAGGTGTCAACTTTGACGAGATCTTCCGAGACTTCGGCTTCGGCTTTGGCGGTTTCGACTCGATCTTCAGCACGCTCTTTGGCGGTCGACGGCAGCGAGGACCACAACGAGGGCAGGACCTTCGATACGACCTGGATATCACGCTGGAACAGGCATACTCAGGGCTTAGCAAGGAAATAGAGGTACCAAGGAGCGAACGATGTTCCGAGTGTGGAGGTACAGGCGCAAAGCCCGGCACTTCACCCAAGAGATGTTCTGAATGTGGTGGGGCAGGTCAAGTTCAGCATGTTCAGGTAACTGGATTCATGCAGTTCTCCAGAATCGAACCATGCCGAAAATGCAGGGGACGAGGCGAAATAATTGAGAAGCCTTGCAGCGTCTGCCGCGGCAACGGGTTGGTAGAACTTCACAGGCGCATCAACGTCAAGATACCGCCCGGAGTTGACCGTGGTTCGCAGCTCATTCTTCGAGGAGAAGGTGATGCATCAAACGGTGGAGGTCCGAAAGGCGACCTCTACGTACTTATCAACGTAATGCCACACAACGTGTTTCAGCGAGAGGACAACGACCTCGTTTGTCACGTAGACGTCCCTTTATCGAAAGCTACGCTGGGAGGCGATGTTGATGTACCAACGCTGGACGGACAAGCACGGATATCAATGCCTCCTGGAACTCAAACCGGAACCGTGTTCAGATTGAGGAAGAAGGGAATGCCAGGGTTACGATTCAGCGGCCGCGGAGATGAGCTCGTAGTCATAAGAGTACAGATTCCGACGAAGCTGAATCAACGACAACGGGACCTTCTTCAGGAACTCTCAAAGGAAGGTCTATAGGTCAACGATTTATCAGGCTCAAGATTCCTCTGTGAATTCTTCCGTTGGCAGCTATCACTGATCCACTAAACGTATCCCAATTTCTTCCTGCGGAATTAGTAACTCTGCCCCCGGCTTCCTCCACGATTAGGCATCCGGCTGCTATTTCATAGATTGGTGACCGTTGAAATACCGTTATCAAGCCATCGAACCTCCCCATTGCTACGCTACAGAGATTCAAGGCAACACTCCCGGGTGACCTAACACGCCGAGTAAAGCGAAAGAGTTGCTTCTCCAACTCTAGGGGGTCGGGGATGAGAGGTTCGTGATTCCACCATTCGAATATCAGAGATGCGCCCCGCAGAGATTTTTCGCGGGAGACGTGTATTCTCTTGCCGTTGAGGTGTGCGCCTCCACCCTCAGTCGCCGTGAACATCTCGTCAAGGATTGGATTGTAGATTGCGCCGCCGACTGGTTTGCCCTCGAAGATACAGCCTATCGAGACGGCAAAGTAGGGGATGCGTTTTGCATAGTTCATCGTTCCATCTAGGGGATCAACCGCCCAGACAACCTCCTTCGATCCTAAGTCGATTCTGCCCGCTTCTTCAGAAACTACGGTGCTTCGAATACTACTCTTCCTAAGTCGTGACAGGATGATTCGCTCGGCATTCTTGTCGGCATTGGTCACGATGCTCCCAGGATAGTCAAACTTGCGCCTGACAGAAATTCTCCCTTCTCTGAACATTCGCAGCAATTCTCTGCCCGCATGTTCCGCAGCATCTGCAGCAATCTGCGTAAGGTGAGCCTGAAAGTCCAGAGGCTTCACGATCTTACCCTGCTTGTAGACCATCCACTAATGCCGCCTGACCGTGACTGAGCCACGACTCGAGTCGTTCTATGATCATGACTATTATTCCGAACGCGAGTAACAATACTCCAAGAATGATCATCACCGTTGAACTAAACGGAGCATACGCATTGACTATCCACGACGAGAGACCAGCAACGAAGGTCAATAGTCCAGTGAGAACGAGGATTATCGCAACCCCCTTTCGCAATTTCAACGCGTGTCTACTCAGCCTACTCTCAGGCATCTTTAAGCTTCACTCAGTTAGCTGCATGAAAAAACAAAGATGATTAACTCAGACAACCTTTATTTCCGATTCGCAGTGATCGACGGATTAGGTATTCTAAATTGATCATTCTCGGTGGCTCGTCTTCGGAAAGTCTTGCGAGCAGCGTTGCGACTCAGCTGGGTCTAACGCCGGGTAAGGCGGAAATCAAACGATTCCCAGATGGTGAGAAATACGTCAGAGTCTTGAGCGATGTCAAAGACCAGCAGGTAGCCGTAATCCAATCTATGCACCATACGCCCGACGATTTTCTTTTTGAATACCTGCTTCTGGTCGATGCGTTGAAGGACTTGGGGGCGAAAAAGGTGACCGGTTTCATTCCATACTTCGCCTACGCTAGACAGGACGAACGCTTCAAACCTGGCGAAGCCCTCAGCTTCAGGACAGTTACTAAATTGATCGAGACTGTAGGGACAGATGAAATTTACACGATAGACATGCACCAGCATAGAGTCCTGAAGTCTTCGGACGTCTTCAGGATTCCATCACACAATCTATCAGCAATGCCCTTACTTGCAGACTACGTGAGGAAAGAGGGGAAACTTAGAAAGCCTCTAGTGATCGGACCAGATGCTGAAGCCGAGCAATGGGCAAAACTCGCTTCTGAAGCTCTTGGCACCGACTACGATATTTTCACGAAGAAACGATTCGCTGCCGATAAGGTGGAAGTCACGCCCAGAAGCGCCAGCGCCAAAGGACGAGATATTCTGATAGTAGATGACATAATCAGCACGGGAGGTACGATCATCGAGGCTGCAGGAATACTTCATTCGCAGGGCGCTAACCAGATCGAAGTGGCTTGCACGCATCCTATACTGGCGACGGACGCGCTCACCAGAATTAAGAAGGCTGGAGTATTGAACATAATCGGCACAGACACGGTTCCAGGACCAATAAGCTACGTTAGCGTAGCTCCGCTCATTGCAGAACACATCAGGAAGACAGCTCTCTAATCTTCACTTGCTCGAGGTATTTGAGCAGAGTCTCCCGGTTTGGACTACCTCTCGTCTCAGGCTTAGTCGCTTTCAATCCAGCCGCACAGCTGCCCCACTTGAGTGCTTCCAAAGCCGACAAATCTTCAGATAGTGCGGCCGAGAAGGCTCCTAAGAATGCGTCGCCGCAACCTACAGTATTAGTGACCTTCATTCCGAGAGCTTGCAGGTCGAGTGCTTCGCAATACACCTGTCCCTCTGGGGTGAATTGAATAGATCCTCGTGCGCCAAGCTTCGAAACTACTTTCAGCATCGGGTTATCCTTCCTCAGCTTCTCAGCCGCGTTGGCAGGGTCCTCTGTCCCAGTTAGATTTCTGATTTCAGATTCATTAGAGATCATGAAGTCAGTGTTCTTGAGGACTGGTTGCAGTGCGGCTAATCCCAACTCGGACTTGACACCTGGGTCGAACGCGACCAGCTTATTCAGCCGCTTTGCCATTTCAGCGAGTTTGATGGCTGTCTCTAAAGGAGGGTCCATAATCGTGATCACCGCGGCCTGGGAGATCAGTTCTTTACGTGTGGGATCGTCCAAGTCATCTGGGGTAACGGTTGCGTTGGCTCCGAAATGTGTGTAAATCTTGTTTTCACCAGACTGGTCAACAGCAATGAACGCTTGGCCAGAGCGTCGGTCTTTCGTGTTCTTGAGCCCCGTAACAACGACTCCTTCTTGCTCAAAAATCCTAACCTGCTCTTTAGCAATCGAGTCGTTACCTAAAGCTCCGAAAATTATCGCTCGATTCTGGCCGAGCAATCTAGCGGCAGCGACTGCAGTATTCCCGCCT
>DATKOK010000166.1:0-17056 GCA_035524675.1 Candidatus Methylomirabilota bacterium | reverse complement strand
CGCCGTCATGAGAGCCTTGCAAAGAACAGGCGGCAACTCCTCATTCGACGAGCTTATCTCAAATTCAGGACACGACAACGCGTCAGCGACACGCGCGCTCGCAGTCCTCCAAGAGAAACAATTAGTGAAAGTGTCAGAGTCTGACCAGGTGACCGTACATCTCACGGACGAAGGAATGGATTATGCGAAACGCGGCTTGCCAGAGCGAAGGCTTTTGCAGGCCGTAATGGATCTGGGCGGAGAAACGCTGCTCGAACAGGCCTTGAAGCATGCCGATATCCAGCCCGCTCTCGCCCCCATCGTGCTCGGCTGGGTCAAGAATTCACGCTGGTGCGACGTTTCAACTCACCTCAACAAGGTCGTGCTTAAGGCCAACTCGATACCCGACAAGAATAAACTTGAGAAAACCCTCGAACTAATAGCCTCCAAGCCCGAATACAATGTCGAAGAACTACCCGCCGACCTTCGAAGTGACCTTGACACACTAAAGCGAAGACGCTTGCTAATTAGCAAGAAACATACGAAACGCTACATTGAGCTAACACCACAGGGCTGGCAGGCCGTACAGCAAGGAATAACCGTTCCGACCGAAGTCAGCCAACTCACATCCGAACTGATCACTACGCACCGATGGCAGACCGTAGCTTTCCGAAAATACAACCTTGAAGCACCCGTCACACCCACTTGGCCAGGCAAAAGACAACCGTATCGCCAGTTTCTTGACGACCTAAAGACAAAACTGGTCGCTCTGGGATTCGAAGAAATGACCGGCCCCACTGTAGAACTAATGTTCTTCAACTGCGACGCCCTATTCATGCCACAAGATCATCCCGCCCGCGAAATCCACGACCTATACCTCATACAAACCGACCGTCTCGGCAAATTAGGCGAATATGAACGATTCATCGAACCGGTTGCGAAGACTCATGAAAACGGATGGAAGACCGGGTCAACGGGCTGGGGATACCAATACTCACGATCAGAAGCTTTGAAGATGATTCTTCGAAGCCAGGGAACCGCCATTAGCGCTCGAACCTTGGTAAGCAAGAATCTCAAAATTCCGGGAAAATATTTCTCAGTGGTCCGATGCTTCAGGCCAGACCCAGTCGACCGCACACACCTTACCGAGTTCAATCAAGTCGAAGGAATCGTTGTAGGACCCAACCTCTCCCTGCGCGACCTCCTCGGTGTACTCCAACGGTTCGCGGTCGAGATCGCAGGAGCTGACCAGGTCAGGTTCAAACCAGACTACTTCCCATTCACCGAACCAAGCGTTGAACTCCAAGCATACAAGAAAGGCTACGGTTGGCTAGAGTTCGGCGGCTCCGGAATCTTCCGACCAGAGCTAACGCTCCCACTTGGCATCAAGGTACCAGTCCTCGCGTGGGGAATCGGCGTTGACCGCCTATTCATGATGCACGCCGGACTTGATGATATTCGCATGCTCTTCTCCCAAGACCTCGAATGGATCAGGAAACAGAGGGCAGCCTAATCGTGGTCTCTATCACATCAAACCTGGCAGACCTTGAACAATTGGTGGGAAAACAACTACCCCGCAATGAAGAACAGTTAAACGAACTCTTCTACTCAATCAAATGTGAGATCTCAAACCTCGCCTTCGGAGACAAGGCAGCCTCCTCCCTAAAGGACGATACTGAATTACAGATTGAAAACGTCGACACAAATCGCCCAGACACATGGAGCACAGAAGGAATAGCACGTGCCCTGCGAGGAATTCTGGAATTAGAAACAGGTCTGAAGCGGTATGACGCTTCAAGCAAGATTGCCACGGACATTTCCGTCGACAAGGAGCTCAAAGACATCAGACCGTACATAGCATGCGTCGTCGCTCGCGGAGTCAAGCTGAGCGATGAGATAATTCGTGGAGTAATCCAACTTCAAGAAAAACTCGACCAAAGCTACGGACGAAAACGAAAACGCTCCTCAATAGGATTCTATGACTTCGATCTCATCTCTCCGCCGCTACGATATGGAATCGCAGAACCTGACAGCATAAGTTTCATTCCACTACAGGGAACAAATCCAATGACACTACGGGAAATACTCCAAAAACATCCAAAGGGGATCGAGTACGGCCAAATCCTAGCGGACCAAAAGAAACTACCAATTCTGATGGATGCGAAAAATCAAATCCTTTCCTTCCCACCTATCATAAACTCCAATGACCTAGGAAGAATAGTACCACAGACCAAGAACATACTCGTAGAAATTACCGGCACAAACATGAAAACCGTATTGAACTGCTTAACAATACTCGCAACCACGCTCGCGGACAGGGGTGGAAAACTGTTCCCCGCGCGAATCCACTACAAATACGCGAAATCAAAACGCGTGATAACACCGGATATGAGAAGCAGAACTATTCAGCTATCAATCCAACAGGTAAATGAAATCATAGGATTCGAATTGACCCCCCCGCGAATCATCAAGCTGCTTGGACTAGCCCGATATGACGCTCGGCGGCTTAACTCTAAGACGTTAACGGTGACCATCCCATGCTATCGACTTGACATACTACACCCTAACGACGTAATCGAAGATATTGCAACCGCCTACGGCCTTAACAAGATTGAGCCAAAATGGCCCTCAGACCTCACTATAGGCGGCCTGTCGCCGCTAGAAGACTACTCTGATAGAGCAAGGGGACTTATGGTAGGGTTCGGGTTCCAAGAAGTACTGACATTCATGATGACCAACAAGGAACGAGTATTCTCCAAGATGAATAAACCGGAGACCCAATTAGTGGAAATCAGCAATCCCAAAGTCATTACCTTAACGTGCCTACGTCCTGAACTACTGCCAAGCTTGCTTGAGTTCTTGTCCAACAATACCCACGTACAGTACCCACAGAACCTATTCGAGATAGGAGATTGCACCATATGGACGGATGAACAGCCAGTAGACATTCGCAAATTGTCCTGTGTCTCAGCACACGCACAGAGTAACTTCACCGAGATGAAATCCATTCTCGAAACTCTAATGCTCAACCTAGGATTCAATTTTGACCTGAAATCCACCAGCAAGCCTAGCTTTCTAGAAGGACGAGTCGGAAATGTATTAGTGAGTCAGAAAGACGTAGGATGGGTAGGTGAGGTGCACCCGCAAGTGATCGAGAATTGGAAACTCGAAAACCCCGTGACCGCAATGGAATTGGATCTCAGTCAGCTATTCACCCTAAGCAGGAAGTCAAGCGCTGGAGAGGCGTCATAGCAGCCCACCTCCGAGAGAGCCAACTGAGTGGGGCGAAGCCCTTCCATGAAGTTAGCGTGTTAGTGTTGTGGGCTACAAGAGATAGATAACGATCTGTCTCTGCGGCGAATCCAATCCAGCGAAAGTAGAATAGCAGGCACTTCGGTAACATAGACGCCTACAATACTGATGGAGAACCGACTGTACATGGATCTGGAGAATCGACTGCAACTCGTGGAACGAGGCACAGAGGAAGTAATCACCCGTGAAGAACTGCGAAACATTTTGGAAACCAACGCGCATCCCCGAGCCTACTGGGGATTTGAAGCAAGCGGACTCATGCACATCGGAATGGGTCTAGTTTGCGGGAGAAAGATTCTGGACATGATAAACGCAGGATTCGACTTCAACGTATTCATCGCAGACTGGCATTCGTGGATTAACAACAAGCTCGGCGGAAACATGGAGAGCATAAGAACATGCGGCGAATACTTCATACAGTGCTTCACCGCCCTAGGCATACCCCCTGCTCAAGCAACCTATTCGTGGGCGTCTGACCTCGCATCAAGGCGCGAGTACTGGGAACGAGTGATCCGCATAGCCAAATCAGTGAACGTAAGCCGCATCTGGAGGGCTTTACCGATCATGGGCAGAGAATTGGACAGCAAGGACATGGAAGCTGCAGCCACGTTTTACCCGAGCATGCAAGCCGCCGACATCTTCGAGCTGAAGCTCGATGTTGCCTGCGCTGGCATGGACCAACGAAAAGCTCATGCCCTCGCGAGAGACGTTGCGGACAAGCTTGGGTGGCGCAAGCCAACCTGCGTTCATACTCACCTCATCGTGGGATTGGCTGGCGCGAAGAAGATGGATTTTGGTAAATTTGACGAAAATACAGAGCTTAACGCACAAATTTCATCCAAGATGTCCAAGAGCGTTCCAGAAAGCAGCGTACTGATCCATGACCAGCCTGACGTCATCAAGAGCAAAATTCAGAAGGCCTACTGTCCGCCTAAGGATTTGAACAATAGCATAATCGAACTAGCCCGTTACGTGTCGTTTCCCTGGACCGGTTCCCTCCATATTGATCGACCCGAGAAATACGGAGGCCCAACAACTTTCACGAACATCAACGAACTAGAAGCGCACTACCGAGATGGAAAGATTCATCCAGCCGATTTGAAGTCAGGAGTTGCATCAAGTCTAACAAAGATTCTGGAACCCGTACGAACAGAATTTACAAAGAACCCTGACCTACTTCGAAGAATGGAACAGATGCAGATCACAAGGTAGCATAACTACGATGCGTGCCCCACCTGGAGTAAGGCTGGAACGATTTCAACAGTTAATCGACCAAGTCGCGTTCGAATCCTCCAACGGTTCGACAATTGTCGTTGAAGGACAGAAGGACCGCGAATCGCTCAGAAAAATAGGCATTACTGGCCCCATTCATTGTATACAAAGCAGCCGACAAAACGCAGTGGGATTCGCCGAAACGCTTGGACAAACAAAGAAAGTGGTAATCTTAACGGACTTCGACCGCGAGGGAATATCCTTAGCAAATAAACTCTCGCGGACTCTCAACGCTCACAGCGTGCACGTAAACCTAGTACTATGGAAGAGCCTTCGAGAACTAACAAGATCCCATGTTAGAAGCATCGAAGAATTACCCAAATACTTAGAATGGCTCCGTAACGAAACGAACAACCCCACCAGGCGTAATCGCAGGACCTTTCGAGTATAGACTATAGACTCTGCGCCATCCTCAGAACCATGTCTACTAATCTGTTCGAGTAACCCCACTCGTTGTCGTACCAACCAAACACTTTGACCATACTGTTATCAAGCACCATGGTTGACAAGGAATCGAAGACAACAGAATGAGGATTACCGATAATATCTGCGGACACCAGTGGTTCATCCGAATATTCCAAAACACCCTTCATTTGACCGGCCGCGGCGGACTTGAAGGCGGAGTTCACTGCTTCAACAGTCGTGCTCTTCTTCACCTCAGCGACAAGGTCAACTATTGATCCGTCAGGAACAGGGACTCGAAGCGCCACACCATCCAGCTTCCCTTTCAACGATGGAAGCACTTCTGTAACGGCTATGGCAGCTCCCGTTGACGTGGGGATTATGGATACTGCCGCCGCTCTGGCGCGCCTGAGGTCTTTGTGCGGTAGGTCAAGTATTCTCTGATCATTAGTGTATGCATGTGCAGTGGTCATGAATGCATGTTTGATCTCACAAGTATCATCCACAACCTTGACCAAGGGCGTTACGCAGTTCGTAGTGCAAGAAGCCAGAGACACAACATGGTGAACCGCGGAGTCGTATTTGTCAAGGTTAATTCCGGGAACGATAGTGATATCAGGATTCTTGGCGGGAGCGGAAATTAGAACCTTCTTTGCACCTCCCGTCATGTGTTTTGCAGCAGCATCTCGATTGGCGAAGAGACCCGTTGATTCCAGAACTATGTCAACATTGAATTTTGACCACGGTATCTGGGCTGGCTCCCTGACAGCCAAGACGGTAACGGCCTTTCCGCCGACGGTAAAACCGTTCGGCGTGACACTGACGGCTTCCTGGAGTTTCCCAAAGACTGAATCATACTTCAGGAGGTGGGCAAGAGTTTTCGAATCCGTTACATCATTCACCGCGACTATGTCAAGACCCTTCTGAGTTGCTGCACGGTAGAAGCAGCGACCAATCCTTCCGAAGCCGTTAATTCCGATCTTTGTCAAGTGTTCGTCTCCAGATTCGCATTGACAATTTCCGCCAGGTAATATACTTTCTAGTGATTCCCAATCGTCTACTACACAGCGTTTATATGGCGAATTCCCGAAGGTACAGTTCGGATGCTCATGTATAGTCAGATAGTCGTAGACCGTAACGTGAGCACAAACGGAGGATCATTCCTAATTGGGAACAAATTCACAATATTCAACAACGAAGTATATGGTAGTCGCCCGGTTCGATGTAGAGGGCGTAGTCGAGAAACCTGATGTAATAGGCGCAATCTTTGGCCAAACCGAGGGGCTGTTCGGGCCAGAGCTTGATTTACGGGAGCTTCAAAAGTCGGGCAGAATCGGCAGAATAGAGATTCAGCTCGAGTCCAGGCAGGATCGAACATATGGCACAATAACGATACCATCAAGCCTAGACAAGACTTCAACAGCGATCATTGCAGCCGCAATACAGAGCGTTGACCGGATTGGCCCCTGCTTGGCTAAAGTGACGCTGGACAAAGTTGCGGACATCCGAGAGGATAAACGACGCCAGATCCTTGACAAAGCAAAGGACATTCTCAGAACTTGGGTTGTCGAAGAATCTCCGAGCACAGACGAAATGGTCAAGCAAGTTTCTGGAATAATACGGGGCTCTGATGTCGCATCATATGGACCGGACCATCTGCCTTCAGGTCCTGACGTAGGCAGTAGTCCATCTATCATACTTGTGGAAGGACGAGCAGACGTTGTCCTACTGCTACGATGCGGAATTCGAAACGCAATTGGAATCGAAGGTACAAAAATACCGCAAACAATCATCGATCTTTGCAAGACGAAGGAAACAACCGCTTTCCTAGACGGCGACCGAGGAGGAGAACTGATCTTGAAGGAACTGATGCAGGTAGCACCAGTCGACTACCTAACCCGAGCACCACTCGG
Organism: Candidatus Methylomirabilota bacterium; assembly: GCA_035524675.1. Classification (GTDB taxonomy): domain Archaea; phylum Thermoproteota; class Bathyarchaeia; order 40CM-2-53-6; family 40CM-2-53-6; genus FEN-987. Next base: position 10,178 of record DATKOK010000166.1, on the reverse strand, counting down.
GAAAGAAGTTGAAGAGCTTACTCCAAAGGAGATCATGAAGTGCCTGCGCGAAAAGCTACCCGTTGAATCCGGAAGGCAAGAGCCAGCTCCACCGCGCCAGGTACCTCAGCGGGTCGAAGCTCAACCAGTTCAGAGACCGCCCCCCGTCCAGCTTCCCGCGGGGCTAGTAGCGAAAGCAAGAGAACTACGGGGAACACTCGAAGGAGTTGTTCTAGATCAGAGCATGAACGAAATGGGTCGCCTGCCAGTAAGCGAACTTGCCAGTAAACTAGCGCTGTCGCCTGATAACGGCGGATACCAGGCAATAGAGACCATCGTATTCGACGGAGTAGTCACCCAGAGGGTTGCGGACTTGGCTGAAGAGCACGGAGTGAAATTGATCGTGGGTGACCGGATCGCTGAACTTACCCGAAGACCCACATCGGTTCGAATCATGACACTCCCCGAAGTGGCTGGCGCCCCTTAGATTTCCATTTGCTTCTCCTTAACCCCCAAGACTGAAAGAACTCGCATCGCCGCAGGCATAATCTGATTCTCCTCATAATACTCCACATCAACCTGACTTGGCGAAACACGCGTGTAGGGCTCAGCTTTCTCATACAACCTTCCAGGTCCCTTAACGATCACATACGCGACCTGATCCCCCGGTCTCAGGTCCCATCCTTCCTTCAGAAGCTTCTTCGCGACCTCCACATGCGGTGAGCGGACGGCGTAGTCGCCCACAGGTTTCGTCAAGCTTTTCCGAATTGCCAAGTCTACGACACGAACATCACCTCGCCTTAGCTCTTGAATGGTAGACTTGACTTTCCCAATAGCCTCGTCTATCGACCGATTTCGCAGAACGCTCACCAAGACTTCTGACTGAACATGTCTCGCGATCTCGGACCAGTCGCCTCTAACCACCTCCAAGCCAACCACGTCAACTGAATCATCATCCGTTAATCCAGCGTAACGTTTCATTGCCTCCGTAAACAGAATGCGCGAGTAGATTCGTTCTGGTCGTACTTCTAGTCCAAGTTCACTCTTTGCCCATTCAAGCAGACGTTCAATCTTCTCTGGATGGTTTTGCACAAATATCGAATCAGTGTCTCCGTAGATTACCTGGAGACCTAATTCCGTAGCCTTGGACACGGTCTGAGTGATAGTCTGCCTTCCGAGAGCTGTCGCTGATTCGGCGACCTCCTTGACATACCAGCGTGCACCTACCCAACCGGCATAACCGTAACAAGCATTTGCGATAACTTTGACCGCCTTTTCACGTTCTGCAAGTTCCTTGTATCTTGATGTTCTCGAATCAAGCTTCAATAGTTCTGCCCGTATTGAAGCACGCTCGTTCAGTAGGGCCGAGATGGCTACGCGATAGAGGCCATCTGGGCTCTTGCGGAATCGATGTTTCACCTCTGGGATGACGAAGGTTTGCTCGTTCGATATGTTTTCGCCGGGACCGATGAGAGTGTCTGGCGAGAGATTGTAATGTCTCATGAGGTTTGGGTACATAGATGTGAAGTCCAGGACTACAATGTTCTCGTGCATGCCAGGTTGAGGTTCAAGAACGATTGCCCCTCGATACGGAGAGAAAGGCTGTTCGCTGCGTCGTGGAATCAGCTCGTCCTTCAGACGTGCGAGTCTGAGTAGATAGGAATCGACGCGGAACCCAACCGCGGCTGCCATAACCTGATCTAGAGGTAGCCGCGTCAGTGCGGAGAGCTGAATTGCGAAGAGTAACGCCAACCGCCCTAGCTGAAAGCACGCCAACGCTCTCCCAGCCGCATTTTGTGCCAGCTTTCTGCGACCACGTTCCTCTGCCCATAAAGAAGGCAATTCCAACTCATCGACAGATTCGGCGCCTTCCGCAGCGGACACTTGAAGATATGCGGCTAGACTGTTCAAATCTTTAACCTTCAGTGCGACGATTCCGTTCGCGTAGTCAAGAAGATCTAGGTTTGCCCTTCCTGCAACTGAGATGTGACCGTACGACGACGTGTGAGGTTCACTCGAGTCCCTTCCCACATCTAGCTTAATCTTATTCAGTTTGCAGCGTTCCAGCAAATAGGGCCACTGCACCCGATTGTTATCGAAACCAATCAGAATGTCAGGGTCGACAGATCTGACTTTTCGAATGAACCACATTAGCAGTTGCTTATCGCCGTCTTCAGCTAGCTTCAGCTCAGGGTGCGGATCATCATCAGTCACAACGGTGATTGCGCGAATCGGGTCACGATCAGGCTTAGCCGAACCCTTCACACCCACCGTTAGTATGTTGAACGCCAACATGCGAAGAGCGGGTTTCTCCAAATCTACGCGCCTAGGGTCCGACGACGCAACGTAAGTTCGACCCACGTTTTTCTCATTCAGATCCACCTGATCGACATCAACTTCAAGCCAACTACTTGGCGCAAAATCGAGATCCGTAAAATACCTGACAGGTAACCGGAGGTCATTCTCGAACAACTCGCCTGCGGTTGCGTTCTTGCGTAGGTATCTGGCGCATTCGTTCATCGAGTCGTAATCTGGACAAGAAATTTTCAGCGCTTTTACTCGTCTTCCAAGCCGATTTCTAGACTCGACGGTCAGATGAATTTTAGAGAACTTCTTAGAAATCGAGTCTTGAATGGTAGCTAGAGTATCACTGCTGTTAGGTACGAAGTAGAAGTAAGGACTCAGCCTGTTGAAAGTGATGAGAATTCTCTGACCTTTATCGTCTACTCCCCACACCCTCAAAGATGGTTTTGCCTGAGTCCTATCCTCACCGACGTCAACTACGAAGATTCGACAATTCATTCGTTGACTCTCCTCATGAAGAGCGCTGGGGAACCATCTGAGTAATATTGAGAAAAGAGAGTCTCTTCACTGAAGTGGAATTGAGAGTAGAGTTGGATTGCAGCCCAATTATCAGGCCTGACCTCGAGCCTGATTTCATGTATGCCCATTTGAGTCGATGCTGCAATCAGTTCTTCCAAGAGTCGCGTTGCAGCCCCCAACCTTCGCTGGGCGGGTAAAATGGCCAGACTCAGCAAGTGAGCGGAATGATCCTCGACCTTCGAAACTAAATATCCAATGACTTCATCAGTTTCGATTGTCGCAACGTAAAAGAGACAACTCTCGTCATTAAGCAGACGTTCAAACAGAAATCTCGGATAAGGATCACGCGAGAATGTAACTTCTTCAATTTCACACACCTGCACGAGATCATCAATGTTCGCCGCTCGGACTCGGAAATTCGCTGCCAACTCGTTCTCACACATCTATCCATCGACGAAGGTTAAATATGGCGACCAAAAGTGTTCCCAATCGAATATCTAACTAGAGGATAAGCACGTGTCGGAAAAGAAAGCTCCACAACGCTGGGGCATCGCAAACATCTATTCCTCATTCAACAATACGCTGGTCCATATAACTGACCTTAGCGGCGCCGAAACGATCTCACGCAGTGCGGGCGGCCAGCACGTAAAAGCAGACCGGTTACAAGGATCCCCCTATGCAGCGATGCAGGCAGCTGCTGCAGCTGCCCGGGTTGCAAAAGACAGAGGCATAACATCGTTGCACATCAGAGTTAGGGCGCCTGGCGGGCACAAGGCACGTACTCCAGGTCCCGGGGCTCAAGCTGCGATTCGTATGCTTGCAAGAGCCGGTTTCCGGATCGGTCGGATTGAAGATGTTACCCCGATACCACATGACGGAACAAGGCGCCCCGGTGGACGGAGAGGCCGCAGAGTCTAAGTATCCCCAGAAATTGACTCGATTCCCTACTCGTCGGCGACCTTTTTCTTATCGTTCAACGGTATAGGGCAGGGATGTCAAGTTGGGGAGAAGGAGCAAGTTCAACGGTTCAGTTCCGACGCGATTGTCACGTCTGTTAAATGCTCATGAAAGTTGGCGTCTACACTCCTGTTTGAATCTGTTAGCATCCGAGAACTTCGCGAGCGAAGCGGTGAGATCGACTCTCAGTTGCGATCTAGCGAATAGGTATACGTCCCCAGAGCATTTCTACATGGGCACCAAGTACGTAGACCAGATTCAAACTGAGACGGAGAACCTAGCGAAGAAACTCTTCAAGACATCCTTCGCTGAGGTTAGACCAATCTCAGGACATTCCGCAGACATGATCGTCCTGACGGCTTTTGCAAGTCACGGAGACACAATCATGAGTGTTGACAAGACGAACGGTGGGTATCCTGGAATCTCTGATGTAGGATACCCCAGAGTCTACGGCTTGAAATTCAGCGAGCTACCCTTCAGCAAGCGGACTTTCAACATAGATATTGAAAGGAGTAGGGCGGCGATAGAACGAGAACGACCGCGGGTAGTTATCTTTGGCGCAAGCTTGATTCTCTTCCCGCACCCCGTACGCGAATTGAGCGAAACCTGTCACAAGGTAGGGGCAACAGTAGTTTACGACGGCTCACATGTTCTTGGACTCATAGCGGGCGGTCAATTCCAGGACCCGCTCCGAGAGGGAGCCGACGTTCTCATTGGATCGACCCACAAAAGCTTCTTCGGACCTCAGGGCGGGATCATTCTCGCAAACAGCCACGAGGCGGAAATCCGGCACGAGGTGCATCCGGCAATCGTTGACAACGCTCACTGGAACCGGGTCGCGGCACTCTACGTTGCGCTCTCCGAGAGCCAAAAGTTCGGACGACGATACGCTCCTCAAGTCGTGAGAAACAGCAAGTCGCTAGCGCGGGCTCTCGACGAGCATGGAATCAAACTCATTGGTAAAGAGGTAGGGTTCACCGATTCGCATCAGACCATTGTGGACGTGACGGCTAAGGAGGGAATCAACATGGCACAGAAGCTGGAGAAGGCAAACATCATTGTAGACATCGGCGTCAGGATAGGAACTAGCGAAGAGACTAGACGAGGCATGAAAGAGAAGGAGATGGAGCAGATAGCTGAGCTGATCTCGAGGGTCTGTATTGACAATGAGGATCCTAAGAAGGTAAGTCGAGATGTGGCCAAACTTCGCAGGGAATTCGAAGGCATCGAGTACTGTTAGGAAGGTCGATAACGAAGGATAGCGGCTATACCGCCAAAAGAATCCTTCAACATAACACCTTCATTTGTCTCGGTCGAGATTACTGCCACTTTCGTATTCTGCTTATCGGCAATTTCGATCAATTCATCGACCAAGTCTTTTGATTCATCAACGGTCAGAGCTGCCGCGTTACACTTCTTACATGACGTGGAGAGCAAGTCCTGCTCGAATTTCACGAAGTTAGCTGTAGGTATCAAAGAGTCATCCGTCGCACCGCAGTTCTTACACTTCACATAGACATGGAGAGTGTTAATCTTCTCGGAGACCAGAAGAAGATCTACAATTCCAGCGTTAAGATACTTCCTCACCACAGTCTCACCATACACCCCCAGCCCTGTCTCATGACCAATCTCGTACAGGAATTTCTGCACAAGCTGCTTTTCTTCAAAGTACCTGACTCCCTTCAGTATCTCTTGACTCTTCGAGACTACCTCGTCAACCCCCTGTTCTCCAACGTATGAAGTGTCTATGGTCGCCAGAACCTTCTGCTTAAGCATGTAATTCAGATAGTCCCCTTCAACGAATTCATGCTTGGTCGGTCCCGGGCCTCCGACAATAATACCCTTCAAGCCCTCCACTTCATTGAGAGACTCTGTAGCATGATTCGCGACACGATGATAATATTCGTTCAGCGACTGTTCTCGGATTCTCTCGAAACGTCTGGCTGACTGCCCTCCAGCCCGATGCTTCCCAGCTACACCTGAGCTAAACTTCTGCAAGATTTCCATTCTCTGCCCTCGCACCGTAGCTAGCACAGCATTACTCGTGTCTATGACGATGACACCATACGCGCTACGTTCGCGAACCATCTCCTGCAGGGGTTCGGTGTGAAACCGAGCGTCACATCGGTAGAAGTAAACGTTGATCGGCTCGGGGGGTACCAGAACATAGGTCTCCATTCTCTCAGACCCGGCGCCGTTTCGAGGTATCGCTCCGCAGAAGATGACTAGACCATTCTCGGGTGGTTCTCTGAAGAGTTTCAACCGCTGGCTGACACGGTCGATTGCATCTTGGACATTCTTCCTAGTGGTTCTCGACTTTATGTTCGACGCCGTACCGTATTCTTCACGCAGATTGGCCATGACCTCATGAATTCGACGGCCAGGCGGCACGTAGAGGCTTATGAGCTCGGTGCCCCTTCCTTCCTTCTCCGCCAGCATTTCCAATGTCCGCCTGAGCCGAAAACGCGCAACCGAATCTGATTGTTTCACCGTGGACATTGGAACCCTCGTCCGAAGGCGTAAGGCTTCGGATTTTATATAGATTGATTGTAGTGGATCTCACTAGTAAAATAGCGACGAGTGGTACTTGTGGATAGGCGTCTGTCTTGAGAATCGTCCTCAAAGTGGGTGGTTTCGCCTTCGCAACGGAAGGAGAAAGTGAGCCTCTCATTGCTGAATACGTTAAGTTACTGCAACAACTAGTCAGAGATCACCAATTCGTAATTGTGACCGGCGGAGGATCGATTGCTCGAGAATACATCCGGATCGCCCGTAGCATGCGAGTTCCTGAATCATTATGCGACCAACTTGGAATCCTAGTAAGTCGAATAAACGCGAGAATTGTAGTTGACGGCCTGAGTGACTACGCTTATCCAGAAATCCCTACGACCGTGACCGAGCTCGGACGCTTCTTTGCATCAGGAAAAGTGATCGCCATGGGTGGCTTACAACCTGGGCATTCAACCAACGCCGTTGCGGCAATAGCTGCTGAGACAATCAAAGCAAACCTATTCGTCAACGCCACTAACGTGGATGGAGTCTATACTTCTGACCCTAGCGAAGATAAGAGTGCGACGCATCTCGATGAGGTGCACGTGAACAAGCTCTCGGAGATACTTGCTCATAGTGAGATGACCGCCGGCGGATACGATCTCATGGACCATACTGCGCTGCGAATCATCCAGAGATCCCACATCCCAACAGTCATAATCGACGGACGAAACCTAGTTAACGTCACAAAAGCCATCCATGGCGAAAAAACTGGCACACGTATCGTTACAGATTAGGCTGACACGCTTTGGGCAAACTAAGCGACCTCTTCCAATCGAAAGCCCAAGTCAAACTCCTGGAGTATTTCCTTGAAAACGCTGGGGGTCAGAAGATATTCAACCAAGCCACACTTGCGAACTACTTAGGTCTCTCACCATCAACAATCGCAAGAATTGTAGAACCACTCATTCAACAGAAAATAATCCTGTTCGAGAGGTTCGACCAAGGGATGAAGATTTTCACGTTGAACGAGTCAGATGAGAAGACTAGGCTGTTGATCGAATTCTGCAAGAAGCTTAGAGAATTCCCTTAGCTACTTCTCATCTTTGCCAATGGTTCGGAACTTGTCAGCAAGAGAGTCACAGATAAGTGAACAGACTCTCCATTGTCGAAGATTGTATTGTATCCTCAACTCTTCCAGAGCTTCGACGATCTTGTCTTCCTCTTCAGGCTTCAACGTAGCTACCGCGCGAACGGCGTCTTCAACACGCCATAATTAAGTGTTCCCCGATTTGACGAGAGTCCAAAGCGACTTGTAGCTCGCGGCAATACGCTTCTTGTGGGTAGATCCCAGAAACCTTTTAGTGGAACAGACCAGTTCCACTGCCGAAGATTTGGAATGGCAGCCTTCCCTCTTCCATCAGGCCCTCAAGTTTCCATTCTCGTCACATATGTAGCGATTTGGATCTTCATCTGTATAGTATGGTGGGCTGTTAAAGGTGAGAAGTTCGGAATAACCGGACTCCCACTCTACGTCATATGGCGGACTACTCGCCTCAACAATTGGATTAAGCGAATCGCCGAAACCTCCAGAACTACTTGGCGAGTCATTTGGAATCTGGGAGTTGCCTCGGGGTTCGGCTTAATGATCTACATCTTCTATCTGTTGGCCCGGAATCTAGTCAACCTTTTCGTCAAATCTCCGCAGGCAACCTCAATTCAGCCGATCATTCCGGTGCCAGGCATTGGCGTTTCGTTCGAGACGTTTCCGTATCTGGTCTTGGCATTATCGGTGGTCGTGATAACACATGAGCTCTCCCACGGTATCGCTAGTCTAGTTGACAGAGTTCCTCTGAAATCGACCGGCGCATTCTTCGGTCACATTTTGATGGGGGGGTTTGTTGAACCAGACGAAGCGGAATTATCAAAATCCAAGGAAATAACAAGACTACGGGTCTTCGCCGCCGGCTCTTACACGAATGTCGTCCTGGGAGTGTTCTTCACAATATTGTTAGTGAGTTTTCCTGCAACCATAGCACCCTTCTACAATGTTGTTCAGTCAGGAGTCACCATCGGAAGCATCTCACCCAAACTTCACGCAAATTCCACAGGACTGCAAGCAGGCGATATCTTGACAAGCATTAACGGTACAAACATACAAAGCATAGACGCCTTGCGCACGTACATGAACACTGTTCGTCCGGGTCAAGTTGTAGTGTTAGGAACAAACCACGGCACCTTCTCCGTCACGACGGCCCCTGACTCGGCTAACGCCACCCACGCACTAATTGGTATTGGCGGCTTGACAGATAACATCGCCTACCAACCCAAATTCGCCCACTTGTCGAGCGAATTTCCCCCAGTACTACTTCACGCCGAATTCTGGCTTTCAATTGTGCTAGTCAGTGTAGCGATGATTAACATGTTGCCTATGTACCCCTTTGACGGAGACAAATTCCTCGAGACAGCCCTAAACGCCATAGGATTGAAGAGAACTAAAGAAATCAGGAAAGCCGCCAATGCTCTTGCCTGGTCACTTCTCGTGCTCAACATCCTCTTCTCAGTATTACGATTCGGTTTCGTTAGGCTCTGAAACTTATGTCAAGCCGGTCATGCAACTACTGCACTGAAGATGCAGTATACACACGTGAGCTCGAAGGAGCTTCATTCTGCAGCAAGTGCTTTCGACAATCAATCGAAGAAAGAGTACGTCGAACAGTCACGAGATACGAAATGCTCGCCCATGACGACCACATCGCTCTTGCCCTATCGGGTGGGAAAGACAGTCTGACACTCCTAAACATCCTTGTCAAACTGGAACGCAGATTTCCACGGAGTAAACTTACTGCAGTTTGCGTGGACGAAGGGATTGACGGGTACAGGGACGAAGCACTACTCCTTGCCACTAAGGAATGCGAGAGGCTGGGCGTCGAGCAGACGACGGTGTCCTACCGAGAACTATTCGGAATAACCACTGACGAGATCGTTAAGACGGATCCAGACAAGACTCCGTGCTCTTACTGCGGCGTCCTCCGACGCAAGGCAATCAATAAGGCCGCGCTGATGGTTGGCGCAACAAAAATAGCGACAGCCCATAATCTCGATGATGAAGCACAAACGGTCCTGTTGAATATGCTGCACGGCGATCCCCTGCGGCTGGTCCGGTCAGCTCCAGTTCTTCGCGACGTTCGAGGAAGATTTCTCACCCGCATCAAACCACTCTGCGATATTCCTGAGAAAGAAGTTGTTCTATATGCCTACCTTAGCGGGTTGGAGTTCCAAAGCATCTCTTGTCCACACAGTTCAGAGGCCTTGAGAAATGATATTCGGGCTTTCCTCAATCAGATGGAACAGAAACATCCAGGTACAAAGTTCACACTACTGCGATCAGCTGAGCGACTTAGGGAACTTTTAGCGAAAAGTGCACCTTCAGTCGGCTTGAACGACTGTGAAAAGTGCGGAGACCCGACTCCACATCGATATTGTGAAGCATGCAACATGCTCGAAACCATTACCGCATGAGTATCCTTCAAACCTGATCGGTGCCGCATTTATATGACAACAAGGAGTGAGAATAACTCGGCGGTGGCAGGAGGATCGGGGAGCCAGCCGTTCCCTGTGACCCGAAATCGGCTACAAGCGGGGACCCGTTAACCCGAAGGAAAGGTATCTCTGATCTTCAGTAGGACCTTAAGGTCAACGATGAAACTCTGCCCCATCGGGCCAGCGTAAGAAGGAATCCTTCCGAAGGGAAAGATTCACCTCTCCGTCGTCGAATCCGATGAGGCTCGGAAGAGAGCAGTCGTAAGGCGAGCGCCAAGGCGCTGATGAGATAACAGGGTCCAGGAGATTTTGAGGATACCGCTGCTGGGAGGAATACCAATTCGTTGGGGATGCTGCCATCGCCACTCAACGTCGAACTGAACGCT
>DATKOK010000165.1:0-3715 GCA_035524675.1 Candidatus Methylomirabilota bacterium | reverse complement strand
CTCTGAACAAAAATGCACGAAACGGTGAAGCCTAGTGAAATACAAGTGGGTTGTTCTTACAGTGACTACCGTGGGAGTGCTGATGGATGGTCTCGACTCGCGAATAGTTATCATTGGTCTTCCGCAAGTCGCCGCCGCGTTGCATGCAGACGCAGAGCAGGCCATCTGGTTCACTCAAGCCTACGTACTTGCGGGTACAGTAGCTTTGCTTCTCATCGGCAGAGTTACGGACATCGTGGGGAGAGTGAAAATCTACACGGCTGGCTTTACAATCTTCACAATCGGCTCAGCTCTAACCAGTCTTTCTCAGAATCCGAATCAATTCATTTTATGGAGAGGATTGCAAGGTCTCGGAGTCGCGATGCTGTTCATAAACAGCGTTGCGATGATTGTTGACGCAACTCCGAAAAAGGACCTCGGACTTTCCCTCGGCATTAACCAAATCGCCTTCAGGTTCGGCGCAATGGCTGGACTCACGCTCAGTGGTTTGATCCTCTCCTTTTTCGATTGGAGAGCACTCTTCTACGTGAACATCCCAATCGGCATCTTCGGGACTTTCTGGGCACATCACCGGCTGAAAGAATTGGCGAAGGTTGAGAAGAAGAGTAAGGTGGATTGGTTAGGGTTTGTATCTTTTTCGATCTCGATTACAAGTTTCCTCCTCGCTCTGACTTTCGGTGCTTATGGGTTGTCAGAGGAGGTCGTGGTGTACGGGCTCGTGATTGTAAGCGCAGTGTCTCTTACAATCTTCGTTGCGTACGAGAATAGGCAACCACAGCCTTTGCTTGACTTGAGTTTGCTGAGAAACCGGGAATTTACCGGCGGAGTGATCGCTCAGTTGCTGAATGCCATTGCTTGGGGAGCGTTTCTCTTGCTTCTCAGCCTTTACTTTCAGCTCGTCCTCGACATGAGTCCACTAGCTGCCGGGGTAGCCATAATACCGTTCGACATCGCGTTTCTCATTGTGGGACCGTTAAGTGGTAGATTATCTGATAAGTTCGGGCATTTGCCCTTCACAACGTCTGGGCTAGCTCTCACGAGTTTTGCACTCTACCTTTTCTCAACCGTGACGATGGTAACGCCAATATCGGTAGTAATTGCTCATATGATCCTTGTCGGAGCTGGTATGGGGCTGTTTGTCTCTCCTAACATCAGTTCAGTGATGAGCTCCGTGCCGGAGAAACGTAGGGGAATCGCGTCCGCATTTCGAGCGACCTTCTTCCAGGTTGGTTATGTAATCAGCCTGAATGCTGCCGTGCTGATAATGACCATCGTGATTCCTTACCAAACGATTACGCAGGTGATCTCAGCGGTGAATCCTCTTACAATATCGGGCTCAGACAAGGTTCTCTTCATGAGGGGACTCAGCATCGCGTACTTCTGGCTTGCAATCGTTAATGTAGCAGCGATTCCGCCCTCAGTGCTCAGGGGAGGCTCGAGGTATAAGCCAAAAATCAGAATATTCGAACACAAGATCTTCAGCTAGAGGCAGGTCAGCCAGGTATCGAAGTTAGCCGAACAAACCTTTCTTCTTCTTGTAGGACGCATCCTTGCGCGACGAGACGAAGACCAGCTTCCAACCATTTTGAGCCAGCAGTTCTTGAATGGGATTTGGGATTTTGCTAACGTCGAACGAGTAGTCAACGACTTTGCCTGTCGATCGAAAGCTTGAGATGTTTCGGCTCAGGGATGAGAGATCGACAATGTGTCCGACGAACTAACATTGTGCATCAAACGTCTCAATGTAGACGTGCTCAGCGCTCGAAATGACTCAGAGGTACGAAGGATACGGGGTCGATTGTGTAGGCTTCATATGAAGGCAATGGTGAGCTGCGCTTACGATCCAATCAACCATGAAGCTCTCGCGAAGATTTGTGAGGAGCTAACACAGCCCAGAGCTTGCGTCAAGGCTCTACGCTTATCCGAAGAACAGACTTGTTGTGCTCGATTCTTCGGAACCATAACTTGATGTCCACGATTCACGTCTTCAATCTGCAAGTTTAGTAATATACCATTACATGATTACTGTGACGAAGAATGGCTGCGATCGATGTTGACTCTTCGACCTGGAATGAACGAGTGTTAACCTCGAAAGTGCCTGTAATTGTTGACTTCTGGGCATCGTGGTGTCCGTGGTGTAAACGACTCCTACCCGATTTTGACTCGCTGTCGGACCAATATGCTGGTAGGTTAACGTTCGCCAAAGTGAACGCTGAAACTTCACCGGACATTTCCTCTAAGTACGGCGTGCAGGGGCTACCTACTTTGAAATTCTTCTGTGGCGGTAGACCCTTGGCAGAGATAGTCGGATATGTGCCTCGGAGCGAATTGCAGAAACAACTTGACACAATGCTCTCAACGTACCAGGACTGTCTCGAACAGAGTAGTACGATGAAACGGGCAGTCTGAGTTACTCTAATTTACCTTCGAATCTGCAGGCTTGAGAGAGTGATGTAATCTCAATGTCCCAAACCGACTAGTCACGTTTAGGCATATGGTTGCGAAAGTAAATTCAATCTTGCTTCCACTTAACTAAAGATGATCCAAGGATTGAAGATACGTACAAGGTTGTGACGATGGAGAGTCGTGTTGAAAAGGTTGTGTCGCGAATCTTTGATCGTCAGGGTGAAGAAAAAGGGAGAACCTGGAAGTGATCTTAGTAATCCGTTCACGACTACCTGGATAATTTCTTGCCCAAACGCACAAATCCTTTGCCGAGTCCTTGCCTCGCAGATTTTGCTGTCTTCTTGATCTTTTGTTTTGTTTTCTTGACTTTTGCCTTGCGTTTGGACGTCGTCTTCTTACTTTTCTTACTTTTTGGCATAGATCAATCGCACCTATGAGTCGTTTGATTCTTTTGATAAGCATTCTGGTATGAGCGAAATATCCTCATTACCCGAAAATCCATGTTCGACGTACAAAACTCCAGAGTCTAATTTGACTTCGGATTCTCAGTCCTTTATCGGCTGGACATAACACTTGGTTGAAGGTGAAGTGAAGTCAAGTTAGATTATCGGAGAATTGTTGCCTTCTTAGGAACGAGTCTATCAGCATTCGGGCAATGCTCATTTCGCTAGGCAGTTGAAGTGGCAAATTTCCTGGTGTGAACCAGCCCACATCGATGTTCTCTTCATCATTCAAGGCGATTTGTCCGCTGGCGTAGTTAGCTGTGAAACCGATCATGAGAGAATGTGGAAAGGGCCACGGTTGACTTCCGAAGTAGTGAATGTCCTTAACGGTTATTCCACTTTCCTCCTTGACCTCTCGCATGACGGCTTCCTCGAGCGTTTCTCCAGGTTCAACAAAGCCGGCTAGTGTGCTGTACATGGGTGTTGTAAATCGGCGGGCTCTCGCCAGTAGGATCTCACGGTCACGTCTGACCAGTACTATGATTGCGGGGGCGAGTCGAGGAAAATGGAGGAGTCCGCATTTCTGGCACTCTTTAGCTCGTTCCGTAGCATGTGTTCTCGTCTGGGAGCCGCACCTGCCACAGAAGCCGTGAGTTCTATCCCAGTCGATGATTTGTAAAGCTCTGCCAGCCAGCGCGAAGAGATCTTCATTCAACCGTCCGTATATCTTACGGAGGCCTTCGAAGTTCATTCCTTGTGGAGGAGTAGCTCCTTCTGCCATCTCTGCCGCGTAGCAGTGACATCCGTCCAGTCGACCTAGGTAGTGTTGGCGCAAGACAGTCAACCCCAGTTCGATCGGATTCAGG
>DATKOK010000164.1:0-3701 GCA_035524675.1 Candidatus Methylomirabilota bacterium | reverse complement strand
TGGTTGTAGTATGGTGCTAGCAGGGGTGAGGCTGAGTTTTGGCCTGCGTCCGCAGTGATGTACACTACGGTCCAGTTTGGTGAGTAGCGGTCGTATGGTGCAGCTTTGATGACAAGGGTGTTCGAGTAGTCGTTGGTGAATGATGTTACGACTTGCGACGCATCTGGAACGCTGAAGCCTGGCGGAATCATTATGGCAAGCGTGTCCCAAACACATGGGTTAGTCGGGTCGACGGTTCCAATGTTGAGGCATGTGTAGCCGTAGGTTGCGTTGAGTGCGAAGATGAGGTCACCAGTTGATCCGGTTAGTACTGCTCCGAAGGGCGCGTATGCGTCTCCTTCAAGCTGATACCAACTGGAACTCGGCACACCGCCGTTTCCGACACCAAACTGGTTAGACCCAACCGTTGATGGAGGTTTCTGTCCCGGATAGGGGGACTGATACCCTGGCGCATTATTGACGGACGCGAACCCGGGGTTACCTCCCCAAGTATTCTGTCCGCCTCCTGGCCAGACGTATCCGATGACCCCTGGGACGTGGGGGTCGAAGTCATTTGCATGGTACCTATACACGGGGGTTAGGTTACCTAAGGTGAAGTGAGCCGACACCGGATTCACAATAGCAAAGGTGCTTATTGCGAAAATCGCGATTGTCAGCACTGCAGCTAATTTCTTTTGCAATTTTATTTTATTCCTCTAATTGTGTTATGCGTACGTGAATACGCATACAGTTCGGGAAGGCCTCCCTGAACGTATATAAAGCGAAATGTTGGTTCCCGACATATCCTGAAAAACGAGTTGGCATGTCTCAAGACTTGTCAAGAATTTAACGTTGGGAGATTGTGAATTCAACTAAAGGAACATGCATTTCAGGAACCAGATGAGTAGATGAATCGAACACATTCTTCTATTTGAAGGTCGTTACTGCGACAGATCTTGAGTCTACGCGTCGAACAAATAGTTTCGGCTCAGCGCGTAAAGCTCAAAGGGACTTGTTACTTTTCAACATAGCACCGAAGGGATTTTGCCAATTGGTCAGCAAGGTGATGGACCAACGATAATCCTAATTTGGCACGTCTTTATACCACGACGTGGCCTTTGTGATGCGCCTGCCACTCTTAGTCCTCATTGTGCTCATCATCATTCCGCTATTTCCTTCTGGGGTGGCGGCGCAGCCGACCCCGCATTACATAGTCCTCTTCGCGCATTCGTACGGGGACACGGCGATTCTGAACGCCCTCCCTGATTGGATGGGTCAAAAGGCGGCTGACATTAGCAAACCGATAACCTTCCGGTTGAGCCCGACGCTTGGAGATGTTCTCCACATTTACGGGGGTATCACGTTCACGCTGTACCTTCGGGCTAGCGTGAGCTTCTTCGGGACCATTGCAATCCAGGTCACAGAACTGACAGCAGATGGGAAGGAATCGCTAGTTCCTAACGCTCGAGCTCCGGATAATCCACTTTCGCTGGATACGAGAATTGCACCGGTCACATTTGGTGTCGGAATTGTTGACTACCAGTTCCAACGTGGTTCATCGATACTCCTTCGAATCGGGGTTGATCAAGTCTTCAAACCTGGAGTGCCACTCCTTGTCTGGGATGATCAAGCAACGCCAACGAACATCAGACTCCCCACAATCTCCCCCACGACGGCGCAACTCCAATTCATCGGGCACCCCAGCTTTGGACACGTGTTCGAAGCGGATGACGAAGGGATGCAACTTGTGAGAGTTGACGCAAACATTAACGACCCTATAGGAGTCTACCGCTTTAACTCGATATCATTCACGATGACCGCACCGAATGGGACCGTCATAACTACCCAAGTGAACCCGAACAATAGTACGGACTACACGAGCCTCTACTCCACCAAGGTTAGTTTGAACGAGGGAGAATGGAAAATCGGAATCACCTTGCGTGACATCTCTGGTGACACATACGAGGCTGATGATAATCTCTGGGTGGCCCCGTTCGTACCCGTTCTGATCCGCGTGGTCGGATCGGATAACGTAAGCCTCCAAGACGCTACGCTGAATGTGACTTTTGATAACCACGGCACCTGGGTTTCCAAAACGAATTCGACGGGGTGGGGGTCCCTCTCTCTCCCTTCAAGCCAGACGGTGGGACCTCTAAACGTCACCATCCAATGGCAAGGAACCGAGACTCCATCCGTCCTTGAGGTCGTTGGAGCGCCGGAGAATCCTCCACGATTTCTCATCATAATTCAAGTTTACAACCCGTCGATCCGCGTAACGATGGGCGGCTTCCCAATCCCCGCGGCCCGCGTGACTCTCACACAAGTTGGAACTGTGCACGAAGTCTATACTGGACCGACCGGGAATGCAGATTTCAAAACGATACCGTCGGGAAACTATACAGTGCGGGTCGATTACCTGTTCGCGACATATGAAATGCCTCTGAGCGTGCATTCCAACAGTCTCACTACAGTCCCCGTTCCTTTACCGCATAGGACAATCCTTCTCGTCTCTTCGCTCCTCATAATTGGACTTGCATCGACGCTGACGATCAGAAGGAGAAGAAGCAAACTCTATCCGCGCGACTTCAGTTACTTTAATGAAATGACGCACGGAGGTCTTCCGGAGGCATGCTTCGCCGCCATAATTGGCGACTCGGGTTCTGGTAAGAGTGTCCTGCTGAACTCTCTTGCAGGCGAGCATTTGGCTTCTCACAAAGCCATCTACATAACTAATACTGAATATCCTGACAAAATCCGTGAGAACCTAGTGAAGCTTGGAGTTTGCGGGAAGGAAGATGTGCAACCGGACAAGTTGATCTTCATCGACGCGTACTCTGCAGTTGGCGGAAGCCAATCGAAAGAACCATTTTCCATAGACTCTCACACTGACCTAACTAATCTAGGATTGAACATAAGCAAATGCTTAGAGGTAGCCGGACCCGGGGCAGACGTCTACTTCGACTCGTTGAACGCATTATTGAGCGCGCTGCGAATGGAATATTTGCTTAACTTCCTGCAATCGGTTGCAGCGAAAGTGAAAGCGAACAATGGTAAATTCTGCGTGACAATTGGAGCTGGACTAGAAAAGGGAGATCTGATCAAACTCGAAGCGGCAACTGACTGCGTTATCGAGACCGAACTGCAGGAGTCGGGAGGTGGTCAAAGAAGACGGATGCGAATAAAGAAGCTGAGAGATCGGCCTTACAACGACCATTGGGTCCGCTTCCAAGTTCAAGAGTCCAAAGGGATAATACTGCTTACAACGTCAAAGCCCCCTAACGACGCATCCAAGACCTAATCCGAATTCAAGGAGGATAACACTTGTTCTCGAAACTTATGCTGTCTATCAGCCTTGTAGCTGGAATTTTCATGATACTGATAACTACTTCTGCTGTGTCCTCGTCACTTTGTACGTTGGTTAGCGTGACCTCAACTTACCCCCACGAGGCACTGCCTAATCAGCAGATTCAAGTGAGTACTACTATTGTTGGCTCCTGCGCCTCGGACGGCGAGGATTATTTCTCCGCTAGAGCCGACCTCGTTGATAAGCTCGCAAATTCAACAATTTCATCGAACAGCACTCCGATAGGATACAATGCGAAGAATTTCTCAGTAACCATACAAAACGTTGCCCTCACCCCATCACTGAATATGACATGGCCATTGGAAGTAGATGTCTACGTGACTGAATCTGGTGGAGTGAACGGGAAATATCTGCTCAC
>DATKOK010000163.1:0-5458 GCA_035524675.1 Candidatus Methylomirabilota bacterium | reverse complement strand
TGCCATTTTTCTAGCGGCGGTTTTCCATCCCATATTCTTTCATGATTGTATCTGGATAGTGGCTTCGTCAAATGCCTGTACGCCTTCAACTCGGGAAGGTACACTCCTGGCGTAAGTTTTCGGGTTTTCAAGATTCGCGTTTTCTCTTGTTCACGGGCCACTAGAGAGCATCGGCTACACTTGAACCCTTTTTCTCTTCCCGCTGACTTGAGGCGTTTGCCGCAACGTGGACAAAGCGGATTCTGAGTGCTTGCTAGATTCGCTAGACTGAGAATCTCCAACTTCTCCAGGTTAACGGTTAGTCCGTACCGTCCGGGTATCCCGCCGTATACTGCCACTTGGTCTCCCGGGATTAGTTGCATGATAATGTCCCTCAGTCGACCCGTTGGTTCATAGGCGGCACAGGTGAATCGTCCTTGACTCGTGTGAATGGGAAAGAAGACATGTCCGCCGATAGTTCTCTCAGGACGGTCGTCCACTTCGCCATTCACAACCACTGGGGCGTTAACTTTCACGCCGTTACCTCTTGCCGCGTCCAGATGAGCATCTGTAGCGTGATTAGTTCTGAAAACCACCCATCGTTCTACCGGTTCACTAATACTCAGCATTGCGAACGCTTCTCGGACAATTTCTGCAGTCTCTCCGCGAATGCCCAAGAGGACGGGGTCGGGTCCGTGAGGTGTAATGAGGACTCTTCTGTTCTTCTCATCGTAATTGTTGAAGGTGTACGGACGAGTCGAATTGTTCATTCTCTTGACCGATTCCTCATCAACTCGCCGTTGACTTCCACAATTCTCACGCTTTCTGTATGCGACTAACTCGAATGTATGATCCTGATCTAAAGTGTGGCCGATCGCAGCCAATGCGCCCACCAGTCCTATTCCTGTTCCGTATGATGCTGACTCTGCACGTGATTCTACGATTATATTGATCGCGTCAGTCAGAGGAACAAGTTCAGATAGGGCACGTCTTGCAAGTTCCCGCACCGATTGCGTGGGATCTCCTTTCAGAAATACGGCAGCAGGATCCGCGTTCTCGTCACCGATTCGCCCCTCTCTCTCGATTTCGCTTAGGACGATTTGCACTACGGAGTCATACATTGCATTCGGTATCTCAAGCCTTAGAGCAACGGCAGCGTTACCCCGAGTCTTGTAGGGGATATTGGGGTTGAGGCGTATGATGTTTGGATAATCTATGAAATGAGCGTCGACTTCGACCAGTCGTTCAACGAGCCGAGCAGCGATGTATGTGGTGCAGCCCCCATTAGTCGAGTCTGTGTCATCAAGACCGATTTGTAGATGCACGTATGGTTACCTAGTCGGCGGCGTTAAGATCGAATGGGGAGCTTCTCTATGATCCTTCAACCACAATCATTGTAAGGGTAGACCGTACTTTCTCAAGCCTTCTAATCTTCCACGTCACGATTTCCTTCAGTTTATCCATCGAATCGGCTTCGACTTTTGCTACTATGTCGTAGACTCCGTAGACAACATAAGATTCCTTGACGTTTGCTATCTTTCGCAGTTCACCGACGACTTCGTCTTCCGAACCTATTTCGGCATTGATCAGGACGAAGGCTAACGGCATTACGAGACCTCATCATGATTTCATGCGATGAGTAGCACTAAAAAGATTTGCTCAAAAACCGAATCCTGAATCAAGCATACTCAGGCTCACTCGGTATCAGCCGCAACCTTTACCACGCGCCCAACCCTCACAGATGTGGGCCATCAATTTGGTCTCACATGAAACGTCTCTCAGTTCATCAGAGATAGCAATTCTGGATAGTAACTCTGAGTATCTTGGTGTTTCTACGCTCCAACTGATGGAGAACGCGGGAAGATCCATCGCGGACGAGGTGGAGGCACGATTTGGAAGAGGTGCGGCTGTTACTGTGTACGGAGGGACTGGAAGGAACGGCGGCGACGGCATGGTCGCAGCGCGCCATCTTGCCGCGCGCGGGTTCAAAATTTTCTTTCTGTTAGTTGGAGATGAACGGCTAATTCGAGACACTAGTGTCGCCGCAAATTGGTCAGCTCTGAAGGCAATGCAATCTACGGTCAGGATAGAGTCATGTCATGATTCTTCTGCTATACCGAAGTCAGATTCTGATGTTCTAATCGATGCGATGTTGGGAACAGGAATGCATGGTAAGTTACGTCAGCCCTTCCTACGGGCTGTCCAGGTGGTCAACGGCAGCGCGGGTTTCAAGATTGCGGTGGACGTCCCAACAGGAATCGACTCTGACACCGGAGAACAACTGGGCGAGGCAGTCAAAGCCAATTTAACGGTAACACTCCACGCCATGAAGAAAGGCTTCGGTAAGAGCAAGCAATACTGGGGCGACGTTAAGGTAGTGGACATCGGTATTCCCCCAGAAGCTTCCATCTACGCTGGGCCGGGAGACGTGGCGGCGGTTTCCAGGCAGAGGCCTGCAGATTCTCATAAAGGCCAATACGGACGACTCCTCGTGATTGGAGGAAGTGAAATCTACAGTGGAGCACCCGCCCTTGTTGCGTTGGCAGCTTACCGAACAGGCGTCGACCTTGTCTATGTCGCGGCCCCCGAGAAAGCCGCTGACTCCATAGCATCGTTCTCACCAAGCATCATAACCATCAAACTCCCGGGGAGTAATCTGGCAACACGCCACCTTCGAATAGTCGACGAACATATCTACAGAGCCAATGCCATCGCTATTGGACCTGGCCTGGGACTAGCTAAGGATACAGTCCCCGCAGTCCGCAAAATAGTTTCCTTCGCAATCAAACGCAAAAAATCAATCCTCATAGATGCCGACGCACTCAAGGCAATTGGTGTGGTGAAGAGAAGGATCTTTGACGAGTCAATCGTGATAACGCCTCACGCGGGCGAATTTGAAGCAGTCTCAGGCAAGAATCCATCGCGTGATCTAAACGCGCGAATGAACGAGGTCAGAGACTTTGCTTCACTCTCAGGCGCCATAACCGTGCTCAAGGGACACACTGATGTTATTTCCGACGGAACTCGCACAAAACTCAACGACACCGGCAACCCGGGGATGACGGTGGGCGGCACAGGCGACGTTCTCTCAGGAATAATCGCTGGATTGATGGCGCAAGGATTCGAATCGTATGAATCCGCAGTGGCAGGGGCTTTTGTGAATGGAGCAGCTGGAGACTTGGCCGCAGAACGCTTTGGTCATCACCTGATGCCGACGGATCTGGTCGAGCATATTCCTGCAATCCTCACTGACCCTATGAGTCATAAAGTAATTCATGACAGGCGACTCCGGCAAGCCTAGTGTACCCGATGGTCGAACCACGGGACTTCAGAGTATTTGTTCTCCTGCTAAAACAGGACGATCCTCACAAGTGCACTGCCGCGAAGCTTGCGAAGTTCGGTCTCGCGAGAGCTCTCTTCAGGGTTAGACAGATTCCTAGGGAATCTTTGATCCTCAACCCAATCGCCGACCGCATACTCCTGGCGAACGATAGAACTCTAAGGAGCCTAGTGGCAATCGACTGCTCTTGGGAGAAGGCGCAGTCAGAGTTTAGACGAGGGCTTCCAGGCTTAGCGAGACGTCTCCCCACACTATTGGCTGCAAATCCAACAAATTACGCAAAGAGACACAAACTCTCTTCAGCGGAAGCTCTGGCAGCCGCTTCTTACATAATGGGTCACGTTGAGATCGCAAAGAAACTGCTCTCACTGTTCAAATGGGGAGATACATTTCTAACATTGAACCGGGAATTGCTGGAAGCCTACTCTACCGCTGCTTCTGAGGATGAGGTGTCAGAGATCGAATCCGAATACTTCTGAATTGTCCGATCATACTTTATCGTAGGCTCGGTGTTCCGGGAAAAAAGGAAGAACGAGGCTTATTCCGGAGGTATTTCTCGGAATACGCCTGAGATGTCCATTCCTTGAGACTTCCTGTAGGTCACTGCAACGTAGTAAAGGACTATTCCCAGAATCCAATATCCAACCATGAACGCACCAGACGTCGCCGTAACTGGGAATCCAAGTTGTGGGTTAGCAACTAACAGCAGCATGTATGCAATCAGTCCGAACCCGGAGATCGCTCCACAAATAGTGATTATGGGAATGCTTCCGACCTTCAAACGGGTAAATGAGGGGGACGTCTCATAGATCTGCTTTCGACGCCAGGGGAAGATCATTCCAGCAAGCAGCGCGGGAACGAAAGACATCGCAGATCCTAAAGCTGCGTTAAGCAAGACGCTGACTATCCCGCTGTACAGGACGACCAGTAGTAGTAGCTCGCCTGCGATCCAAACGACAATGGCAGTTACGTACGGTGTGGAATACTTCTCGTGAACTTTAGCGAGTTGCATAGGTGCGACCCTGTCGAATGCCCATGCAAAGATCCATCTTGTAACCACCAGGATCGACTGAGGAATAACGACTAACGCTCCAGCGATTAAGCCCAAGTCAATTGTGGCTGACAGCGCGGGGTTGCGGTACACGTACCCGATTATGCCGTTTAGGAGCGGGGGATTCACAGGTGATTTGGCGCCGATTGCGATTAGGGAATTCGCGAAGTCGAAGCCTAACGTTCCGAAGTAGATCGGGACGCCGATTGTGAAGATTATCCAGCTGAACATTACCGCGCCGAACAAACCCATGAAGATGCTCTTCTTAACATTCTTGAGTTCGCCGGCAATCTGAACTGGCCAAATTGTTAGGATGTATAAGCCTAAGATCGGTGTTGCCATGATCGTCTGTGTCAGGTCTGGCTGAGGCGTCACGTAGCCTCCCTGTTTAGCGGTTGATAGGACCGCGTCGTAACTGATTGGGGAAACAGCATTCCACATCGAGACGAACGCATCATGGCCAACGAGGAGTGCGCCGAGAATTACGAACGGACAGATAAGGGCCAGTATGATAAGTACTGTTTGAAATTTCGCATATGTCCTCAGTGGAATAATGATCATGAGTGTCGAGATTATCATGATAATGCTGTCGATAACAAAGCGAGTTGTAAGGCCTGAAAGGGCTGAGGCTGCCTGCGCATAGCCCAAGTAGGTTAAGAGGTCCGGAAGCAGCCAGCTAGTGATCATGTCAGAGAAGATCGGAAGGTTCAGTGTCACGATGAAGACTGCAAGCCAGCTTTGCATGAAACCTATCGCAGGGTGAATGATTCGACTAACGTAAACATAGTCTCCCCCGGACCTAGGCATCGCGAATGATAGTTGCGTGTACACCATCAGGTAAGGCACTAGCACAACGAGCATTGCAAGCAGTGCACCTACCAGGTCCGCCCTTGGCAGAGTTGCTGGGAAAGAGTAATAGAACGAGGTCATAGCTACTCCGAGAACAACGCCGCCGAATCCTACGCCGAAACTGTCCCACCAGCCTAAGCTCCTGACCAAACCGGTTGCTTCTCTCGCGAACAACTTGCTCAATAAACTCGCCGCGAGATAACGGCGGTCGTTGCAAATTTAACAGTATGGCTAGCTCC
>DATKOK010000162.1:0-5754 GCA_035524675.1 Candidatus Methylomirabilota bacterium | reverse complement strand
GCATAGATTACTACTCTTGTTCCGAGAGGTGTCTTAGCCATCTCCACTTTGCTGTATCCAGCACGTTTCAGCTCCTGGGAAAGATATTCGTCGATCTCTGCACGACGTGCATTTTCCTTGACAAAATAATTCTGAATTGGCAACTACTCTGCAACCTCGTAACCCATAAGCTCAACATGGACCAACGTGTTAAGGTACGGCGTAGCTCTTCCGTAAGCCCGGGAGATGTGCCGCTGGCTTTTCATTCCCCTTTGCGACGCGGCATGTACGATCCTTAAACGATCAACGTCAAGGCCCTTGTATTCCGCGTTGGATTCAAGTTCTTCGAGCAAGAAGAGGAACCTTTTCGCAGCTTTTACAGGATATCGTCCCGCGTACCACGCGTCGTCTAGGCTATGGTGAGGTATTTCCTTCTTGTACCTCCTAAACGGTATCGCGCGTTTCCTCTTCTGTACTGCCTCCAACAGCTCTTTCGCTTGATCCAACCTCATTCCTCGTATCTTACTACAGATCTCGGTGGCGGCTTTGGGCGAGATGTTGAGCTCTCTGCCTGAACATCTGACCGCTCTGTCGGGGTCAAATTCCTTCACCGAGTACCCCCAATTTGGCATTCATCTACACCGTGCGCCCGAGCATGTGCGCAGTAACACTAAAAAACGTTGTTTGAGGCAGATTTTGATAATTCAACCCTCGTCACCGCAAGACTCATCTCATGATACAACTTTCTGCCCCTTGAATCCAATTGTCATCGGACAATGGAATATCAAAAGAGAGCGAGATCCACGGGACCACACTCCGAGTCTACTGGCACATGTTTAGAGTCGGCGGCCCAGTTGGCGTTCGGGAGACTCAGCGAGCGCTCTCGCTCTCTAGCGCAAGCGTTGCGCTTTATCACCTAGAGAAGCTCCGTGAGATTGGAGTCGTCGAGAAGGATGAAAATGGACAGTACAGCCTCAAGGAGAAAGTGCAGGTGGGATCACTCAAAATGTTCCTGCGAATCGGTCACGTCATATTACCGCGCTATCTGTTCTACGCAGTTCTCTTGACAACCGCCCTCGTAGTCTACGTTGGATTAGCAATCGCGTTTGGAGAAAGCCTTCAGGCCTCAGCAGTCTCGTTCGGGCTGGCCGGGGCTGCCATTTCATGGTATGAATGCGTGAGACTGTGGCGAGAGCAGGTCGTTTGAATGAACTGCGAGCATTAGCTTGAGAGCCGTGTTTGCATGAGAAGGTTCGATGTCATAGTTGTTGGGCTCGGAGCGATGGGAAGCGCCACAGCCTACCAACTCGCGACACATGGATCCACCGTGCTGGGTCTGGAGAAATCTACTCTGAATCATACCAATGGATCGTCGCATGGAGAAACGAGAATAATCCGAACTGCATTATTTCCACAACCTAGTCAGGTTCCACTTGTACAACGCGCCTTTGAACTGTGGTCAAAGATCCAAGGCGAATCCGGAAGGAACTTGATGAGCCTGACGGGTGCGTTACTGTTCGGATTACCCGATGGCCCACTCATCACCGGTTGCCTAGCTAGTTCACGGGACTATGACCTGCCATACGAGATTTTGAGTAGGCAAGAAGTAGTTGATCGGTTTCCGATATTCCAACCAGACGATATCGAGGTTGCATTTCACGAGAAAAGGGCAGGCATTCTTTTTCCGGAGGAATGTATTCGCGCGCAAACGTCGATAGCGGAGAAGCACGGTGCTACCCTCAATTTCAATGAACCAATTACGCGATGGGATGTCAAGAACAATCACGTCGAAGTCAGAACTACGAAGGAAACCTACTCCTCCGACTTTGCGGTATTCTCAACGGGTGCATGGCTGCCTTCAATGGTGCCAGAACTCAGGCTTCCGCTGCAGATCGAACGCTAGACGGTCTTCTGGCTCAACCCTCAAGGAAATCAAGGTCTATATGCGCCTGATAACATACCAGCATTTGATTGGCAGACCAAGGACGAACGATTCTACTGCGGGACGCCAAACGTTGGCAGCGGAGTAAAAGTTGCTCTCCATCACGGCGGGGAGTCCACTTCTCCCGACAAGATTCGAAGGGAGATAACAGAAGCAGACGAGATGCCTGTCAGGCAATTCCTCAAGCAACATGTCCCTACGGTAGACGGTACTCCCGTCTCATCCAGAACGTGCATGTACACAAACACGCCAGACGACAAATTCATAATCGATTTTCATCCCTCGCATCCCAACATTGTACTTGTGAGTGCTTGCTGTGGTCACGGTTTCAAATTCTCCAGTGCCATCGGAGAAGTCGTACAACAGATGGTCATAAATGGAAAAGCAAACTTGACATTTCACAATTCGAGGTTAGCAGATTCGGCTCAGGGAAATCTTTTGAGACCTCAAAACCTACTTGAATTCGATCACTATCCCAAGTCATCAGTATGGCGTTTGCTGAGGCGCGTGAGTCTTATGAACCTACGAAACAGCCGCATCAACCGGAGTTCAATTAACAAAAGAGTTCGTACTAAAATGTAGACTTAACCATAGCCAGGAAAGTCTAGTATTGAGCGAAATGAAGAAGGTTATGCTTGCAGCGGCAGTCTTAGGAATACTACTCGGAACAACCATCTTCTTCTCGTCGCCCTCTATGGGCACGGCGGGGACGGAGTCCCGCCAAGTCATGTTGCAGAATAGTGGCTTGCCTCCGACTACGCCGGAGGCGGTTGCAGTTCACGAGAACTATAGCGAATGGATTGTAGTAATCGGCTTTCTTCTGGGAGGGCTGGTTGGCTTCGGCACGTTTCTAGTTGCGAAACGGCGTGCTTAGGTCTACTTCAACGGGACGTACATTGAGCTTCTTGAAGCTCCGATACCCGGAGTACCATGAACTACTTTCTTGTTAGTTATGACGAATTCTCCAAGATAGTGCCCTATCATTTCTGGCTTTACTTCTATAGATTCGAATTCCTTCCCGCCATGTACGAGTAGATTAAGCCCGACCATCTCGGGCAGTACGACCATGTCTCTGCAGTGTGTTTTGATGGGTTTGCTGTCCTTGGACTTGGAGCGGGTTGAACCACGAATCAGCTCCATCAAGATTCTTTGGTCGGCAGTCAAGCCTCGCGTTAGGGATCTCCGCTGCCTGGAAGGAAGGATGCGGATGAATTCGTCCATGGACATTTGTTGTAGTTCGTCGAAAGAGTGCCCGCGATATGAGAATTGGCGTGGCAAAGTTCACACTTGCTGATTTGCTTCGGAACAGGGCTAATTAATGTTGTTGCTCTGATCAGAGTATGCCCAAGCGAACAGCTAGATCGGCTGCTTTGAAGTCGGAAGTCAACTTGACGAAAGCCTTCTTTTCCCCTTCAGGCGTCAGTAGAGTATTCACTTCCTTCACTCGGACTTCGTAAAGTTCCTGAATTGCTCTTTTGATATCATGCTTATCTGATCTGCCGTCGACGATGAAGGTTATCTTGTTCTCCGATTCGAGTAACGTGACTGCGTCCTCGGATAACAGCGGGTACTTGACTACTTGGATTGGAGTAAGTTTGGTCAGCTTGCACTACCTCCGAGTCTTGTACCTAACGATGTGATGGCTGACTGAGTCCAGATCGTAAGTCTTCCGGGGTGCGTCCCAGGGGCGAGGTCACAAACGTTCAGGCTGGCTACGTCGACAACGGTCACTCCCTGTAGGTTTCTGAATGCTCTTTGAACTCCTTTCTTTTTCTCAACGACCAAGAGCACGCTGACAGGGTGTCTGTGTGGGCGGCCTCGGATGCTGCCTCGGCCTCCGCGGTAGCTGCGTTTGGACGCCCGTTCGACATCCTCCCACAGTTTGAAGTTCTTGAGTATTTTCATTGCTGCAGAGGTTTCTGTCAATTGCTCGACGTCATTCGAAACAATCAAAGGTAATTCAAAATCCGACGGAAGGCGATGCCCTCTTGCTCTCACCAGGTCTCCTGATGTTGTTGCCGCAACCGCAGAGAGCATGGCCTGTTTCAGTTCCTTCCGATTCAGTTTCTTCCGCAATGTCTTTGATACAACCGGGGGCCACGTTAATCTGCCCTTAACGGTGTTAGGAGCGAAGCCAGCTAGGTTCCCTCTCGGATACCTATCTCCCTTCACTCTAGGCACACGCGACATCGCATGTCCAACGCCGATTGATTCAGCAGTTGTGCGTTTGCCTGCCATAGGATCCCGCCCTTGCGGCTGGTACGTTCCGCTCTGTAGGGCTACAACGGCTCTCTTGATCAAGTCTAGCCGCACAGGTGCGTCGAAGCAGTGAGGGAGCTCCACTGTTCCAATTGACTTGCCTTCCAAGTCGTAGATGCTAACGTTCTTTGTCATTTCCGGTGTCACATACTCCTCATAACATTGAATGTTGACAGACTGAGTGCGACTGCTTCTTCAGTTCTCACCGTCAGGGTTTCCTGATTGGGTACCATGTTGACGTAGGCGTCGAACACGTCCTCGGGTTTTTTCTCTTCTCTCTGCAGAATCTCGCGGAGACCGGCTTTGGGTGAACCAAATGCTATCATTACACTACCCTCGTTGCTCAGTGAATTCAATAGTTTCGACCAGACATCCTTCAATGGTTGACC
Organism: Candidatus Methylomirabilota bacterium; assembly: GCA_035524675.1. Classification (GTDB taxonomy): domain Archaea; phylum Thermoproteota; class Bathyarchaeia; order 40CM-2-53-6; family 40CM-2-53-6; genus FEN-987. The sequence continues at coordinate 1,185 of DATKOK010000162.1, read as the reverse complement.
ATACCGCGAAGTTCCGATTCTTAGATCATACTTCTCCTTTTCTAATATTGTCCCGAGCGCGGTTTTTTGCGCTCTAACTTGGTACCCCCAATATATGCTTATCTTGGTCCGGTCGACGAGTTCACACGCGACCTTATCTATCGACGTGAGTTTCACAGTGACTCTGGTTCCAACGGACAACGTTCCTTGGCATTCTACGAACGACTCTAACCCTACATCTAGTTCGAGGTTCGACCCTGAACGAGCCGTAACTACTCCTTCTCGGAGCTCGCCGGGCGAACAATTCTGCATCTTTCGCGGAACGTTATGGGAGGGGATTTGAAGTGGGGGAAGAATACCTACGAACTTTAGGGCTGGGCCGATTGAGAACAGTCGCTTGCGTAGGTACTGTGGCGTCTCGAGAAATTGAAGGATTTCGGCGCAAGTCTGCAAGTCCTGTTTTTGGTTCCGCTTAGGGTCGTCGTAGTAGATTATGATGCGGTCTACCCCAAAGATTGAGCAGGAGCGGGCGATACTTCCTAGCTTCGCAGTTTTCTCCCTGAGATGCGGTGTATCAGAGATCATTGATGCTGGGAGCGCTACGGTCATCCTCGCGGGCAATATTTCTCGATTGGGTTATGGGCAAGGATACCAATAGTCTTACCTGCTCTCGAAGCTTCAGGAAATGAGCTGGTGAGGAGGAATCTTATTGACTGAAGACGCATATGTCGTGCGTATGATTCTTGACGACGTAACCCTCCTGAGGCATGTTGACCGCTCCAGTATGCTTCATGAGATGGAGAAGACGCCGAGTCGGTTGAAACCGCCTGCCAACGCAAAAAGCACCTTTCCCGACCCGTTTGATGAGCCTCGAAACATCATCATAGGGGGTATGGGTGGTTCTGGTATTGCAGGCGACATTGTGACTGATTATCTGAAGACTCGATCTAAGATACCGATCAGCGTCTGCAGAGCATACAGTCTCCCGAGCGATGTGGATACGAGCACACTTTTCCTAGCGATCAGTTATTCAGGGGAGACTCGGGAGACTCTCAATTTACTGGATGATGCTAACAAGCGAGGGGCAATGGTGGCGACTATAAGCTCTGGAGGAACGATGCTTGCGACCTCGATTGCCAAGAGAATTCCATACTTGAAAGTTGCATCTGGACTTCCCCCCCGAGTAGCTCTTCCCGAGTTGCTGGC
>DATKOK010000161.1:0-10598 GCA_035524675.1 Candidatus Methylomirabilota bacterium | reverse complement strand
TTCGATTCCAACGGTTCGCTTGATTAGCTCGCTGAGAGCATCAACCTGAGCTTTAGGTCCTTCTCGGGTCGGAATTGAAACGACTAGTGGAAACTCTTTCCTATTCCTCTCGAGGACGGGCAGTATCCAGGGGTAGATTGGTTCCGTCACCATGATGAGTGAAATAGACTCGTCTGAATGTAGTCGTCGGAATATTTTCTCCGCGTCTTCCCGGTCTCCAACGGCGTAGCAATTCTTGACGCCGCTGACTTTGAAGTATGCGGAGGTTGTTCGATCAGCAATTACGGCGATGTTGCCCAAATTCACGCCAACCCTTGATCTACTCGAAGTGTGCTAGAATTGCTTAAGGATATCTTCTCTTTCAATTACGTGACCACAATAGGCACAACGTAATCTGACAGGTCCTCTCCGATCCACACCGAATTTCGGGTCGACTGGTTCCCTCGTGTTCGAGATGCAAGACGGATTATCGCACTTTACTATTCCTTTGATGACTGACGGGAGTTCGACTAGTTTCTTCGATATTACTCCATAGTTTCGGATGATGTTGATCGTAGCGTTTGGAGCAATCAGAGCTATCTTGTCGACTTCTGCGGGCTTGAGCTCTCTATTCTGTATCTTCACAATGTCCTTATGATCCTGCCTCTTGCTCGCGACATTCATTGCCGCGGTCACGGCCTCTCCGTCCTTGCCGTCGATGCCTAGAATCTTTAGTACATCAAGAGCGAATCCGGATGTGATATGATCGATAACAGTGCCGTCCTTAATCTTTCGAACATAAAGTTCCTGACTTGCCTCCAACTTAAATCGTGAGAATATCCTCAATGATTGTATTTAACCCTGAGACAACTGGAGATAACCATTCGTCGTACGCAAGCCACAGATTACTATTCGTGGCTGATTCTTAACGAAGTTATGGCAGAGCCGTATCTCCTCAAGTAGAGTCCCGTGATCGCTATGACTCCAATTATGACTAGTATCGTAAGGTAAATCGTCGGACCAATGATTGTGGCAGGTCGAAAAAGGGTCGTCGAGGACTGCAATGTGGATGAGATTGGGTCCTCTTGCGTTGTGATTGAGATGGCATTTGACGTAGGGTACACCTGAGAGAGAGTCGTATGCGAAGTTGTTCCGGCACTCGCGTAAGTCATGTACGGTATATTTGCGGGCAGAGTAATGATATCACCGCTTCCCAATCTAGAGGTCGTGCCGATCGCGCTAGCGAGCAAATGAACCGCATACAGGTCCAACGTTGAAGGAGCCATGGCCGGATTAGCGGACCATCCGGGGTTCATTAGATCCTCAGGAATTATGTTGGGATTGGCATGGCGCAATCCAAGCACATGGCCAAACTCATGCAACGCAACATGGAGTATCGTCGCCGATGATAGGTTTGTTCCGTTATTGTACGTCAGGACGATCATGACTGTGCAGTTCATACCGTTGTCGCCAACACAATTGTATAGGGCTTCTCCACCGTAAATTGGGCTATACGGCGCCCAACGGACATGAACATAATGAGAATTAGATTCGGTGAATGTGTAAACTCTTCCGTTAGGAAAGTATGTTCTTGCGAACCAGATCTGTGCTTGATTCCAAATCTGCATCGCTTCCCTAACACTGTCTGCAGCCCATCCGCGTGGTACCTCAACACTTACGTCGAGTGAGGGGTATCCTGGGCCGCGAAGAGGAATCTGATATGAAGCTGCATAAACTTGGGCGTTGAGAAGGCACGCGATAACTAGGACGGTTGCAATCACTAGCTTCAATGCGACTCCTGCGCCTTCCCGTAGTGCCATCCTACAATTGGGTACTTGCATTTTACGGTTACTGGATTCGCTAGAACCCGATCTACGATTCCTGCCGCGTCATAAAACGTCATGAGACCGAACCTCGGGAAACAGCTCATATTCGATGATTATGCGTTCACCTTTGAACTCGGTTGTGCGAATAAATCCCTTAACTCACACTGAGCGCTATTCGTGTGGTGGAGACTTGAGTCATCCCCGAGTAGTTGCCGCTTTCCTGATCTTTTCGTCGATTATTACTATGGTGAATTTTGTTCATCCCGTTTTTTCTCAGAGTCTCCCTACCGCAACAGCCATCACCCAGGGCGCTAACATAACGATGGGCTACAACCGAACTGTGACACTGGTCCAGACATATCAGACGACTGGCTTTACAACTTCGAGCAGCCTATTTACTCAGATAATGGTCGCGTTTGTTACGTCAACAACATTTGTCACGTATGTTCAGATCAGCTTCACAAGTTCGACAAGCATAGCAGCCTATCCAGCTCCGCCGGCCCGACCCAAACCTAACTCGGAGCCTCTTCAACTGAAGCCGTCCGTAAGTTCAGCAGTATCCATGCTCGCGGTTCTTTCGGTCGCCGTATTCGGTCTAGTTAGGCGTAGGACGATGAAGAGAGCAGTTTATCGAACGTAGCCTCGGAAAATCGCTAGGCTACGATCTTCTCTTAGACAATCCAAACCGAAGGACTGAAGTGTCGATACGCACCAGGTTCTGTTAGGTCGGTTCAGCGCCTACCCAAATTACGTAAGTCATCGTTACGACTAGACTCGACAGGTCCATGGCGGAGCCGTTTTCGTAAACGAGTAGAGTTGCGCGGTTGTCTACGTAGCCTCCAAGTATCCATTTGTTTCCACTATAGCAGATGCTCAGGATACTTGAGCCTGTCTGGTCTGGTTGAGTTATGTGAACTGGGAGTGATGATGAGATATCGACAAGCCCTTTCTCTCCGTATGATGCTGCCCACGCTACGTTTGGAGTGCGTTGCGCTACTGGAGAGCCCCCACCGAGCATCCATGACACCCCATTCCAAGCAATCGCGTTTACAACCAGCTGAAAGCGACGGGGTACCGACGTAACTGCCGACAATGAACCTACTACTGCCGCGGTGTTGAGCAGATGCAATCGTAAAGCTGACTCTAGCTGCCGGGTCAGGTCAATGAAATGGTGACCGTCGTATTTTGCGAGAAAACCGATTCCTCCAATTAACCAGTACCTTCCATTCCATCCGATTGACTGGACTGAAGCGAAACTCGGCACACTTGCAGAGATGCGATCGGTCAGGTCGTCAATTGTATTGCTGTCGTAGGTGAACAATACACCCAATTCAGCATAACCCCCGCCGACTAGCCATGTTGTGCCATTCCAGGCGTTTGCATAAAGAATGCCGTCCTGCTGTCTTGGGACTCTTCCCGATAGATCGGTAAAATTGTAGCCATCAAAAGTCGCGAGGGACATGTGGTTTACAGGTTCTCCCATATCAAGCCCCTGTAAACTGTCAGATCCCATTCCAGAGAGTAACCAGTATTTCCCGTTGTAGCTTGCGGCAAATACATCACCTCCGTGCCATGATGCTTCTGAATCATACTGGCTGAGTGAACCGGCAACAACCTGGGTCGCTCCGTTGTAAAGGTACAGGTAAGGATTGGATCCATGCGGTCCAGGATTGGTTCCCCATCCGGATATCAACCATTGAGAACCATTCCATCCCCCAGCCCATACTGTGCCTTCGCTCGACACGGGTCTTAACTCGACGGCAGAATAGTTTGAAAGCGCGATTCTGTAAAGCTTAGGGTTTTGACGTTGCTGGAACCAGATGCCGCTCTGTCCGCCAACTAGAACGTACGGATCGGGTTCATTGGCGTGGGTCACTGGCAGTGTCATCATGATAACGAGTGCTAGAATAATCAGCTGCCGCATTCAACTACACTGACTTGTTATCGGATGTGACATGCACAACAAGGCTCGTATGATCTTTAAGCTCATGCCCGCGTCCTGTGACTGTGGGACATGCCGTTCTGTGTGATGTCAACTACTTGAGCGTTCGACATCTCAATCACGTCTTTGGTTCTAACTTCCAAGAGCTTGTCGACGTCCCCTCCTCCAACAATGATTGTTTCATGCGAGAGAATTTTGGGGTCAGCGATGACTCGTTTAATCTCATTGAAAGGAGGTACGCCGCCAGCGGGGTATCCGGAGGTTTGAAGGACTTCATCATAGCTGGCTAAACGCACGTCGTTAACGTCTAACAACTTTTTGAGTTTCTTATGGCTGACCATGTTTCTTGCAGGAGCTAATGCAAGTAAAGGGTTGCCGTTTGAATCGATCATAACGATCGACTTTACTATCTTGTTGGCATCAACCTGTCGGCTTGCTTGTTCAACTGTCTTCACTGGTTCGGCGAATTCGATCATGTGATGGGGTACGTTTCTAGAAGTCAGGAAGGAAGTCAACCTCTCGCTGTACTTTGCCATAGGGACCCTCTGCTTCGCATTTGCTTAGTATCTAGTATCGAATAACTCCTTGGCTTTTTCCCGTATAATGTCCCAAGCTAATGCAACATCATCCCAAGTGGTCTTTATGTTGCCCACAGTGAGTCGGATTCCGAATTTTCCTCGCAATTTCGTGTGAGACAGAAAGATTTGCCCGGTTTGGTTCACTGTCTCCATGAGTTTTTCGTTGAGGGCGTTGATTTCTTCATTGTTGTCAATCACTACTTTGGGTGAGAATCGGAAGACTACCGTGCTGAATGGGACCGGGGCAAGGAGTTCGAAGCTGGGTGTCGATTCGATTATCCTCGCTAATCGTTTAGCATATGAAATGTGTTCCTGAATGGTGTTTGCGATTCTTTCGGTTCCTAGTGCTCGAATGATCATCCATAACTTGAGTGCCCGAAAGCGACGTCCTAACGAAACTCCATAATCCATCAGATTTGTCACCGAGTCTGCTTCTCCCGTGCGAAGGTATTCTGGAGTCAAGCTGAACGCTTGTCTGAGTACCTCGGGACGGCGGGTGTAAAGGATGCTGAAGTCAAGCGGTGTGAAGAGCCATTTGTGCGGGTTCACTACAATCGAATCAGCGTTCTCCCAGCCTGTGAACAGCGGGCGCATCTCGGCGACGGTTGCTGCTGATCCTCCGTAAGCTGCGTCAACATGAAGCCAGATTCCGTATCTCGTGCAAATTTCGGATATCTCCTCCACCGGGTCTATGCTTGTAGTTGAGGTTGTGCCAATTGTGGGGATGATGCAGATCGGTTTCACACCGCTGGCGATATCCTCTTCTACTCTCTGAGTCAGCACTTCGATGTCCATTCGGAAGGCTTTGTCTGTCGGTATCTTGTTTACGCCGCGCTGGCCGATACCGAGTACGATCGCTGCTTTTTCAATTGACGAATGTGCCTCTTCTGAAGTATAGATGCGAAGTTTAGGTAGATTTACTCCGGCTAGTCCATTTTCGCGAATGTTCAGACCTGCATATTCGCGGGCAGCTGCGATTGCACATAAACTTGAAACAGACGCAGTGTCGTTAATCACACCTTGAAAGTTCTCGGGCAGACCAAGCATTTGGCGCACCCAATCGGTAACAACCTCTTCAAGTTCCGTCGCAGATGGCGATGTCTTCCATAACATGGCATTGACATTTAACGTGCTGCAGAGCATCTCTCCGATAATTCCCGGGTATGTGCTTGTGATTGAGAAGTACCCGAAGAATCGCGGGTGATTCCAGTGGGTGATTCCTGGCAGGATGATTTCACGGAAGTCAGTCGTTATCTTCTCAAGCGGTTCGGAAGTTGCGGGAGGAGACGATGGGATTCTGGCCTTGAGATCCCCAGGCCTAGAACGAGACAAGACTGGATACTGATTCATGTTTTCAAGATACTCGGCGATCCAATCCACCGATTTATGTGCATGAATCTTGAAAACTTCAGGAGATATGTCCCTACGTCTCTCCTCTATGTGTGGACTTACTTTGCCAGCCATTTGTTCTCAAAATAGGTATGCGTCATATCCGCAATTTCTGCTTTGATGTGGACCTATCGGCCTGTTTGCAACCAGAAATGTTAAGATGTCATGAATGATAATTGACCATGACAGGACGCCAACCAAGTGAATGCCTCATGCTTGAGACTTCGTTGCCTAGGAATGGCACTCGCGGTAATCTCTCAAACATCGTCAACGGCGACTGTATATGACGTGCAGGCAGAGCTTGCCGGAAAGTGAGATTTCTCTAAACACAATTCGCACGATGAGCTTAGAGAATGCGACGCGAAGCATAAGTAATCAACTAGATTTCCATGGTGTAAATGGTACACCGGATTGTTGGTTCGCTTCTTTGATTTTCCGTACGGAGCAGCATACTTTACTTGACGAGATGTGAAATAGTTTGAGTACTGTTACTGGCGACGCTCACTCGAATTGCCCGAACTGCGGAAGAAGGGTCGAGGATTCCCTTCACGCCGAGGGGCACATCTTCTGTTCAGAGCTTTGTCGGACGTCCTTTAGACCTGGGAAGGTCAGTATTCCGCTTCTGGACGAGCTGATCCCAATCGGAGTTAAGCCTGGGACAATGTTACTGGTGGAGTTTGATCCTGAATCTCAATGGCTCTCCGTTGCCACCACAATCGCGGCGCGATTCTATCAACAGGATAGATTCGTATGCTACTTGTCCATGGCTAGGTCTCCTGAGGACGTTAAAGAATCCCTATCAGAATTAGGCGTGGATATTTCCTCTGCAGAAAAAAGTGCACGTTTGGTCGTAGAGGATTGGTATTCCGCGACACTTGCCGGTGGGCGTCTAGCGTCAGCAACCAATCAAGGGAGCCTATTTGAGCCCATTAAGGGAGGTCTGCGGATACGTTCGCTAAAAATATCGGATCTAAGCGTTGAATGGCTGAAGACGTCGAAAACTGGCCCAGATAAGACTCACGACATAGTCGAATATTGGCCAGCAGGCTCGATCGTTGTAGCTGAAGCGTTCTCGAGTATTTTGAGATTCAACGAGGAGAAGGCATTCGTAGAATGGATGGAAAGTCGCGTTATCCCTGAGGAGCGGAAGGGAAAACGGATCACGCTCCAAGGTTTCGTTCGTGGAGTTCACAGTGAATGGCTGTACAAACGTATGGAAAGCGCGAGCGACGGCGTCGTCGAAATCAGAGTTATGGAACGCGATGATGAAGCTAAGAACTTCATCCGCGTAAGGAGCCTCAAAGGGCAACCGCACGATAGCCGATGGCACGAGCTTGAAATCCATTCGGACGGCGGAGCGAAATTAGCTGAATCTAGAAAGGAAATACACTGAGATTGAGTGTCTGAAGGAATCGAGGGCTGACTAATATTACACGTCGACGGTTCCTCGCGGGAGTTAGATTCTTGACATGCGCCGTTACAAGCTAGTGCGCGTATTGGAGGATGGAGCCGCTGCTGGACCCTGTTGACCTGTTAGATTTTTCATTGATGCTGATCGCCACCGTCGCTCCAATATTCATCGCTTACAAGGTTCGAAGTACGAATAGGCGTTTTCTAGGGCTCGCGGTATTACTGGCAGCTTTCACGTTCTCGCATAGCCTTTATCATTTATCACTCTACCTTGGGCTGAATTTCATCGCAGCCATCCTGTTTTGGCCGCTCGGAGCAATTTTGCTTCTCGCGTTCGGAGTCTATTATTGGAAGGTCGGCGTATAGCGTGCTAACCACATTCCAAGAATACCCATCATACGGTGCAGGACAGGCATTCTCCGTTGTCGCCATAGCCGAATACGTCACCTTATCATGTTTGGTGATCTCGTTCATTCTCTTCCTCATCCTTGCAATAAGGTTCAGACATTCTGAGGGAGGTATTCTTCACAGTTTCAAGCTCCAACTATCAGTAGCGATACTTCTTTGGATCGTAGGGGAGATTGTAGGTTTTTCAGGCCCAATGCTGTACTGGAAGATGTACATACACACTACTTCCATGTCACTTTTCGCGATCGTGCTTCTCTACAGAATTCGTGGTCTAGCCGGTCGGTGAGTCAAATTGGAACGAGTATCCACAGGTGTCATCGGCTTGGATCAACTTCTTAGAGGCGGCTTGCCTGCCGGTTCGATGAGTCTCATCTTGGGTGCTCCTGGATCCGGAAAGAGTACAATGGGCAAACAATTTCTCTACGAGGCTTTGATTCGCAAGACACCTGCACTTCTGGTAGACACAAACGAGTCCTTCGACCTCGCAAGGGAGACCATGGCCAGCTTCGAATGGGATTCGTCACTTCTGGACCTAATACTCTTTATCGACTGTTACTCGTGGAGGATCGGTGCGAGCAGTGCCGCCAAATATGCGGGAACACCAAAGAACCTCACAGACCTTAGTCTAGTAGTAAGAGGCCTGCTAAAAACTCTAGTCAACCCTCGTTCGCGTCTCGTTATCGATTCGTTCTCCGATTTCCTGAATCATGCTGGTGCGGATCAAGCTTGCAAGTTTCTCGAGTCGCTCAAGGCTAGGCTGGCTGAGAAGAAAGTTACTTCTGTAGTGATGCTGGAGGACGGACTCCACGAGCCGAAAGTGAATGCGGCCGTTGAATACATTGCCGATGGGACGATCCGTATGCGGTATGAAGAAACTGGACGGTCCCTAATGGTGAGTAGAATGCTAGGTACCCCGGTTACACTCAAGTGGATTCCGTTCAGCCTAGCTCGTGGTATCGAGCTCGCAACTGCAGATTACTTCCGGTAGTACTAGGTACGAGCAGTGAAGCCTGGCGCGATGGAGGTCAATCCTGCGTCTGTCCTTGAACGTAAAGCTCCGGAGATTGCGATTGCAACCGCATATATTGCAAATGCACCGATGATGGTAATTACTGCTCAAACGCGTACGTGGCGGTTATCTACTAAGAATCATATGTAAGTGCTTCAAAGGTCCTAGGGAGGTGTATTCGAATGGGAGATTTCAAGTGCGTGGCGTGTGGAAGCAGTTTCCCAAGTGAGGAGGCTCTCCGGTCACATGCTAAGAAGAAGATCAATGAAGAGAGCATCCATTATCGGAAGATGTCAACTCACGGCCTTATCGATCCGATCTATCCGACCGAACAGGAGAAGCCGGCATAAGGCACGTCTGGGAAGGAAGATGCCCTTACATGGGTGAGGTGCGTAGGCGGAGGTGAGTCGGTTTGGCAGTATACAAGTGTGAAGCGTGCGGGCGGGAGTCGAGTACTCCGGGTGCGTGTTGCGGTGCTCAGATGAAGCAGGTACCTTAGGGGGGTTCTGAGAGTAGGGCCTTCCTAAGTCTCTCATATTTTGACGGTTCGTCTCCCACATCTATTGAGACAGCTTTTGTGCCTATGTAAAGTGGAACCCACTCCTCATATGGGACTCGCTGTCCACGAGCTTTGGCGATTCTCATCTGCCGTTTCGGGCGACCTTCGACTTCAACTATCCGCATTTCCACCGCGAAATCCACGAGTGTTTGTAATCGCTTAATGATCTCTTCGTTGACTGTCCCAGTTGTTAGCGAAATTACGAACGCTGCTCCCTTCGATTTCACTTTGACAGCCATGCTTGAAAGAAATTGTACAACCAGCTGGGGGTCTTTGTACGTGAACAATGGTGTGGCTGAATCCAAGATTACCTTTGGGCTCTTCATTTGGCTCATAGTGTTCAGCAGCTCCGTAATCAAGAGGCTGACTTCGTTCAGGTCGATTCTATTCTTCAATGCATACTTCTCTTGGCTGGGGACACCTGCGAGGGATGAGTAGCAATCTACAAGGGTTGCAGTACCATTGCTTTCATGTTCGCGAAGCTTATCCTGCGTGTAATTTCCAAGAGGCTGTCGCAAATTTGACGGGGCGTCGTCAAATGCTAGTAGAATTATTGGTCTGTCGTTCCTCAGGTAGAAGTCAATCCAGTTATGCAACACCGGTGTCTTGCCTGCACCAGGGGGCCCGGTGATTAACGCGGTATAACTGTCAGGGAGCCACCGCGTAAACTGGTCACAGTGTCCACAATAATAGAACTCCGTAAGGTCATCAAACATTGATGGCTCACCGCAGAGTGGGCATAGCTTAGTTGCTGGCTCTTTCATGTGCGTCATTGAAAATTACACTTCTAATCTGATCGATTTATTCAGATACTGTGTTCTACGCTTGACCCCTATTAGGGTTCAAGAGCCTTCCTAACCCTTTCGAATTCTTCTTTTGCTATCACTGATTCGATTCTTCCCTCCACAATGTCCCCCAACATCTTTCCAGCAGTTCCGCTCATCATCTGCGCGAACCCTGGTAGCATGATTTCACCTTGAACCGTCAGTTCAGTTCCTTCTGGAACACTTGCGATTGTGAAGCCTATCTTAGATCCTTTTCCTTCTCCGTCTACGATTTCTGCATCAGCCCTCTGATCAGGCTGGTTAGTTACCTGGGTCACAGAGTTGAATTTTGTCCCTTGTAACTCAGCTACTGTTTCGTACGTACCAGAGTTTCCGTCTCGTTTCAACAGCTTGACAGATTTCCAGAAGTTTGATCGCTCCGGAGCCCTCTCGAAATCGCTCAGGAGGTTGTAGACTTGAGCAGGGGGGGCCCTTATGATCCCGCTCTTGCTGAAATTGACCATGCCTTCACCACAGTCAAAATGTTGTTGAATTCAGACTATTGCGGTGTGGGGTGAGCGGATCTAGCGTGGGCTTTCAATTCTTCTTCTGACTTGAAGAACATTTTGCAAGCAGGGCAGACATATGTGTTCGTGGACAAGGTTGTGACTCGTTGTGTATATTACTCTCTTTGATATTAATCTAAAGCGTATACCTTAGGTTGTCATCAAGCT
>DATKOK010000160.1:0-7361 GCA_035524675.1 Candidatus Methylomirabilota bacterium | reverse complement strand
TCGGTGGTGCAGGGTGGCACAGCGCATTATACGGCTAGCGTTATGTATAATGATCCTTCGTATGCTGGAACAATGATCAACATTCAGCTGACCGGCCTTGGGCCAGGGATGGATTATCATCTCCTAACGAGTGGAGACCTCACAGTCACCACCAGCCCCATGACTCCCACAGGTTCTTACTCGATCATTCTGACGGGTTCAGCGAACGGGGTTACCCATCAAACCGGTTTAACGTTGGTCGTGACGAGTGCGCAGCCTGCAACCACACCGATAACGACAGTCGCGCCGCCCACGACACCTCCCCCCACAGCGACCTCAGCCCCCACTACCTCAACAGTCGCTGTGACAAGCGTAATTACTCAAACTGCCACAATTCAGCCCAGTTCAAAAAGCACACAGGGTTCGACGAGCGACATAATGAGTTTGCTTCAACAGAACAGTCTCCTCATAATCGGCACCCTAGCGGTAGCTTTAGCTGCGCTATTCTTGCACGGCCGACGAAGAAGACCAGGTCCAGCCACACAGATTCAACCACAAACCGCTAACGTGACTTACTGCCCCCAATGCGGAACCCAAAACTCTCTCACGAATAGTTATTGCAGAAAGTGCGGCACAAAACTCCTGAATACACCCTAAATTCGCGGTTCAATTTCGGATAGTCGCCATCGATCCCACAAACACAAATAGAACTAAGTTCCACGTAACACAATCCTAGATTTACTGTGCCAAGGATTCCATTAATCGACGATTTGACAACCGGTCCGGTCCCAGCGGGATCTATGTTGCTAGTGGAGTTTACGGGAGCATCACAGTGGTACAATGCGTCCGTGACCATCGCAGCCGGATGGTTAAAACAGGGAGGGAAAGTCAGCTACAACGCTGCGGCCCAGTCGCCAGATGAAATCCGCTCTATCCTCACTCGGCTCGGCGTGAATTTTCAAGAATGTGAAAAGGAGGATAGGCTGCGCATATGGGACTTCTACACTGCCAGCCTTGGCAAGAAGTCGAATGAGAAATATGCTTACGATTCGCTGAAAGTCGCGGACCTCAGCCTACGAATCGCCAAAGAGGACATGCATGAAGATCCCCAACCGGAGTGGTTGAGAGTGATCGACAACTCCTCTACATGGTACAGATTCAACGACGAGAAGGCTATGATGGAGGTTGAACTTACTCGCTTTATCCCAAGCTTCAAACTCCGTAAGTCAACTGCTATTCGCGCTATTATGAAAGATGTTCACAGCAATTGGGTCATTCAGCAACTGGAGGGAGCGCACGACGGCGTCATCGACTTCAAACTTGATGAGACAACTGACCCGGCTCAAGATTCCATGCGAATCAGAAGTTTGAGAAATGTTGGCTTTGACGGGCGATGGCATAAGGTCAAGATTGCTCAGAATCTTGAAGTCACCCTAGAGAAGTAACCATTCACGGCTATGTTGTGTGTGTCCTAGGTCCGCCATACAAACCGAAGGGTAATCCTGGGAGTTCGAGCATCCGTGGAGTCAGGAAGACTCCACCCCCAAGCGAGTCGCTGACTCGGTGCACATTCATAATAACTACCTCGGGCATGTTTTCAATTCCGACTTGGGCTAGCGTTTGGCGGTTTTGAACATCGTATTTCAAACAGCGCTTGTTAGTGACAGCTTCTTCGAGTCTGACTTCTTTATGGATGATGCCGCGCGTTGAATCTCTATGCCACCGGATGTTTTCTCCTTCAACCAGTGGAATGCTGGACGTGATTTGTGATTTAGTCTCCGGTTTTTGTTCTTCGGCGATGATCTGGTTGGGGTTCACCTTTTGAATTCCACATTTCGGGCATACGGATTGTCCAGGTGAGATCGGTGACCCGCATTGGGAGCAGAACATACGTGGCCTCATTGTGCGGGTTGTTTCAATGTCTTTAAGGATTATGGATGAATGGTCGACACTGCTCATAGCGTTACAGAAGTCTGCGGTCGTTGTTTTTTCGCGTGTGTGCGCGCATCACTAATAGCACACTCTGAGTTCAGAGAAGCGAACAGTAATCTTCTTCCTCCACCATTACGGTATTCGAGGCATTCGGGTTGGAATTAGAAGGCAAAGTTGCAATTGTAACCGGCGGTAGTTCTGGAATTGGTAAGGCGATAGCGGAAATTTTCGCTAGAGAGCACGCTAAAGTTGTGATTGCAGACAGAATTGACGGCCGTCAGACCGTTGAAAGCATCAAAGAGAAAGCGGGTACCGCAGCCTTCGTCAAAACGGATGTGACTCAACCAGCGACCGTCAGCTCCCTCATAGACGAAACAATCAACAGGTACGGCACAATCGATATTTTGTGTAACAATGCCGGAGTAGAATTTCTCAAACCTCTCGTGGAGACTTCAGTGGAGGAATGGGATAACGTGATGAACACGAACCTTCGCGGGGTCTTTCTCGCCTCGAAATACGCTATTCCCCACATGATGTCGAAGAGGAAGGGCGTGATCGTGAACATTGCTTCTCAATTAGGGGTCTCTGCATTGGAGGGATTGTCAGTTTACTGCACGACGAAAGCCGGGATCATGATGTTAACTAAAGTTATGGCGCTCGAGTGCATACCGCACGGAATACGAGTCAACGCGGTTTGTCCAGGCGCCATCGACACCCCGATGGTCCAGAGAGAGGTTGCAATGGACAAGGACCCGGACTTGGCGCGGAAGACCATGGCGGGCAGACATCCAATCGGGAGAATAGGGAAGGCAGAGGAAGTTGCCGAAGCAGTGCTTTTCATGGCTTCAGAAAGAGCCTCATTCATCGTCGGCGAATGCTTACTCGTGGACGGAGGCTACGTAACCGGCCCATCCGGCCGACTACACTGGACCCCACCATCAAACGAATCTATCTTCTAGGAATTGAAGTAAGTTCGTGGGCGTTAAATGAGCAACTGGAAGAATCCTACAGGTATCGTTTGAAATTATGCCATAAAATGATCCGTCGTAGTTCCAGCCCCAGAAGAGTCTAGCATTCATCGTTCGTCCATCGTTTCGTTCAGTTGGTGAGTGTGCGCACCATTAAACCCACATACACCAAAGACGACCGTAAGAATTCCACTGCTCTACCATTGCCATAATGGAAGACAGATCGAGGTAAGATTAATTTGCGAAATGGGAGCAAGGATAATTCCAACGAAAAGACAAGTGCAAGGGAAATTCGGATCACTACCTTCAATGTGATAATATGAGCGCATCCGCAAGAGGAAGGACGGTACCTAAAGTACGAGCCACTAAAGTGGGAAGTACTTTTAGCGATGAAGAAGTCTTTGCAGAAGGCACTAAATGGAGCCAGAGAACCTTCTTTTACAAAAATGCTACTGAAAGCATAAGGGCTGGAAGACCTCTGGCCGCGAGCATCTACTACCACAAGAACGGCAGGGGCATAATTAGCGTCTTTTCGAAATTCTCGGACGGTCGTGCTCGAGTAGTGCAGGTTGACAAGGCCGGAAACTTGAGCTTCGCAAAGAGTAAGGTAAAGTCAACGGATCCCACAAACGTTGAACAGGCACTAGACAAGGGCAAAAAGCTTGCAGATGCGTCTGAAGTGCTGGCAAACACTGCTTTCATAGAAGCTAATCGCGGAGAACTTATTGTATTCGGCTCCAAAAATGCAAGAGCATTGACAGGAGGGAAAGAAATTGAAAAAGGATATTATTTGGTTGATGGTTCAAGAAAAATCCGAACTAGAAGTCCTGCAGAAACGCTTTCCGAACAACTAAAAGAAAAAAGAAAACAAGTTGCTGAGCTGGAAAGGAAACTAGAAGAAGCAATAGAAGCCGAAAAAAGACAATAAACTACCAAGAATGCTTGAAATGCAGGCAATCAATAAGGTATTATTGCGTACTTGAGTAATGGATTGTGTTGTTTAGCATGATGTCTAAGTTTGAAAAGGAAGGACAACGATTCGTATGTGATAAGTGTGGTTTCGAGACGAACAGCTCGGACATATTCCCTTTACATAAGAAGAATTGTCCCAGAATCTAGGCTCTCTGATTACGCCTAAGAAACCATACATGTATCAAAAAACACGCAGCCTTATCGAGGCATGGGCCATCTCAAGCTCGATTAGAGCCATGGTAAACACTGAAATGGAAAAATCGAGCGAGAGGTATCAGTGTCAACACGAGTATCTTGAGAATACTTGGAAATGCAGAAAGTGTGGTTACGAAATCGTCCCTGAACTTATGGGAAAAATTGCTGAAACGGGTTCTGGAAGGATAATGTCTACAAACGTGTGACAAAACGAAATGGTGCGGGCCACTGAATTTGAACCGTTAGCTTTGTGTGTGCGCGCACCGTCACAGGAACTGATTCCGTTAGCACTTCATCTTTCGATTCTTGTGAGTACTAATGCGAGCAATATGGTTGTGACCACTACGAGGAGGACAAGTAGGATTCGGTTTCTCTCCCATATGACGAAGTTGGCGTTCAGTCGTGTGAATGGATCGCGTGATTTCAGCATTCTGAAGAGTATGATTGCCTCTTCTCTCCTAAATAATCCGTTGTCCACTCGGATCTCTCCAGTTGTGCTTTTTTCGAATCTATGGCGTCCGAGCCAGAAGGGATTCGAGTAGTTGCTGTTCATCCACACCTCAAATTCCTCTTGCAGTATTGACATGCTTGCACCTACCTGATCTGGACCGTGATGTAGTAGAGTTTCACAACCCCGCCTGTAGAGACTAGGACGCCGAAGTTAAGGTCACCGTTCGTCGCAGTCCAATAGTAGACTTCCGTTGCGTTGTATTTCTGACAGTAGCTGGCGATGAAGTTGTTGATGGTGGCATTGACCGAAGTCGCTTGGGTTTGATCGGTGTATGTTATGTTTGCGATTTGAATCTCCACGTTCGCGCTGATTTGGCTTGGATTGATCAGAGAATATCCTTTGTCGGTGAACAATGAGTTAAGCTTCTCGACGCGTTCTGCAGAACCCAGTATGACGGGAGTTCCGCCAGAGATCGCGTAATATGCTTGAGATGAATCCGCACCTACCGCAACTTTGGCTCCGGTCGTGGCGTCGACTACTGCAATAAACGCCATTTTCGTGATTACGGCGTTCTGGACTTGAGTGTTTATGTATACGGGAATGAAGTAGTAGAGATGGTTCCCGATAAGATACAGCAGGATGTTTCCGAGTCTATAGTTAGGCAGCAGTGTTAGCTGTGTGCGCACGTAATCATCTGTCTCGACGGCTTGCAGTGCGGCAGACGGTCCGATAAGTTGAGTCGTCGAGTTGGATATTCTGTAGAGATTCAGCTTGCCGAGTTCGTCGCTTCCGTAGGCTATGAACATCCCCGCGAGGTTTTTGCCGGGGGATGATTGATACTCTACCAGCTGCATTCCTACGAAGTCTGTGCGATTTCCGAAAGTCTCAAGGACGTACAGGACTTCTGTGGATTCTGGCCGCTCGTAGAAATCAGATCCCGACCGCCAGATGAATGGGTCGCTCACGTGATATTGAAAAGCTACGTCTAATTGTCCGGGGTTTGCGTGGGTTCCAAGCAGATCTTCAGGATAACGCAGTTGACTAACGAGCCAGTTCGGTGGCGCCTTCCATGAAGAGTAGTATTGTCTGTAGAAGTCGACCAGAAAACCGTCTGGTTGCGCAATGACGTAGGGGTACATTTGGCCGTTCTCAATATCGACAAGAACTACGCCGAAGAATCTGAGGTAGTTGCTTCCGGAAAATCCGGAATGGATCGGGTAGTTCGTGTAGACTTGCACGCAATAATAGATGCGGCTACCGTCTGTGACTAGGTAGCTTGCGCTGTCCGTAGTTAATCCATCGATGAGTATGTCTTGGACTCTCTGGTAGACATCGCGGTTGTGCAGCATCATAATACTATCTTGAGGAGGGCTCAAGGCGAAGCCGACTTGCCCTTCTTTCACGAGGAACCACAAGCTCCGTTGCCAGCCTGATAGCGTATAGTCAGGAGTACCGGTGTAGGAAGCGTTTCCGATCTCCTCGAACCCTTTCACATGAACATAGACATCGTCAGATAATGCCTCGCCATAATAGATCAAAGGCTCCACTTTGACTCCGAACGCGTTTTGCACTGAAACATAATCGCCTGTGTGGCTGTCAATTACGATGATTCTGGCGGCGTGAGTGTAGATCAAGTGATGGCTGATCCAGTCGTCAGTTGGATAGTTGATTGTTGTGGGGGCTGCCCAGTATTCGTGGTTGTTAAGGTAGATTATCTGTGACGCGCTGAGCTGCATCCAGTTGACGCCTATTTGATTTATCATCTTCGTGTACGATGCATCGTGATCCCACTGCCGTACAAGCGAGACGATGGTAGTGGTGTTTCCTGCGGGAACGCTCGAGAGAGGCTCCGTCACGACGTTCTGGATACCTGCCGCCCATCGCGTTACTTCGATTTCTTTCATCGTCATAGGTTTCCATTCATAGTCGGTCCAGTTGTTGTTCCAGTTTAGGGAGTAGCCTACGACGAAAGCTAAGTTGACGATGATTATGACTAACAGGAACAGCGCCATGATGTAGACGATCCATCGTTTCCGACGTGCCATGCCTATTGTTCGTCGAATGACTCCGAACTGAAAAGAAGCTGCGATTACAAGGAAGCTGACAAAGGAGGTGATGGCGATTAGATAATCGTTGGGTGTAGCAACGTTCATGACCCAGTAGGGTGCGTCAACAATAACAAACAGCACAACTAGTGCAAGGATGAGGAACAGGTCTCTCGCCCAAGCATTCGTCTTGAGTCGAGCGAAATCGCGGACGAGCATCAGGATAAGTCTGAGGACTGCCACGAATACGACGGCAGCGGCGACGTCGAAGATGAGGAAATACTGGACCTCCATTGTTGGCATCAATGCGACAAGTTCAGCTCCGGAAACGGGAGCTAACGGGAGCAAAAACACCTTCCCAACTTGGCTCCAGTTCCCCAGTCCACTCTGCAGCATCGTGACCACTACCGTCAAGTTGCCAAGACCGGGTATCCCGTTCGCACCTGCGATCAGCCAAAAGGCAATGGCCCACTTGACTATCTGCCAAAGAAACCACGCAATCTTTCCCGGACCGAGCGAGACCACCTCCTCTTGGCCTCTCATGTGCGCGAAAGCTCCTCCGAGCGCTGAAAATCCCTCGAAGAGATGGCTCCTCCTAGGAATTGGGTTGATGAAGAGAAGAGCGAGGAGCGCGGCAACGATGAATGTGTTATTGTGGTAGAAGTTAATCGCGAACCAGTTAAGGTCCGCCTTGGAAGCATACATGGACTGGAGAACGACCCAATCCAAATAGACCGATAACCCATAAACGATCACACCAACGAAAATTAGTGCTACCATAATCCAGCCAATTAAACCGAAAAGACGTCGAGGCGGCCC
>DATKOK010000159.1:0-6081 GCA_035524675.1 Candidatus Methylomirabilota bacterium | reverse complement strand
TAAGGCAATGCTGGACGTATTCAGGAATTGGATCCACCTTGCAGAAGAACGTCTGAAAGGAACAGGGATCAAAATCTACATAACAGGCGGGAACGACGACCTCCCCGAGATGAAGGACATACTCCGCGAATCAGACTATGTAATCGATCCTGAAGACCGGGTCGTGACGATAGATGACATGCATGAAATGATAAGCGAGGGCTGGAGTAATCCTACGCCATGGAAAACGCCGAGAGAATGCTCCGAAGATGAGTTGTGGACGAAGATTGAGAAGATGACATCTCAAGTCGCGGACATGAAGAATTGCGTGTTTAACTTGCATGTTCCACCAATAGACTCCGGGCTCGACACGTGTCCGAAGCTTGATGCGAACCTCAAACCCGTCATCGTAGGCGGAGAAATGGAGATGATGGCAGGAGGCAGCACCGCTGTCCGGAAGGCGGTTGAGACATATCAACCGCTTCTAGGCTTGCACGGGCACATTCACGAGGCGAAAGGTTTCGTGAAAATAGGGCCAACACTGTGCCTGAACCCGGGAAGCGAGTACGGCGAAGGAATACTGCGCGGAGCACTCCTGACTCTGGAGAACGGCACAGTGAAAAATTTTCTCCTAACGCAAGGCTGACAAATTCCTGAACTAGAGAAAAGAAAGACGCTCTAAAATGTTCTCGGCCTTGCAGCGAGGAGCAAAGAATAATTGGCACACGACTGAAACGTCAAAGCGATGAATATTGGGGCAACCGGACCGCCTGACAGATTTCTTCAATGATGCCCTGACCGTAATTAACGCCGCAGAAGAAAAGCACGTTAAACTTAGACTTCTCGGAGCCACGGCCATCTACTACCGGTGCCCAAAATCACGCAAGCTGACCGAAGCCATGAACAGGCCACTCACAGACCTCGACTTCATGACATTATCCAAGTACGCCGAGCATATCCCAGACATCTTCTCGAACCTCGGATTTGAGGCAAACGAGCGAGTTAACACCTTGTACGGCCTCAGAAGGCAGATCTACAACGACCCCAAGAGCGGCAGACACGTGGACATATTCGTCGACAAACTGACCTTCTGTCACGAACTTGACCTCACACGCAGGTTGGAGATTGACCCAACAACATTGACCTTGGCAGATCTCTTCCTCGAGAAAATGCAGATAGTCAAGATTGGCGAGAAAGACATCAAGGACACGATCATTCTCTTGCTTGAGCACGAATTGGGTGAATCCGATGACGGAACGCTGAATGTGAAATATGTTGCGAAATTGCTTGGAAATGATTGGGGATGGTACTACACTGTCACAACGAACATTGAGAAGATGAAGAACTACGTGGACGGTCTAGCGATGCTAAGCTCCGACGAGAAGCAAATTGTCAAGAGTAGAATTAGCACACTTTCTGAGAGGATTGAAAGAGAGGATAAATCCATGAAATGGAAGTTCCGTGCCAAGGCGGGTCCTAAAGTCAAATGGTACGCTGACGTTGATGATGTTGAAAACATCGGCACGACTCCATCAGAGTGAGCGCCTCGCCAAAACCCACGAGTAGTCTTCGACGTCAATGTGGCTAGAGGCAGAGCCATCCTCCATCTACGACGAGCGTCGCTCCGTTCACGAAGTCTGCGTCGTCTGAAGCCAAGAATACGACAGCGCCGACAACGTCTTCCGGTCTTCCAATTCGTTTAGCCGGCGTATTCTTAATCAAAAGCTCGGTCACCTCAGGATGACCGTCAGTTGCTTGCCGGAGCATTGCTGTATCAATCTGCCCCGGGGCAACAGAATTAATGTTGATTCCCTTAGCCGCGAACTCAACTGCAAGCGCACCCGTCAGGCTCTTGAGCGCTCCCTTTGACGCAACGTAAGGAGACGCGTTCTCTTCAGCTACGAACGAGTCTATGGAGGCGTAAATGACTATCTTACCTCTGCCTTGCCTCAACATCAGCGGCATTACTTTCTGCGTGAAAAGAAACGTACCCTTCACGTTTACGTCCATCACTCGCCGAAAATCCTCTTCAGTCTGCTCCAAGAACGGTTTGAGTATCATGATGCCCGCACAGTTGACGAGGATGTCGATTCTCCCGAACTTTTCAATAGTAGATTTAATGCAGGAATCAATGTCTGACGACTTGGATACGTCCCCATGAATAGCGATTGCATCAGAACCTGATTTTCTGATCTCTTCAACCGTTTCTTGTATCTTATCTAACGTTTGAATGTCAAAGCAAGTAACACGAGCGCCCTCTTGGGCGAATCTCAACGCCGTAGCCTTACCCTGACCTTGCGCAGCGCCAGTGATTATGGAAACCTTTCCATTAAGCCTCTTAGAATTCATAGTGGCGAGTTGCCCGCACGGCGCCAAAAGCATTTCGAAAGGAAAACAAAAAGGAGCAAATGTCAACCCTAACTGTCAGGTCCTAGCCTATCGTGACCTCATAGACAGTTTCCTTTACGTTTGTCTTCTCCCAGGGCCGTTTGTAGAACATACGGATCAGCGTGCTTCCCTTCTTGGAGGGCACGAAGGTGAAGGATTCTACCCCACCACCCCCAGGTTCCATCGAGGTCAGTTTGTATTTTGACGTTGAAAGTTGCAGCAGTGACTTATCAAAATCTGCTTCCCACTTGTGCCCCGTCGTCCGATTAGACGGAAGTTCGATCATGAACTCGTTGCCGACTCTCACATTGAGTTTCTCTGCTATCATTCTCGCTCTGACTTCACGAGGTGGGGTGGTCCGTTCTTGAAACTAAGCCTTTTGCGACTCTCTAGACCGTGCGGATTCTCAGCTTACCAGACGGATTGTCCAAAAATCGCTGGCAAGATTTTGCTCGAGCAAGTAAGCGTACGGCAGCGTAAAGTACCCTTTCAAGCCCCAGCCATCACCCCAAGAGTTTCTTACAATGAACCAGTTCTGTGAGTCATCATACCCAACGGCCATAACGGCGTGTCCGCCTACCACGGTCTCTTTGGGTAATGGCATCGAAGCATGTCCTGTCTGGGCCACTTGTTGGCTTTCGAAACTTTCGTACACAGTAAATCCGAAGACGAACGGGTAGCCGGAGGCTAAGCACCCTTTGAGTTGGTTGAGTATCTGCGATAACCTCTGGTACTGAACCGCCTTGAACTTCAAGGCCTGCTGATAACATTTGTCAGGAGGTTTGACGGCGAACTTCTTGATGTCATACGGCCAGAGAGTTTCAGGACAATCACCCTGCTTACCCACACTCTTAATTCCGTCACGAATCTGGGCGCCCGAATCCTCATTCACAGTTCCTTCCATAACACGCTCGTTGTAGTAGATGAAGAGCCGCGAGGGCACGAACACGTTCGATTGCTTCTCCTTCATCTGATCGAATTCTAGTGCAGCCGCGATAGCGTTGGCAGTGCAACTTCCGAGCTGCCCCTGATCGTACACTGCAGGACATTGCGACCGCAAGTCAACGCTTGACGGAAGCTTAACCAAAAACTCCGGCGGCGTCGCGTAGAGATGATCTCTCAGGTCGGGAAGATCTCGAATCCAACCGTATCGCGCAATTCTAGGAGCCATACTTACATCTACAGTGCCTCGTAGCTATTTCTCGTTTGCTTTTGTGTCCTCAGGAATGCATTTCATCGAACAAGCTACGAGCAGGCTCCCGGCTACGTTGAGTTTCTCGATTTATAGTATCAACAAGACCTTTCAGAGCGGCCGCATACTTCGAGTGAACCAACACCAATTTATCAATTGGACCACTACCGCTCTTCTCGAGTAATTTGACAGATAGAGTTCGAATTTCATCAGGCACGAAATGGGAGCCACTTGTGGGATATTCCCGAGCAGTCAGAGTCGGAAACTCAGTGCACGTTGCCGGAACGACTGCAACAGATTTAGAGGGAAACATCGTTGGGGTTGGAGATGCATCCGTGCAAGCTCGCCAAGCTCTCAAGAATATTAAGAGGGCATTAGAGGCTGTAGGCGCAAGTATAGACGATGTCGTGAGGACGCGAATCTTCGTAACCGATATTTCAAAGTGGGAACAAGTGGGACGGGTGCATGGAGAGTACTTCAAGGACGTCAGACCTGCGACGACAATGATAGAGGTTAGCCGCTTAGTTGACCCAAAAATGATTCTTGAGATTGAAGCCGAAGCAATTATCGCCTAACTGTAAACGCAAGCGAACAGTAGACCAGTTTCACGATAATCCGCGAATATCATCGACAATGATCAGCGTCCCCACAGCACTCGAGGAAAAGCTGTAAGCATTAATGACAGCATACTCCTCTGACTTGCAAGGATGGGGTGAGAACATGAATGCGAGCGCCAGCCAGATTACATGCAGCAACCTGACTAAGATTTACGGAAACAGCAAAACGAAAGCGCTCGACTCTGTGAACATTTCCCTGCCTTCCCGCGGCATATTCGTGCTCATAGGCCGCAACGGTTCCGGAAAGACCACGCTCGTGCGAATCTTGGCGACGGAACTCGAACCGACATCCGGGAGGGCAATGATAGACGGGCTGGATGTCGTAAGAGAAGCTCGGAAGGTTAGGCAGAAGATTGCCATCGTACCGCAGGAAGCGAGACCGATACCATGGATGACGCCAATGCAAACCGTTCAATCCTACCTTCTCTGGCGGGGCTTCAGCTACAAGGAAGCAAAGCGAAGAACGCGTGAAACGCTCGAGAGACTTGGGCTCGGAGGATCAGTGAACGCGTTGAACCGGTCCCTCTCTGGCGGGAGCAAACGGAAGGTCATGGTCGCCACCGTTCTCTCATCCGAGGCGGAAGTGATCTTCATGGATGAACCAACGACGGGACTCGACCCGATCTCAAGAAGGGAATTTTGGGAGACGCTCAGGGAAATCGGTAAGGACCGTTTCACGTTTCTGACAACACACTACTTAGAAGAGGCTGAGCAGCTCGCGGACCAGATAGGCATGCTAGACCGCGGTCAGCTTATTCGCATGGGAACGCTGGAACAATTACAGCAGAGCGTGCCCTACAACCACAGCATCAGAATCATATCGAAACCCGCACCTACACTTCCTGAGCTAGTGAAGGGTGAGATTGTGACCTCGACTGACGGTAACGTCAGAGTGCTCACAAGTGAAGAAGAAGCCTTCAGAATC
This sequence comes from Candidatus Methylomirabilota bacterium, assembly GCA_035524675.1. Classification (GTDB taxonomy): domain Archaea; phylum Thermoproteota; class Bathyarchaeia; order 40CM-2-53-6; family 40CM-2-53-6; genus FEN-987. Next base: position 980 of record DATKOK010000159.1, on the reverse strand, counting down.
TCGAAAGAACTTACCAAATCCGGTCACAAGTTCACAATGAACCTTGTCTCGTTGGATGACATATTCTTCTATCTTGCGAGGAGAAAAAGCGGTGAATAAGTTGGCCGGCGAGAGAGTTCCATTCCGAAGGAGTCTGTTCAGTCAGATCGTCGCCTCGATACTCGTCAACTCAGTATATGAGATGAGTAACTTTCCCATCGTGCTCATCAACACAGTTCTGTCTCCGCTCTCATTTCTAGTAGTCATCGTATTCGTAAGTCATGGAAGCTTGATAGGAGAAGCCATAGCGGGCGGCTTCATCATGAGCATGTTCTCAGCAGGCGTAGGTCTCCAAGGCGACCTATCTCACTTGAAGAACGACTTCAAGCTTCAAGACATGGTGGTCAGCTCTCCGACCACATGGCAGACTTACATGTTTGGTATGGCGATTTCTGAAATTGTCTACTCTTTTCCAGCCCTGGTCGTTCTGGTTGTGCTGGCGTACTACTATATGCCCTTGACCGCCGTTGGGGCTCTATCGCTTGTTGGAGTACTTCTCCTTATGTTCCTGACTTCGGTAGCAATCGGATTTACGCTTTCCACATTCTCGACGGACATAGTCCAAAGCTTCGCGTTCTCACGACTAATTTCCACGCTCTTCTCGACAATACCGCCCGTCTACTATCCCATAACTTACATCCCGTTACCCTACAGGTACCTTGCCTACTTGTCTCCGACTACATATGCGGCGGAGCTGGCTCAGAATGCTGCAGGATATTTACCTCTAACACAAGCCGCAATCGCGTTAGACTGGGCGATTCTGATCGCAGTCACGGCAGTGTTGTTTTTTGTTGCGAGAGGCAAGTCGCGATGGCGAGAGGTTTAGAGAGCATAGTTGACCCGGGTTCTTTGACCGGTCTTTGCTGATTCAACCATCGCGTCGAGCACGACGCTGCACCTGTAGCCATCTTCGAACGTCGCGCCCAGCGGAGCAACGGATG
>DATKOK010000158.1:0-10249 GCA_035524675.1 Candidatus Methylomirabilota bacterium | reverse complement strand
GATCACAATGGCATACAGGCATCCTGAGGTACTCGTTGAAACCAGCTGGGTTAGCGAACACCTGAATGATAAGTCGATTCGAATCGCTGAAGTTGACTATGACCCGACCGCGAATTACAACCTCGGCCACGTCCCCGGCGCAGTCCTACTGGACTGGAAGACGGACATGAATGACCCCGTCAGACGCGATATCCTCAGTCAGACGCAACTTAATGAGCTCCTGAGCAAAGCCGGACTGACACAAGGCATGAAACTCGTCTTGTACGGAGACTTCAACAATTGGTTCGCGGCGTTCGCCTTCTGGATTCTAAACTATTACGGAATCGAGAACGTTACACTCATGAACGGCGGACGGAAGAAATGGATTGCTGAAGATAGACCGGTAGCTAAAGACAAACCATCGTACACCCAGACCTCATTCAAATCGAAGGGCCCCAACGAGAATGTTCGCACTTACCTCGACTACGTAAGACAAACACTCGGACAAGCCAACAAAGTACTCGTAGACGTTAGGAGCCCCGCAGAGTTCACCGGATCAATAACTGCCCCACCAGAATATCCAAACGAACACGCACAACGAGGCGGACATATCCCTGGAGCAGTCAACATTCCCTGGTCACAAGCAGTTAAAGAGGATGGAACTTTCAAGACTGAAGCCGACTTGACGAAGCTATACCAAAACCGGGGCGTAACCGCTGACAAAGAAGTGATAACCTACTGTAGAATCGGAGAAAGATCATCATTCACATGGTTCGTGCTGAAATACTTGCTCGGTTATCCGAACGTCAAGAACTATGACGGCTCGTGGACTGAATGGGGAAACATGGTTCGCAACCCAATCGCCAAACCCTGACTATCTCACTTTTCTTACAATGAAATGAGTAAGATTCCCCTCGCTTCGGGACTCTAACACCGCCTGTCCCGATTGATCTGACCATCTGATCATTTCAATATCTGCTGTAGGATCATCAGAAACAACGTGAATCACTTCCCCTACAGCGGCACGTGCGATCAGCTCGTTCAATCTGACTAGAACTGCCGCGCACTCTACACCAATCTCCCACAGCTCGTGATCAGGGTAAGCTTTGAAACACCTGACACGAAGATCACGGATTATCGACCGGATTCGCTCCTCCGCTCCTACAAGGTTTGAGAGCAGTTGTATCTCTTTATCAGACGTAGGTTCGAGTTTGATAAACCATCCATCTGAGTAGGGATAGTCATTCGCCAGTTTCGGTCTCAACGGCAGTTCTTCATTGATCGCACTTATCAGACAAGAAAGTGGAGATCTTACGGCGCCGAAATACCTCACGCTTTCGACCGTTGCTACGCTTTGAGACTTTGCGATAACTGACCCCACAGGTTTGATGTTAACCTTAGTGAGCTTCCCGGCAAGTGCCGAATGAATACTGGTTATTCCTAATACGATATTTCCGTTCTCTTTTCGGACCCAAACATTGTTTTCGAAATCGTACAGCAAGTCGTCTGGGAATTCGCAGAAGTCTACCTGCAACGTAACCGTCCAGTCTAGATTGGCAGAGTGGATAACGATCTTTTCGGTTCGTAGTGAACTCCATGAATAGTCTTAGGCGTTTCGAGGCGTTTCATTAACAACTGGTTCAGAATAAGACTGCACGTCCTATCATCTTCTGGCTTGAAACCTTCGATCCCTAGGATAGCGCGTGATTCGACAGGCACATCTGGCTCACCGTATGATTTCTCGATAATGTTGACGATACCTGAAACCTTCGCCCCTAGACTCTCTATCAACTGCACACAAGCTCTTCGAGTCCTTCCGGTGAACCCGACGTCGTCGAATATCAGAACCTGATCTTTAGAAGAGATAGCACTCTCAGGAATCGCAAAGTAGTGCTCAGTCTTCTTAGTCGCAGACGGAACTTTAACGTCCCCCACCACTGTTCCTCGCCATGTTCTTGGCACTTGCGGGCGCGATTTGTCGTAGACTTTGACTGCTCTGACGAAGTTTAACCCTGCCATTGTGGCGAAAACAGCAGCCAATGGTGGACCAGATGCTTCAGGCGACAACACTTTTGTCGAGTTACGGTTGAGGTTAGGTCTCAATACAAATCTCACAATGTCCCCGAAGAACGGAGCGTCGAATGTTTGATTGATGAAGGAAACATCGAGCCCTCCATCTCCGAGTACGGAAAACTGCCCGGGATCGGTCACATGCTCAATTAGCCTTTCCTCAACGTTCCGAACTTTCTCTTTGAACTTCGTCAGCAACGTCACTTCGTTGGATGCCAAGACTAGGGAGTCTTCTATTTTCGGGAAGTAAACCTGAACAAGGAAACCAAGAATTTCGGTCTCCTGTGGCTGTTTGACAAGTTGCTGGTACTTGTCGACAAGGATTACTCCGCCAGCGCCACGTACAGGTTCCGTCACGTACCGATTTATCCTTCTAACGAGCCCTACCTCACCCCGGACAATATCAGGAGCTAATGAAGCGTCATCGTTTACTCGAACCTCATCACCCTCCTTCAGCAATAGTACACCGGATTCTCTACCGCTAGTTGCCATTGAAGCTCAGAACAAGATTCGCAGACAGCGCTTAAGAATTGTACCATGACGAATGGACTAGGTTCTAGCGGAGTCGGATTGTTGCAGGATGAGATCATAAGCTAGGGTATCGTAGAACCACCATACGACTTAGGTTGCATGGTTGAAGCTGATGAGCTAAGTCAATTTAAATCGCATCTCATACAATCTCCGAACCGTCTGAAGAATGAGTTGAAGCAGATTTGGAATTTGCAGTTGAAACCGAGAATCTCACAAAGAAATACAATGACCTCCTTGCAGTCGATCAATTGAACTTACAAATCAAAGAGGGAGAGATTTTCGGCCTCCTTGGTCCGAACGGTGCAGGCAAGACAACTACATTATCCATGCTGGCCACACTTCTAAAGCCGACAACTGGAACAGCACGAGTGAACAGCTACGATATACTCTCGCAGTCATCCCACGTAAGGCAGTCAATCGGCATCGTATTCCAAGACCCAAGCAGCGACGATATACTTACGGGCTGGGAGAATCTCTACTTACATTCACTGATGTTTGGCGTCCCGAAAGAAGAACGAAAGAAGAAGATCGATTACGTCCTCGGGCTTGTAGACCTTCGAGATAGATCAGGAGATATCGTGAAGAAGTATTCAGGAGGGATGCGCCGAAGACTCGAACTTGCTAGAGGACTTCTCCACAACCCAAGGATACTCTTCCTTGACGAACCTACCTTAGGACTTGACCCCCAAACGAGAGAACACATCTGGGAATACATCGAAGGCCTCGTAAAAACTGAGAAAGTCACCATAATCATAACAACCCACTACATGGAGGAAGCCGACCGGCTCTGCAACCGCATCGCCATAATTGATCATGGTCGCGTAGTCGCATTGGATTCACCGTCCAATTTGAAATCAAAATTGGGCGGCGAGGTCATAAAACTGCAAACTCGGACCCCACAGCTCGACCAGATCAAGGAATTGGACTACGTTGCATCAATCAACAAGACGGACAAGGCAGTAGTATTGACTGTCAAGAATGCAAACGCACATCTTCAGGAAATTCTGAGCAAGATCGGACCCGTCGAGTCTGTTGAAATCAGAACGCCGACATTAAACGATGTTTTTCTACATTATACCGGACGCGAAATTCGTGAAGAGGCAGGCGAAGGCGGTGTGATGGAGAGAATAGCACATTTGAGGAGAGGAAATTAGTGGGCGAGCTTGAAGGATTCTACGCACTATGGTATCGGGAAATCAAAGTCTTCTCACGCGAGAAATCGCGTGTAATCTCTTCACTGGTTACACCACTGCTGTGGATAATTGTATTCGGAGGCGGCCTAGGATCTGCAGTAACGCTTCAAGGAATAAACTACCAAGTCTTCATATTCCCTGGAATCCTAGCCATGACGATACTATTCTCATCAGTCTTCTTCGGCCTCTACATTGTCTGGGACAAGAAAATTGACTTCTTCAAAGAAGTACTAGTGGCACCGTTGTCACGCACGACAATATTCGCTGGCAAAATGGTTGGAGGCAGTATTGATGCTCTACTCCAAGGCACGGCTATGCTGGTGTTCGGAGTAATCCTCGGCGTGAAGTACTCAATCCTGAACATAGTATCGGCATTTGTATTCATGTTCGTACTCGCGGCGGCACTTGTCAGCTTAGGATTAATCATCGGATCTAACATGGAAAGCGTCGAAGGATTCCAGTTAGTCATTAGCTTCCTGGTGTTTCCCATGTTCTTCTTCAGCGGCGCACTATTTCCTATAGGTAACCTGCCCCGGTACTTGTTGGTCTTCACTGTTCTTGATCCAGTCACATACGCCGTGGATGGGCTTCGTGGACTTCTCCTCGGAACCGCGCAATTGCCAGTACTACTAGATTTCGTGATATTATCTGGATTTACGGCAGTAATGATCGTGGCAGGCACCTGGAGCTTCAAGCGACTCAAGTAGTCCTCTTTGTCTATGATGAGATTCAGATTATTCCAGATCTTAGATTAGGTTGGGACGAGAACTCTGTTGCATCGCTCACATCGCCTGACCTTTACTTTCTTCTGGTCTAGCTTACCGAGCATCAACTCATCGCTAACGTAATCGTGGCCAAGTATGATGCAGACAAGACTCTGAAACATAATGGGACCTTCGTAATTCAACAAACTAAACCGATAGAACCTTCATTTATTGTTTTGACTTGACAGCTGATCGTCCGGTGCATTTGATACCCCTAGTTCAAGTGATAATAGAAGCAAGCAATTCGCGTCATGGGACTACTAATCAATCGTAGCAATGGTTCTGCAAGGTCAAATTCGTGGCACCGACTCGAGTTTGGGTTCAATCAAAGGAGCCTTACCTGCAGCCTTGACGGCAGCGGGAACATCTTTCAGCCCGTTACCAGTAATAACGATCACAATCTCCTCATCACCATCTATTGTTCCTGTATTTTTCGCTTTTACGAGGCCTGCGTACCCTGCGGCGCCCGCGGGCTCGGCGAAGATAGCCTCCTCACGAGCTAGGTTTCGCATCGCGTCGAGTATCTCGTCGTCGCTGACTGTCACAAAGAGTCCACCAGTTTCGCGAACAGCTCGGACAGCCCGAGTTCCATCCCGCGGTAATCCTACGCTTATCGAGTCGGCGATCGTATGCGCGTCAACTGGTTTGATAGTTTCTGTGCCGTCTCTCCAAGCATTGTAACATGCAGCTGATCCTTCGGCTTGAACTCCCATAAGTTTTGGAAGCTTATCTATCCAACCTAAGGCCACTAGATCTCGCAAGCCCTTCCAGATTCCTGATATGATGTTTCCATCTCCTACCGAAACGAATATGCGGTCAGGTGCGACCCAATTTTCTCGAGTCCCAGACATCTTGCCTAGTTGTTCACAAATCTCCAACGACGCGGTCTTCTTCCCCTCCGTCGTGTATGGATTGTACCCTGTGTTTCGTGAGTACCAACCGTACTGCTTTGACGCAGCCAAACACAAGTCGAACGCCTCGTCGTATGTTCCTTTCACCAGAAAGACGTGCGCGCCATAAATCATCAACTGGGCCACTTTTGCTTCCGGAGCAGTGGAAGGCACAAACACCACCGCAGGAATTTGCGCGCTTGCCGCCAAGCCTGCCAAAGCTGCGCCGGCATTTCCGCTGCTCGCTGTTGTGATTACGCTAGCACCAAGCTCCTCAGCCTTAGAAACCACCACAGCACTTGCACGATCTTTGAATGAACCAGTCGGGTTTAGGCCATCATCTTTCAGGAAGAGACTCTTCATAGCAAGCTGCTTTCCCAAGCGCGAGGCACGAGAGAGTGGAGTCCATCCCACATGCAGCGGAGGAACAGCATCATGATTCGAAATTGGCAGGAGATCCCAATACCTCCAGATAGAGAAATCATATGACTTGGAAATGCGATCTGGAGAAAGTTGCGACTTGATCTTGCCGTAGTCGTAGATTACGTCTAAGAGTCCGTTGTCGCCGTGCTTCGGACACACGTATTTGACTTGGTCAGTTGAATATTCTGTTCCGCACAGGGAACATTTCAGGTATGCAACATTCATCGAGGCAACCTCACTCGTCCCGTCACAATCCTGGTAGCGACTTAGAAATAACACTCGTTGACCAATTCATTCAAGATATCGCCGGAGCGTCTTCACCTTAGGTTTCCTTCTTAGGGACCGCCGGCATTGTGGGCATCGTTCCAAGGTCTTCGGGTATACCTCCTCGCAGGAGCTGCAGAAGTTGTGTTTTCTGTAGTTGATGCTCATACGTAGCTCATCATGAGAGTGAGAATTGATGGATATCTCTAATAAAAAACCCATGAAACGTGTCGAAAGGCGAATAGGCGATGTCCCGACCTCCATCTGCGATGGTATCTTGCGCTGGATTATATGCCATCGCAGTCACCGCAACGTTGATGGGCCCATCCTTTCCGCTGATTGTGAAAGAGTTTAATCTTCCACTCGAACTCGTCGGATTCTTAGCGAGTGCCTGGAGTGCTGGTTACTTACTGAGCTCGATCGGGGGACTCCTCTCCGACAGGTATGGTGAAATTAGAATCATAACTGCAAGTTTCGTGATCATTACCGTTGCAGCCAGCTTGATTTCAGTCGCTTCAACCTATGATTTGCTGCTAATACTGTTCCTACTCGGCGGTATCGGAGCTGCCTTCGGTGAAGCCGCCATGAACCCTTTGATCTCGAAGCTCTACCCGAAGAGGAGCGGATTCGCGTTGAACTTTCTCCACACGTTTTACTGCGTTGGATCATTCACAGGTCCTATCCTGGCCGTCGTCATCATTTCATGGTATGGAAACTGGAGATTATCCTACCTGACGATGACGATTCTATTTGGTCCTTTGATCCTTCTCTCAATTCTTGCAGCGCACAAGAGTCAAAGCGTGGGAACGGGGGGCAAAGCCGACGAGCATGTGGAGGCTAAGCAGCTCTATAAAGGCGGCAGCGTCTTGATGATGACCGGCTTCTTCTACATCGGAACAGAGATGGGAACGAACGCGTGGCTGCCCACCTTTCTAGTTCTGGAAAGGAATTTTCCGATCTGGTTAGCGGGATTGTCACTTGGCTTCTTTTGGGGAGCAATGGCGTTAGGTCGATTAATCCTGGGGAGCTTCACGGATAGGTTTCGATTTCGCAGAATGATCATGCTGAGTTCCACTCTATCGAGTATCCTAATCCTCGTCGGCATTACGGTTCAGAACCAGATTTGGATAGTTGTTTCATGGTCTCTTTGCGGGTTCGTTTTGGGACCGCTTCTGCCTACCGTTTTTGCGTGGACGAGCCGTCAATTCCCTTCTAGAAGCGGCTTCGCAACAGGAGTAATCTATAGCGTAGGATTCATCGGCGGAGTCTTCTCACCCTGGTTGTTAGGAACAATCGCCGATCTTTCCTCACTGAATCTGGCAATGATCTATCTATTCTTCTCAACTTCAGCGGTCAGCGTCGCGATGCTCCCCGCCAAAGACCCAGCCTCCGTGATTCGGAAAGCGGATTCAAATATATCACAATCGTCTGATTAATTGCGTGGAATCGCGACATTAGGAATCCTGGATCATTGCCCTGACTTTATGAAAAGGGGGTGTGCATAGTGCAAGATTACGTCAAGCAACCAACTAACCTGAAGAAGACGATGCTCCCGATATTTGACAAGCTTTCTAGAAGGGAACATTTGACCAAGGATGATGCAGAGCTTGGTGCCAGAATAATCTTTGAAGGCTTGACACAAGACTGGCCCAACATCGCCGAGCTGTTAGTCGCCTTCTTCGGTGGCCTAACCATCAATGACCCCACCTTGGAGGAATTGACAGGAATGGCAACTGCAATGGAAGCGACTAAGCGATTCACCTTTCGCTTCAACGTAGACAACCCCCTCGTAACTGCAGGCGGAACCGGTGGGGATACAGTTCCGACTATAAACGTGACAACCCCCGCCGTAGTTGCTGCCGCGGCTGCAGGATCATACGCCCTCAAGAGTGGAGCCAGAGCCTTTTCGTCCAGGACCGGCTCCTCGGACTTGGCTGACTGTTTAGGCATAAACGTGAATGCCTCGCGCGAAGTTGTCCAGGATTGTGTAGAACGGATTCATACGACGGTCTGGGCCTCGGAAGGGGTTTATCCGTGGATGAGCCCTCTCATCGAGCTCGGACAGAAAGAATCCGTCTCCGCCGCAATGCCTCTACTCTATTCACTTAGGCTAATGATAGCTACCGCCCTGAATCCGTTCTCGATTAAACGGCAAGTAAGGGGCGTCAGCAAACCGTTCACGGAAAAAGTGGCTTCAGTCCTAAGAGGTTGCGGTTACGAGAGAGCGCTAGTGGTAGTAGGGCGAGGAAAAACAGAAGCTGTCAGTATTGACGAATTCTCCTGCATGGGCAAGTCTATCGTGTCCGAATTGAAACTCAACGGAACCATAGAAACATACACGGTCTCTCCGGAAGAACTAGGAATAAAGACCGGCAAAATCGAAGATGTTACAGCCCGGTCAAGCCATATCGAGAACTCCGTCGTGGCGTTAAGGGTACTCTCGGGTTCGGATAGAAGCTCACGTAGGGACCTAATCCTCCTGAACGCTGCATCAATCATTTACGCGGCAGATCAGACGAAAAATCTCAAGGACGCATACGAACTAGTCTGCCAATCAGTCGATGAAGGTAAAGCGTTGACGAAATTGAAGGATTTAGTTATGCTAAGCGGCGGAAAGATGGAGAATCTTAAGAATGTTGAAGAATCCTTGAAGGGTAGGTCGATGTGAATGTCAAGTGAGACCGTAACTTTCGATTCTGAAAGACTTACCCGATTAAGAAAGGCTCAAGCCCTGTTCAAGTCAGATACTGGGAAGGATATCTCGCTTGACGATTTCCTTGACATGCTCATCAAAACCTTCATCCTATATCGAGAGAAAAGAGGCCCGACAGAGAGTTCGCTGCTCACTAAGCTGACTCAAACGTGAGATCGCTTAACAGAAAATGAAAGAATCAGCAAGTTATCGACGACACGGCTACGAACTAGTCGTAAAGGCACAGCTTCAGTCTCATTGATGAAACCGGTACCATCAACCAACGTGGGCGCCTCCCTACCTCCCCAAACATAGGGGGCTACCCACACAAAGAAGTCGTCCACTAAATTCGCTTTGAAGAAGCTCCAACGTATCTCTCCTCCTCCCTCAACCAGAACCTTTTGAATTCCGAGAGTCTTGAGTTCTCGCAGTAGCTCTGTCGGGTCAACTCTCCCATGCCGTTTCTGCACTAGGACCTTCGCCTTCTTTCGCAGCTTCATGATCCGACGCCTGGGGGCATCTCTAGTGACAGCAACAATCGTTGGGGCTTGACCGTTGAGGAGTTTCGAATCTAAAGGAGTTCGTGCTTTACTGTCTAATACTACTCGAATAGGGTTCGGCCCTTTCGCATCTCTAACAGTTAATGAGGGGTCATCAGCTATGATCGTCTCGACACCCACGACGACTGCGTCCACTCCAGACCTGATACGATGCAGTAGCCTTCGGTGTCGAGGTGTCATGAATCTGAAGAATTTCCGCCCCTGCCTATCTGCTGGCGCTATCTTCCCATCCACACTCATCAACCCTCCAACGGTCACTCTGATACCCCTCATCGCTATCAACGACCTGGAGCATCCATATGCTTCCTTAAACATGAATCGAATATGATCATGAAGGGAACGTACTCCACTGAGCAGAGGGTAGTTCTGATGCTCGTGCTAACAGTAGCAATATCGTCAGGGTCATTCGGATTGAGCGGTAACCAGTTGAGTGCCGACCTGCTGGTAATAGGCGCATCATCCGCAACTATCTGTTTGCTATCCGACGTACCCTCCGATGTACCCTCTTTCTTATCCGACGCACCCTCCGATGTACCCTCCTTCTTACCGCCTTCACTCCGATTTTTATCCGCTTCGCTATCCGTTTCGCTATCCGGCGGGGACATCGGTTTCTTCTTCGCCTTCAAATTTGAGCACAAATCCTCATCTTCCCACCCCTCAACCAGTGTCCCATCCCTATGTCGAGGCAGTGTCGATATGGATACAACTAACTGTCCCATGGAGTGTCCATACAGTGTCCGCATGGTAGCATAGATAGCCTTGTGCGGGGTCCGCCGATTAACTAGGGGTATTATTTGGTTAACAATCGAATTCAATACCGATGTCCATTCCTTTCCCTTCTCATATCCAATCTTCTTCCGGAGTGTCGTCATAGTCGTATGGG
>DATKOK010000157.1:0-4647 GCA_035524675.1 Candidatus Methylomirabilota bacterium | reverse complement strand
TCAGGACGATTCTTCTTAGGATCAGGATGATTGACGATCGCAGGGTACATGAACATGCCACCATTCGAAATGGTTCGGTGAAAATCTGCGGCTAGAGCACCAATATACCTAAACGCGTACTTCGTTTCATTTTGCCCAATCCAATTCTGAACATTCTTAGAGTACGTACTTCGATTTGCCGAGTTGAACGATAGCTCCCATCCCTTCGGGTCTTCGGGGATAGTCATCTGTGTCGGTCGGACAAATTCCATCGTCTCATCGAGATGAAATCGCCAGGTACCCGCGTCTTTAAGGGCTAAAGTGAACGTTCCAGTAGGAATTACGAACATTCCTGCAGCAATGTAATCCTTGCCGGCTCGCAAGTGATTGTCCTCGGGACCCTCCAAATTCCTCTTGGCGACACCGAACATGAAACCAACTGGAAGCCCATGAGGAACATTTGACGAGCCATCTAACGGGTCGAAATATACGAAATATCGTCCTTCGGGAGTAATCGGAACAATCTTATTCGCCTCTTCGCTGATTGCGTGAATTACTCGGCCTGAGGCCTGCAAGTAGTGAATTGTGATCTCTTGAGCGATTTGATCCATTTGCATGACATCCTCACCGTGAACGTTTACACTGCCTGCCAATCCGACATTTCCTTTCAAAGTACCAGTTAGGTAGTAATGTTCGATATGCTTTGCAGCACTGATCAAAGCATCCATTAGGATGAGAAAGTGGTGACTCCGGTGATGTTGTTCCTGATGATTCAGCAGGAAGCCCATTACCGTTTCTTCTAATTGAAGCTTCTTTTCCGCCATGCGAGGTCGCGACTAGGATAGGTGGTTAAGTAAGATATCTCTTCCGTGGCTGCGACAATGGAACACTGAGTTCTACCATAGACAACTGAGCTATTCTGATTTATACTCCAGTTTTGCCAAGAGGTTCGTGATGTTATATCTTGCCGATTCTCGATAGCACATCAACAGAGTTGGAAGGATTATTGGACGTAGCGAAACTCATGCTCATATCGGCGCGAACCGCACCCAAGTCCGGCGGCGTTGACGACGTTCTTACTTTGATCGTTCTGGGAAAAGAAAAAGACGATTTGGCTGACGAGATGGACAGGATCGCCGACGAACGGAAGATTTCAGGGTTCAAGCGAGATGCCGAAAACCTACGCAATTCGGCAGCTACAATACTGATCGGGGTCCGCGGCCAAAAGAGCTTCAGCCTGAATTGTGGCGCATGCGGCTACGAGACATGTGGCGATTTTGATCAGGCAGAGAAGAAGGAAGGTTTGGATTTCATGGGGCCAAACTGCATCTTCAAGAGTCTCGATCTTGGTATCGCGTTAGGCTCAGCTGCAAAAACCGCCGCTATGCTCAACGTAGACAGCAGGATAATGTACAGGATTGGAACCGCTGCAAGACGGCTGAAAATGATGACAGACGTGAGCGTCATAATGGGAATTCCGATATCTGCCAAAGGCAAGAGTATCTACTTCGACAGGGCTCCAAAATAAGAGTCACTTACGAAACTTCTCTATCGTAGGTCACTCTTAGCGTACGTCCGCCTCAAGATCATCATTGCACATCTGAGAAGATGATCGTGTCAAGATCGACTCGTAAGCCTTCATGAAACAAGTTGCTCTTTCAGGCTGAGGAATGATGCGGTGTCATAGTTGCAGCTTCGTTCCGGGGTTGAGGATATTGTTAGGATCGAAGGCTGCCTTGATCTTTCTCATCAATTCTAGCTCTTCGCTCGACACGAAGCTTGACAGTTTAGATGCTCGAGTCTTTCCAATGCCGTGTTCGCCGGTTATGACGCCCCCAGCTTTCACTGCTATTCTATAGATTTCATCTCGGACTGAGTCTACTATAGCTTCCTGGTCTCGCATAATATGTATGTGTAAGTTGCCGTCGGCCGCGTGACCGTAGACAGGTAGGTACGCCTTGTGAGCGAGCGCAACCTCTTCGATAGATTCAATGACCTTCTCTAACGCAGCGGGGGGGACGGTTATGTCCAGTATATCGAGAGTTTCGTTCTTCAGAATGACATAGATATTGCTCCTGATTCTTAGGATATTGTCTTGGTCTCTTTTTGGTTCAGCTACGAATGTCTCGTACGTCGTATGTTTGCTGCAGATCGTTGCGACTTTCAGGCTTTCCGAGAGAACTCTATCACTGTCCGCTTCAGCCATTATAATGATAAGATAATACTTACCAGTAGTTACGGGCCAATTTGCGCCGAGATGCTTAGCTGTCCTTTCAACGAGCTCTTTGTCAACATACTCTACCGCTAGCGGTGTACTCGCGTTCTGTAATATCTTCGGAACGACTGAGAGTGCATCGCGTCGGTTATCGAAGGGAACAAGGAGTGTAAGCGTGGCTTCGGATTTCGGATATAGGCGGAGCGTTGCTTTCGTTATTATCCCTAAAGTACCTTCACTGCCAATAAGAAGTTGCATGAGATCGTAACCGACATTATTCTTGTGAACTTTTGCACCCAACGTCACAACTTGACCATTAGGAAGAACTACTTCAATCGCTCTGACCTGATTTCTCATTACTCCGTGTCTTACTGCTCTCGAGCCCCCTGCGTTGGTGGCGACTAGCCCACCAACTTGGGCGTTTTCATCGCCCGGATGAGGGGGAAATGATAACCCAGAAGCATTGGCCGTAGTTGCCAGTTTCTCGAGGGTTACTCCAGCCTCAGCTATTGCCATCATGTTATCAGTGTCTATGTCGACCTTGTCCAATCGCTCTAGCGACAGGATTATTCCATTGCGAGTTGGGATGGCGCCTCCTACAAGTCCGGTTCCGGCCCCGCGCGGGTAAACGGCAATGTGATGTTTGTCGGCAAGTTGCATGATATTGGATATTTGCTGAGTGTTGGCTGGCTTCACAAGAGCCAGATCATCAGCAGGCTTAGGCCTGATGGCCGCTGGGCTTTCGTCTGTGAGATAATTCAACATTTGCTCTTTGCGAGTAACGACATTGGTCTCTCCAACGATTTTCTGTAATTCTTGGGTCACAAAGTCATTCAACTGGTATTACTCCTGAAACAATTGCTTGCTTAACCAGTGCCTGAGCGGAATCGACCGCTCGCTCAGCCGTTTCGTAGACTGGGATCCCAATGCTCTCAATTCGTCTTGACATATTTCTCGTAAATGTGCCACCAGCAGCACAGCAGATCATCGGTTTACGTAATCTCTTAGTTGCGTTCAGAACGTCTATTATGCCTTCGTCAAGAAGAGTGTCTTGGAATACGAAGAAAGGCATCATTATACTCACGGCAGGGTCCTTTGCGAGAATAGTGAGTGCAGATTCATAGTCAGCTGAGGTCGCACTGCCTGTCAAGTCGACGGTCGTCTCGCTGAGCAGACAGTAGGGGGGCAATTTCGTAGTCAACTCGGAAACGGTGCTCTTGGATAGCTTGGCAATCCCCATGTTATCTCTCTTTAACCGGTCTGCAGCCATAACGCACGGGCCTGCTCCGTTGGTAATCATTGCAACACTGGAGCCAGTAGGTAGAGGTTGAGACGAAAGAGCCCGAATTGCATCGAATAGTTGGTTGATGTTTTCGGAAGTTATCATGCCGGCTTGCTCAAAAGCTGCTTTCGCAACTTCGTAGGAACCTGCAAGCCAGCCCGTGTGCGACTTGGCTGCCTTTGAACCTAAATCTGTCCTACCCGCCTTCAGGATTACTATGGGCTTGTGTGCAGTTATCTTTCTGGCTGCGTCGAAGAGCTTACGGCCATTTCCTACGCCTTCCACGTAGATGCCGATGAGCGAGGTTTCATCATCTTGGCCGAAGAAGTCGAGCAAGTCTCCTTCATCCACATCACATCGATTTCCGTAGCTGACGAATTTGCTTATTCCAATTCCCTGTTCCGCTGCCCACTCGAGGATCGTGGCACCGAAAGTTCCACTTTGAGTTATGAAGGCCAGCTTTCCTCTGCTGGGGCGGAGCAAGCGATCGTGAGAGTGAAAGAACGTATCCAATCTACTGTGGCCGTCGAACACTCCTATACAGTTCGGGCCGATAATTCTGATACCAAATCTCCGAGCTATAGAGACTGTGTCCTTCTCGAGGTTATTGTTTCCTGCTTCTTTGAAGCCTCCTGACACTATCACCACGGCCTTAACGCGTTTGAGGCCGCATTGTTCCATAAGCAACGGCGTAAGGTCTGCTTGTGTAGTCAAGACCGCAAGGTCTACATCATCTGGGATTTGAAGAATGCTTGGGTAGCATTTCACTCCCAGAATGGTGTCAGATTTGGGATTGATCGCGTACACCTTTCCACGATATTCGTACTGTGAAATGTTTCGCAGAACTTCGTGCCCAATTTTCCCAGGGGTTACTGATGCCCCGATCACGGCAACGGATTTTGCTTTGAAGAAACTTTCCAGTGAGCTGGGTACGTCTCTCTCGCTTGCTATGGGCTCGGTCTGTCTTGAGAGAACCATCCTCGCATCGACTACAATTGCTCCATGTTCGTGAGCAATTACGGGGTTAAAATCAAGTTCCGCTATCTCGTCATTCTCAGTAATCAGTCTTGAAGTCGCGCACAAAATGTCAATGATTGCATTTCGATCGATTGGGCGAAGATCACGGTATCCATTGAGTATGTCTCTTGATCTTATCTCGCTAAGCATGCTC
>DATKOK010000156.1:0-6085 GCA_035524675.1 Candidatus Methylomirabilota bacterium | reverse complement strand
TACGGGCTCACATGCAAGCTCTTAGCCAAGTCGCATTCCAGCGGTAGTATCGACTCGATATATTATAATACGTCGGTTGAATATCGATACGATATATCTAATCGATATGATGGTAGTAATGAGTTTGCATGAAGTCGAATTAGCTTCTCCGGCGAATCCGACTGGCGGTCCGGCGATTGAGACTAACGAGCTCACAAAGACCTTCAACTCGTTCACGGCGGTTGATCACATCAACTTTACCATCCATAAGGGAGAAATCTACGGCCTCCTAGGACCCAACGGGGCTGGAAAAAGCACCACCATACGCATGCTCTGTACGTTACTCTCCCCCACGTCAGGCACCGCTCGCGTCGACGGATACGATGTTTCTCACCAAGGAAGTGAAGTCCGAAAGAGGATTGGCCTCGTTTCTGAGAAACTGATCATGTACCCGCGACTGACTGCGCTTGAGAATCTGATGTTCTTCGGCAAGTTGTACGGGATAGATCGAGAAACGTTACAGAGAAGGTCAGAGGAGTTGCTAGAGATGGTCAAGCTCACCCCGTTCAAAGACAAGCTAGTAGGCGGATACTCAAGCGGCATGAGACAACGAGTGAATGTTATACGCGCAATCCTCCACGACCCCGATATACTCTTCCTCGACGAGCCCACGACCGCACTAGATCCTCAAAGTACTCGCTTCGTCCGTGATTTGGTTAAAGACCTGAGACAGCGTGGTCACACGATTGTGCTGACAACGCACATAATGGAAGAGGCGGATGAACTCTCAGACCGAATCTGCATTGTTGATCATGGTAAAGTCCTGGCTATCGATACCCCCCAAGCTTTGAAGGAGAAGTACGACACCGATAGTCTCCTTGAAGTTTTCCTGGAACTCACAGGTCGACAATTACGTGACTCAGCAGACGCACGAATTTCCCTACGTGCACCAATGGGAAGGATGTAAAATGGCGAAAAGATTCGCATTGGATATTACGGTGGATATTGCCCGCCGCGACCTCTTGGATCTCTGGAGAGCCAAGATGCTTCTATTCTTCTTCATCCTGATGCCCCTTCTGCTAATGGGCATGTTCGGCTACATCTACCCACCAGTCCCAAAGTCAAACCCAAACACCGGCAGCATCGGCACCGCGTTTCCCAATCTCCCCGTGTCCATAGTCCAGATGGATAACGGTCAGTATGCTAATTCGGTTGCAGCAGAATTCATTCAATATTCGACAGCAGAGCATCTATTCAAGGTCACTGAAAGTCCCAGTTACCAAGATGCCCGCAATCAACTCGTAGGGGGAGAACTGAAAGGCATCGTACTCATACCGCAAGGCTTCAGCAGTGCCCTCGCCGGATGCCAACCCGCGACCGTCCAAGTGACCGTTGACGAGACGAATCCAACCACAGCGTCTGTTGTCCAATCTGAAATCTCAACAATATTCAGCGTGATAGGAGCGAACATCTCAGCGCAAAACATCAGAAGTATGGACGGCGATCATGTTGACCCAGTATTCGTAACGCATCCAATCTCAGTTACACAGACACCTCTAATCAGCGGTCTATCGTCCGCTTCATCATTTCAGTTCCTAGCTCCAGGCTTCATGGCTCTGACCGTTATCACCGGTTCGCTGCAAGGAGTCGCGACTGCCATCTCACGAGAGAAGGAACAGGGAACAATGGACGGATTACTAGCATCACCAATCTCACACCAATCGATCATACTTGGCAAAGTTGCGGCGCAGACCGTACGCGGATTGATCCAAGGATTTCTCATTCTTGCACTATCCATGCTGCTCTTTGGAGTCAGAATTTTCGGCAGCCCAATCATCATGGTCATCGTAATGGTTTTGGGAACAGCAAGCTTCGTTGGAGTAGGCATAATCATGACAGCGGTTGCTCCGGATCAAGAGACTGCGCAAATGATGACTATGCTTCTCCAATTCCCAATGATGTTCATTAGTGGCATCCTGTTCCCAATCGAACAGCTACCCACCTGGTTACAGATAGTTGGAAAAGCGTTCCCCCTATACTACGCCGCCGACGCTCTACGTAAGGTAATAATTCTGAACGCAGGCATCATGATTATCATCCCTGACATCGTCATTCTCATCGGCTACACAATTCTGACCATGACCGTTGCCCTACCACTCTTCGATAAAGCTATGCGACAGTAAACCCTGGATTCATCGAAACAATTCCCAAGTTCAGTCATCGATCCCATACTGTTCTAGTGTTCTATGGCTCAGCTCTACTCCCGTTCCGCCATGTCAATCATCCCAATATGCTAATTCTATTCGTGTTCCCATGCGACGTTGATTTCGTGGTACACTATTGTATGGGTACTAGGACAGTAGCTTTTCATAGGACTATTTAGCTTTAGGTGGAAAAAACCCACCGAGAGTTAATACTGCTTGCGTATGGTCACCCTATCATTGTGCGTCCTCCTGATGGCCCTCCCTATTTTCTCCGCCGTCTTGATCTCCAATGGAGATCGAACATCGCCCTCGCGAGTGGTTACGGTCGAGGAGTTACTTGTGAGTTTTCCTAAACCGCTCCAAGCGGTAGATTCACAGGCATTGAACCAGCCCGTCCAGGTTGGCGCATGGGGGGACGAGGCCTCTGTTGGCAACATGGGGGTGCAAGTCGCGATTCAAACGAACGCCTACAATGTGTCGAGTCATGGGACCGATGCCTTCTGGGTCGGAGACGTTCTGAGCGACGGCGCCTTCGTTCAGTTCGGCTTCATTCTTCCATCCCCCGGCTACTACTGTCTCAATGGTCATGTTACGGGTGCAGGAACATCATGTCTAGGCGCGGGTAACATTGGGTTTGCAGATGCACGTTGGTTCTGGTCATACTTCCCGAACGCACGCGATGTGACCGATTGGTACTATGGGTTCGGCTCCGCTAACTCAGCAGGAGTTAATGGGACGTGGCATTTGTACTCCATTCAACCTAACGCGTCAGATGATTGGGCATTCGTATTGGACGGTGCGCCAGTGTATTCCTCTGACGTTCCCGTCACCAGCTCAACTTCTCCAGCTCACCTAGTCGCGGAGAAGGCCTCCGGCCCTTACCTATCCCAGTTGGGTCCTGTAGAGTTTCGAGGTTTAGCGTATCTTGGAAACAGCCTTTGGCATGCAACGTCCTCGCTCAGGGTGATCGATGGTTGCGGTTCAGCAGATAGCAACACCTGCACTGATTCCACTGCGTATGGGGTAGAATTAGCGGGACCTAATGATGTCATCGCAGGCTCCGGAGTCCCGCTGCCGGAATCTGGTCTGCTTGGTTGGTAGCTGCTCGCTTGAGAGAGGCCCTGTCAGTCGGGCACAAACACAGTAATCTCAGTGCTGTGACTTACCGTCCCACTAGTAGCTGTAACTTGCGCGATGTATTCGCCCGTCGATCGTCCTGACAAGGACGTGAATGTAATTGCTGAGCTAGTGTGGCCCCCGGGCGGAGGCGTGATAGGCTGTGGAATGTTTGCGACGATGTCGGTGGGAGCACTGCCAACCCATGAAATGGAGAATGTTACGGGAGAGTTGAACCCTTGGAATGAGTCCGCCATAACGGTGGTCCCAGTGCTAAGTCCTGGGCTCAGGGATAGCGTATCTGTGGTTGGACTGATTGAAAAGTCTGGAAGTGGTCCGACGTATGCGGGAGTTACGGGGGCTAGGACAGGTGGCGTGCCAGCGATTACGACAGAGATTTGGGTAGAGTGAGCGACTTCGCCGTTCGTCGCGGTAACTATGAGCATGTAACTGCCCGTCGAAGGTGAATCGCTTGCAGTCAAAGTCAAGGTTGAGGACGCAGTGCCGCTCGTCGGAACGGTCACAGGGCTAGGAAGGCTCACGGTAACTCCGACAGGGGCGGTTCCACTCCAAGCAGCTGCAAGGTTCACTGAAGAACTGAAACCGTTCACTGAGGAAAGAAGTATCGTTGAGGATTCCGACATCTCTGGAGTTAAACTCATCTGTGTTGGTGGAGCCGGTTGGCCGATAGAGCTGATTGAGAAATCTGGAACGGCTACGGGAGCCAGAACTGGTGGTGTGCCCGCGATGGTGACCGCAATATCAATTGTGTGAGAGATTACGCCGTTCGTGGTCGTGAGGATCAATGAGTACGTGCCGGTTGAAGGTGAACTGTCAGTGGTCAGACTCAGGGAGGAGGCTACGCTGCCGCCCGCTGGAACCGTAACAGGGGTGAGAAGGCTCACGGTAACTCCATCAGGAGCAGCTCCACTCCAAGCAGCTGTTAGGCTTACTGAAGAACTGAAACCATTCTCGGACGAGAGCATAATCGTTGTGGACTTCGAGGTGCCTGGTGAGAGGGTCATCTCCCCAGTGGATGGTTGGAGGATAAAGTCTGGATTCGGTGATGACGCGACCACTGTGCCGGATGGTGTCACGATCAATTGGAGTTTTGCTGAGTGCGATATACCACCGCTCGATGCTCTTACAGTGAACGGATAGGTGCCTGGGGGCGTAGTACCTGCAACGAAGATAGTTACGCTAGGCGAGCTTGTAGCACCAGCTGCCGTCTCGACCTCATTTGGACCGTTAAATGATGCCGTCACGCCAGGCGGAGCCGAGTACGTTAGCGAAACAGGAGAGGCGAAGTTGTCCATCGAGGTTACGTATAGGTTTACACTGCCGGATGCTCCTTGCGGGATGGATATTCCCGTCGGCAATATTCCTACCGAGAAGTCGCCATAGTAGTCCATGAACGTCCATGAAGACGCTTGGCACAGACCGTTAGCGTACCCGCACCCGTTAGTGTACGGAGTTGAGCAAGCACTCCACTTAATTCCAGCAGACCCAGAATTGTCAACCAAGCTGACCGCGTATACGACGCCAGGCGTGAGAGCGATGCCGCTGGGCAGTTGCACATGTAACCAACCCCCCGTTGGCTGCCCGAATAGGGCTGGAACAGTAAAGGTAACCGAACCCACTAGGTTGCCTTGTACTCCATCTACGCCAGCTACACCGTTAGAGATAATGTTCGCCGTCATCGACGTGGGAGTTGGGTTGTCAGACAAGAGGTAAAGCGAGAACCCAGTCATCGAAGACTGGGCTGGGATGAATGTTTGGCCCGCGGGTTGATGAACGCCGACCCCGTCTAAGTATGAGCCGCCGATCGCCGAACACTGCTGATCGACTGCGCCCGTCACTCCCTGCGCTCCTTGCATCGACATTGATGCAAGAGAAATCACTAAAACAATTGCGAGAACGGATGGAATAAGCCGTCTCATTTCGACCATTTCAATTCAACCTAACCACGCCAATGTCTCGAATCGTAATAGGTACGATTACACAATTTCCACTTTCACTCACGATTTTCCACCTCCTTTGCCCGTAAGGCAGTGTCCGAGTATGCTCGAACCACTGGACTTGCATACTCGTCCACGAAGCCAACGGTTCATATGCTAACACCCATTCAAGCATGGAATATGGCAGGTTGGAATCTTGACGAGATTTCAATTCGACTGTATCTTCTACCACGTTCGTGATGTGGAAAAAGCGATCTCGTTCTATTCGGATGTACTCGGCTTCAGATTGACTTCTAGAGACGTTGTAGCTCGGTTCGATATTGACGGCGTGCTGTTCGAGCTCGTTCCCACCCAAGGTGGAAGGGATCTAGGCGGAAAGGGCAATGCACGTCTTTGCCTCAAGGTTGAGGATATCAGTCAAGCCGTCGAATACTTGAAGGTGAAGGGGATTCACGCCGAACAGATTCAGGAAGTTGGGAACGGTAAGCTGACCTCTATTCAGGACCCGGATGGAAACGAGATCTCCCTCTGGCAATATGATTGATACGTTTGTTCAGGCGACCTCTCCGTGTGCCTTACTATAGTAGTGCGCAACGGCTAGAAGCTTCAAAAATAAACGTCCGAAGGCTAGAGTAGCTATCCCCAGTATCTATATAGTCCGGCAGTTGTGCCGCCGTCTATTGGAATCATGACCCCTGAGAGATATGCACTTTCCTCACATGCTAAGAAGAGAACAACTTTTGCGACATCCTCAGGTTGCGCAAAGCGGCCGAGGGGAATGCACCTGACCATGAAGTCCTGCGTATTCTTCTTCTCATCGGGAGACAT
>DATKOK010000155.1:0-3846 GCA_035524675.1 Candidatus Methylomirabilota bacterium | reverse complement strand
GAGGCCCCAGTGGAGTGACTCTAACCCAATCGCTATATGGATTTTGGCTACTTCCCTAATCTTGATCCTGCAGCCGATCCGATAACCTTCAGGAGATCCGCCTTTGTGACTATCCCGACTATGTGCCCCTTTCTGGCCAATAGTACCGCGGACTGGTAGCTTAGCAGGGTTGATATCATGGACAGAGGGGTGTCTTCAGTTACGGTCGGAAACGCCTCATCCATGATGTTCTCCACATGTTGCTTTGAAATTTCATCCGGGTTTTGTGCGGAGACCAGTTTCTGCAAGATAACTTTCTCTGTCAAACTACCGACGGGTTTCTCTCCATCAAAAACTGGTAGCTGCGAAAAACCAGTTTCTCTCATCACCTTGACCCCCTTGGCAACGGTTTCCCGAGCCTGAATGCGCACAATCTTTGGATGAGAAATATCCTTGGCTCTAAGCTCGTTTCTTCTCTCCAGGCCTTCGAGGGTGTCGAAGATAGCTTTCGTCTTGAGATATGATGGGTTGATCGTTCCCGTCTCTATCTTAGCAATCATCGACTGAGTCACACCTGCGAGTGTGGCCAATTGCTTCTGGCTTAGCATCAGCGATTTGCGTCGGCGACCAATCTCAACCAATGGAGGAAGCATCTTAAGATACCAGATTCCTAGGGGATATTCTCAGTAGAATGTTCAACAGGCTGATGCTTTTATGCTCTTATGAATCCGAACTAGAGACTACTTCTCACTCCCCGTAAGCGTCTACGTGAGCCGATGATTGACGGCCTTTCGTTTTTATTCTCTTAACGCTCAATGTAAAGTCATGAGAATCGTCTCTCTCCTCCCAAGTTCTACTGAAATTGTTTACGAGTTGGGACTTGGATCGGACCTAGTCGGGGTCTCGCATGACTGCGATTATCCTCCTGAAGTCACAAAGAAGATTTGCCTAACGTCTATCGATATTGATCCCGCCAAAGCCAGCTCGGCAACTGTAAACGAATGGGTTGCGGCGAAAGTCCACAGTGGGACAAGCATATATCACATAGATCCGAGGGCCTTGAAAAGGGCAAACCCGGATCTAATACTAACACAGGAACTTTGCGAGGTTTGCGCCCCGTCTTTCACGGAAGTTAAGTCAGCATGCAAAATACTCGAGGGGGATAGGAAGATCATCTCTCTCGAGCCTACATGCATTGACGATATTCTTGATAGTATACTAATCGTTGGCCAAGCTACGGGTAAGGCGGAGAAGGCTGAGCAGCTTGTGAACTCGCTGCGAAGCAGAATGAGGAAGTTAGAGGAGATGGTGTCTAACGTAAACTCCCGTCCCGAAGTCGCCTGTTTAGAATGGCTCGACCCAATCTTCTCTGCGGGCCATTGGGTTCCGGAAATGGTGTCGAAGGCAGGGGGAGTAGATCGATTGACTCAATTGTCACGTCCCTCGATCCGACTCGAGTGGAGTAGAATTCTCGAATACGACCCTGAGATGTTGATCTTAATGCCGTGCGGATTCAACTTGGACAGAACGATTCAGGATTCTGAATCAATTAGACATTACAACGGTTGGCAGAAGCTTCGCGCAATTCAGAATCATCAAGTCTTCGCGGTAAATGGGACAGCGTACTTCAATCGTCCAGGCCCTAGAATTGTGGACGGCATGGCAATCCTCGCAGAAATAATGCATCCAGATTCGGTGCAGGGAATGGCGCCTGCAGATTCATACAAGCGTCTAGACATCTGAATCCGTCAAGCTGGATTAGCAACATACCACCGTTGACTAGGTAACCTGTTTCCACCTTTCACCATATGAATAGTATCGAAGTCACATGAATTCCTAATAGAATATTCATCTACTCTACTATTATATTGGAGGAATATTGCAAAATCGCTCCAAACGGTCGATGAGCATGAGCAAAGCACGGGCACCCACCGAAGGATTAGCACTGGTCAAGAAGCAACGGTCATATCTGTTCACTTCAGAGAGCGTCACTGAAGGTCACCCGGACAAAGTAGCGGACCAAATCTCAGACGCAATCTTAGACGCGATTATTTCGCAAGATCCCAATGCTCGAGTAGATGTAGAAACTGTAATCATGAAGGGCACCGTGCTTGTTACCGGGCAAGTCACAACAACAACCTACGTGACGATCCCACAGATCGCTCGAAACGTTCTCCGGGATATCGGGTTCCATGACGCCAAAGTTGGAATTGATTGGGAGACCTGCGGCGTTCTAGTATCGCTCGAGGAGCAGTCACCCGATATAGCGATGGGCGTGAACAAGGAAGACATCGGTGCAGGAGATCAAGGAATGGTGTTTGGTCATGCGACGAAAGAAACACCCGAACTAATGCCACTCCCGATAGTTCTTGCCCACAGGTTGGTAAAGAGACTAACCGATGTTAGGAAAGGAAAGATCCTGCATTACCTACGCCCCGACGGAAAGTCTCAGGTTACTGTTCAATACGTGAATGGAAAACCATCGCGCGTAGAAGCGGTGGTAATCGCAGCGCAACATGATGAGAACGTGCCGCGAGAACAACTACGAAATGACATTATCGAGAAAGTGATCAAGGCAGTGATTCCTGGAAATATGCTTGATGAACATACTAAGTTCTTCATCAACGAAACCGGAAGGTTCACTGTCGGCGGTACGTTGGCTGACTCAGGACTTACAGGCAGGAAGATAATAGTCGACACGTATGGAGGCGTGAGTAGTCATGGCGGCGGCTGCTATTCTGGTAAGGATCCTACTAAGGTCGACCGTTCTGGAAGCTATATGGCACGATATATCGCCAAGAACATAGTTGCTGCGGGCTTAGCCGACAAGTGTGATGTACAGATTGCCTACGCGATTGGTGTATCTCAACCCGTCTCGGTTATGGTGAACACTTATGACACCGGTAAAGTGTCTGAAGAGGAGATCACGGCTGCTGTGAATAGAGTGTTCGACATGCGCCCAAAGGCGATAATTCAGCAGTTGAAACTCTTAAGACCGATATATCGCAAGACCGCTGTTTACGGCCACTTTGGACGAGACGACCCGGAATTCCTGTGGGAGCGGACTGACAAAGTTGCTGAACTCAAGAAAGCAGTTAACCTTTGACCTGAGCATTCTCCATCGAATAAGCATCATGTTGAATTAGCGCCACCACCGTACGGGTCTGAAGTCGAGTGACCTATGCCGACCGCTAAATCAGCCCACGCACACGCGTCTTCAATAGTGAAGATCGCTGCGGCGTTCTTGATTATCTCCTCAGTACTAACCTACTTCATCTCGCTCGGACTGGGTCCTTCTCTTTTCTACTATACGAGTGACGGACTGAAAGTTGCGACCCGCACAATAAAGGACCTGCCTCTTGAGGTCTTCATAAACATCCCGATACCTCTCCCGATTCATAGTAGCATGGGTGCCTTGTTCGGCGCGATCTGGCTGATTTTTGTCATCTGTTTCATTGCTGCATGGTGCAGTCGAGGGGGTTTTCTAAAGAACGTGCGAAACCTCCTCAAAGAACCCATCCTAAGCGGAAAAACAAACTTTCTGTTTCTTATGCCACTCATCGGGAGTTCGCTCCTGTATGCAAGCGTCATTATCCAACAGTTTCAAGCGACTCAGGGGGTTCAAACAGGAAACCTAACGTTCCCCCCTCAGACCAGCCCCTATCTTATACTGCTGAACCTCGCATACGCACCGATAAACGAAGAACTAGCTTTCCGCATTACTTCGATAGGAGTTCCTCTAGCTATCTTTCTGCTCATCAGCTACAGAAAAGATCAGAAATTGGCTGGAGTATCTAATCGACTGAAACTAATTCTCATAACAATGGCCAGCCCCGAGCATGCCAAGACAATGCTCGGTTACAGGAG
>DATKOK010000154.1:0-8018 GCA_035524675.1 Candidatus Methylomirabilota bacterium | reverse complement strand
TTGAGCCCCGTAACAACGACTCCTTCTTGCTCAAAAATCCTAACCTGCTCTTTAGCAATCGAGTCGTTACCTAAAGCTCCGAAAATTATCGCTCGATTCTGGCCGAGCAATCTAGCGGCAGCGACTGCAGTATTCCCGCCTTTGCCGCCTGGCACCTCTGCGATCTGTTGCACAACAGCCTCTTCGCCCGCATCTGGAAATCTCTTGACAAACAAGATAATGTCCCAATTTATAGCGCCTATGACGATTGGGCCCTTCATTTTAGGTCACGCCAGTTCTGTGAAGACCAACATCAATCAATGTTGTTCAAGGATAAATAGAAGATTGCTCAGATTTCGTCTTCCGGGCGTAAGGAGACTTCAACAGTGACTCAGTCAAGGAAGGTCCCTGTCTTTGTGAGAGACGCTACTGGTCTTGTGAGGTCCCTTTCCTTCTTCGACGCGTTCTTTAGTAATCTTGCGGTAATCAATATCGCGAGTGCTCTGACTTTTCCGGTTCTTCTGATCGCCTTCTCTTTTCCGGGCGCGTCCATCCCGCTTTCAATCTTGATTACACTCTTTCCAATCCTTGTGTACAATTTGCTCTATTCGTCATTTTCCAAGATGATGCCGCGGTCCGGTGGAGATTACGTTTTCATCAGCAGAGGTTTGAATCCGATTTTTGGTTTTGCAGCGAACTTTTCCTTCGTCATGTGGAATGTTTTCTGGATAGCGGTATATTCCAACTGGGTCTCAACGATTGGTTTGGGGCCATTGTTCTACACGCTTGGTTTGCAGGGCAACTCAGACTCTCTTGTTGCCCTAGGTGGACAACTGGCCACGCCCCTTTTCGGATTCATCATCGGGACTCTGGTGATAGTTGTCATCACACTCGCATCTATCATTAGTACTAAGAACGTGTTGAAGCTTCAGGGCGCATTGGTTTTCGTCGGGATCGCTGGGGTAATCGTTGGTCTAGGGATTCCTCTACTTCATCCTCTGGACTTTGCGGGCTCAATCTCCCGTTTCGTTTCATACCAGAAAGTCGTTGAGGCTGGTACTGCAAGTGGCTACTCACATTCACCTTTCAACATGAGCGACACAATTTTGGCGACGGGTCTTGTTGCGCTGACGATGCTTTTCGGACAGTTCTCCGTCTATGTCGGTGGAGAAGTCAAACGACCCGAGAAGACATTGCCTGCCGCGATCGTTCTAACCACTCTGCTGACTACAGGTGCGCTCATGCTTGGAGGTTACGTCGTGCAGAGCATTTTCGGAACGGATTTCTCAGGGGCCATTCAGGCAATGTATTACGCTGGGTCATCTTCATACCCGTTCCAAGTTGCCCCGTACTATAACTTCCTTGTAAGCCTCGTATCAGACAACTCAACTGCGATAATCATAATCGGCCTTTCCTTTGCGTTGTGGACAATGTCGGGTGCGATCTTCAACCTCATAGCGAACAGCAGATGCGTCATGGCCTGGTCCTTCGACAGGCTTTTCCCGAGCACATTCGCCTACGTTAGCGACCGGTTCGGAACGCCTGTTTACTCGTTGCTCTTTAACGCAGTCGGCGCAGAATTCTTGCTATTCCTCTATTCCTTCTACGTTTCGGTAGTGTCGTTCATGGCAGGGACGACCCTGGGGTACCTCTTAACCTTCGGTTCAACAGCGGTCGCGGGGATAGTTATCCCGTTTAGTCGCAGAGGAATATACGAGCGTGCAAAGTTACGAGCAATCCTAGGAATTCCAGTAATCAGCCTCGCTGGCGTAGGAACCCTGATCTACTTCATAGTTCTGGGATACGCCTTAATCACGAACCCGATTTTCGGGGTCAACTCGTTCCAGAGCCTTCTAGCCATTGCCGCGTTTTGGATCATCGGCATAGCTATCGGCGCGACTTTCTACTACTACGGAAAAAGTCATGGAATCGAAATTAGAAAAGCCTTCGAAGACATTCCCCCTGAATAGGGCCCGCAGCCGTTTCGGAACCATTGAATAGTCCCTGCAACCCGCAATAGTGTTCATGTCATCATACACTGAGAAGGCGCAGGGGTCACTACTAGCCGCAGCCTTAGGCGACGGGCTGGGTGCATTCACTGAATGCCTCCATTACAGAGCTGTCGACAAAAGAATCCGCACTCTACCCCCAAAGGGACAAACCGGACCCGTAGAGTACACTGACGACACGTCACTAAGGCTGATTCTCTACGAGACGATGCTCGAGACAAAGATAGACGCGCACGAACTTGCGAAACGCTGGAAGGAGAGAGTTGTAGACGGGCGAGTATATTGGACAACGGAGCTGTATGTGTCTGCCATGATTTGCATGGGGCGCGATCCCCATCAAATCGGATACTCGAACCTCATCGGGGATAACGCAGCTATGGTAGCTGACCCATTCGGGGTACTGCATCCTTGCTTCGACGAGTTAGCGGCTCTAAGAGCCTACGAGACTCTGAGCCTCTGTCAATCAGGACCCGGGTTAGAGGGAGCCATGGCAGTCGCGGCAGCAGTATCCGCAGCTATGTCCCCAGAACCCAGCATGGACGATGTTCTGGAAGCCGCGAAGGGACATGTTGGCGGTGAGATGAAGAGACGGATTGAAAGAGCCGTCGCTATCGCTGGACGAAACGGTGACCCTCGTCAATTGCTCTATCGCGAGATAGCTGTTGAGGATGGTACCTCAGACTTGGTTTGGAGCGACCTCCAATCAGAGCGCCCAAGTGATATGAATCAGAGGCTCGCCGGGCTGAAGCTTCGAAGAGAAGAGGTATCGATGGGCATTTCGCCGCTCGAGGTTGTACCGGTCGCCCTAGCTTACGCGGTGAGAGGTAGACGTGCGGTACTCGATTCGCTGAGATCCGCTGCATCATTTGGCAGAGACTCTGACACGATCGCTGGAATCACAGGCTCAATCTTGGGAGCATTCCACGGGAGGAAGATATTGAAGACTGCACGAGAGATGCTTCCAGTCGGACTGGTCCAGAAGTCAAAGGATATCTCCGCAGGGCTCCAAAAGCTTACTCGTAACGATTATTCTCGTACGTCAAGGACCATCGCGGCTCAACGACGACTGTTCGAAGGCTAAATCGAGAGAGCTTCGAGCACACTCGATACAAATTTGAGGTTTCGAATAGGCGGATATGACCGAATCGCATTACCATCCCTATCCGAGACGACATGGAGGACCGAAGCGGCCCTGATACCAAACCTTTTGCCGAACGCTAACGTTGTGGCAGACTCTAGGTCCCAACAATATGCGTCTTGAGCTTCAGCTTGATCGATATTCTTCTCGAATAAGTACATGGCGTCAACGGAGACGGCACTTTGGACTGCACTCTCGACTCTGTCACGACTAAGAGCTTCATTGATGCGGTTCACCAGTATCGGGTTGGCGTTAACACGTTTCGTTCGCACAAGACTTGACGACACCGCGTCCATGCAGAAGGCCGTCTTCACGTTAACCACATCATGGACTCTCGCTCCCTTGAGCCCCCCACTCGCACCGATTCTAACTAGACATCGAACTTTGGAAGGGAATATCTCGTACAGGGCGGTCAGCAGGCTTGCAGGACCTGACCCTGTGCCGAGAAAATTCACAATCTTCTGACCGTATCCACCAGAGAAGAGCGAGTATTCGTCCGAGTTAGTGAGATAGCGTACACCATCGAGTAATCTCACCAGAGCCTTCTCGTCAAAGTCGCACCTTACGAACGCGATCAACGCTCCCTTGGGCTGCGATCTCAATCGAAGTATGTTGAACCGATCAGCTCTCTTGTCGTGATGCGTCAATTGTGATAGCATTCAATTATGAATGGATCGAATGATTTGAGGCTATTTACAATGGTCGATCAGCCGATTGCAAATCTGGATAGCGCGTCAACGTGTTTAGCTCGCTTCTGAGGTCAATTTTGAAAATGAAAGTATTGAAGGCATTTTAATAGCATCTGTGCGTTGCGCGCTACGCGCTTACAGGTAATGAAAATGGCAGAAGAACAGTTGGAACTGAGGAAGCTAGCTGAATCGATTGCTAAAGAAATCTCGGTGATGGCAACCGAGAGCAAGTGGGCCACCCGATTTGTGTGGGCTGCCATAGTTCAGGGAGCCTTAGTCTCGTTACTTACGCTAATTCTCGTATTGGGTGAATTCGGATTCTTGCATCCTTCCGTTTCATTGCTCATCAACACAACGGTTCCTGGCATATGGATCGCATTGGGCTATTTCGCGTACTTGATTGTTGGAGTGGTCGGCATGGCCGTGACTGCGCTCTTCTATCAGTATCTAGAAGTCAACCTCAAGAGTCCTTACACTGGTGGCGCTAAGAGCTTGGCGGGGTTGCACTTGATTCTGAGCAATGTTGGGATAGTCGGCGCAACTGTGTTGATCATCTATGCGGGTTATGTAACGGGGGTAGCGACGCTTCCAACTGCTGTGGGTGGGCTCGGAATGGCAATGGGCGATGTGGAAGCGACGGTTCTGAACCAGTTTCTCCTCCCGATCGCTGCCTTTGCGACTCTAACGATTCTAGGCATAGCGCTAGGCGGCCTTGGATACATCATCGTCTACAAGCATAGGCCAAAAGCACAATTCTAACTTTCACGTCGTCAGGTTCTCGCAGCGTACGGACAGAGCTGCTCGACCGGGCACGTGGGGCATAGTGGTCTGATGGCTTTGCAGTATTTTCTACCATGCGCCATGAAAAGGAGCGGAACCGTCCCGTAATCCTCCAGTCTAAACAGTTGCATCAGATCAGACCTGATCTTCTCATAGTTGGCTTTGGGAGGTGTCAGCCCTAATCGTTTCGACACTCGTTCAACGTGAGTGTCTACGGAAATGGTTGGTTTTCCGTAGACTGACAGCAGCACATCGGCCGTCTTGGGTCCCACCTTTGGCCAACTCTGCAGTTCATCTCGAGCCTCGTTGGTGGGTTTCTGGAGGATTCGGGAAATGTCGCCTGAATATTCCTGCGAGACAAGTTGGCCTAGTTGTCGTAACGCTTTGGATTTTTGTTTGTGTAACCCGGCGAATCGGATGGAACGGCTGATCTTCCTGATATCGGCTTGAGCTAACGCACTTGCTGTGACACCGATCTGCTCTTCTAAGGTTCGATACGCTTTGATCGCGGCGATGTCGGTGCAGTTCTGCGAGAGGATTGTCACAACCAGGACTCGAAAGGGGTCCTGTGATTCTTCGCTTACCAAGACTGATGCGAAGTCGCTCGACCGAATTGGGAGTGTCGATTGGAGAATTCGAAGAATCTTACTTGCCCGCTTCTTCTCGGCTGTTGGGAAAATTGCCAAGTCCTTAGATGGCGATATAGTTAGCGATGAGTATGGTTCTCGTCCCGTAGACAAACAGCAAGAGTCCCGCGATCGTTAGGATCCACGAGACGCCCCGTTCCCAACTTTTGCCTTGGTGAAATTCTATCAGGATGACCCTGATGCCGTTCAGGGCGTGGTAGTCTACAAAGACCAGGAGCAGTTCTAGCGTTATCGCGAAGATTGCGTTCTTGTATATTGCCATGACGGAGTATGCTCCGCCGATGAACGCCAAGTTCTGCAAGTAAGACCCGGTTAGAAAGACCGTG
Source organism: Candidatus Methylomirabilota bacterium (assembly GCA_035524675.1). Lineage (GTDB taxonomy): Archaea > Thermoproteota > Bathyarchaeia > 40CM-2-53-6 > 40CM-2-53-6 > FEN-987. Next base: position 2,450 of record DATKOK010000154.1, on the reverse strand, counting down.
AAGAGGTGAATACCCCCTACCACGACTATCCCGAGACCTGTCACGTAGTGGAGCAGCATTCGGGTTGACTCTCTCATTCTCTCAAACTCCGAAGAACACGGTCATGGCGTATACGGCTGTTGCAGTTGCGAATAGTATGCTGAACCAGAATATTGCCCTCTGACTCTTGGTGAATGATTTCGGTTCGTAGGGAAAATCGGGACGTGCAGGTTTCCCTTGCAAGAATCCGAATTCCGTGAGGGTTAATCGGATTCCGTTGATCGTATGATATGCAAGCATGAATCCTATGACTACAAGACCCATGTCGAACAGTGGGTTCTCGAGAAACTGGAAGGTTGCGGTCCAAATATCCTTGGCGAACTCCGCAGACGGTGTCTCCCACACGGAGAGTCCTCCTACGACGTTCCCCGTCTCTACGATGTGCGCAAGGAAGTAGGCCGTAACCCCGATTCCTGTTATTCGCTGCAGCGCATACGCCCATCTTTCTAGGTTGTACTTGAACGGAATGAACCAGCCGACTATCGCCTTTCGCAATTCGGATGTGAGGGGTTCGGTCATCTGGTTATCTCCGAGATTCGACTGCATATTGGCTCAAGAAAAATCATTCGTAGGCGCTGAGACCGTCAAACGGGTACGCTGCCCAATCCCTTGTGGCGAACATGCTTCCCACCCTGGCCTTTGAAGCGTTCTTGGTCCCAAACGTTTCCCCTTTCATGATATCCGTACGTTTCCCAGTATCCGTCCTCGTATTGGGGAAGGAATTCGATGGCGGTTAGCCATTTGGCGCTCTTCCAGCCGTACAGGTGGGGAATAAACGGCCTCGCTGGGAATCCCTGTTCGACCGGGATGGGTTTACCGTTCATCTTCAGCGCTATGAGTGAGTCTTCCACCATCGCATCTTCTAACGGTACTGGAGCTGTGTATCCGTCAGCGCAATGAAACATGACCCACTCCGCCTCCTTCTTAACTGAAGTAAGCTTGGCCAGTTCTCGAAATGAGACGCCTTCCCAAACTACGTCCTTGATGCTCCAGGTCGTGACGCAGTCGAGCGATGCAAACGGTGACAGCATTGTGAATCCATCCGCTGTGAAATCATACACGGGACCGTTGTACGGCATCGACTCAATTCTTTGTATCGGGTAATAGAACCCATTTGGCGACGCCCGGAAATGCCTTCTATTCGTAACGTGAAGATCATTCTTCACAGGCATAATTCTACTGATCTGATCGAAGCCATGCACGCGGACACTGTAAGCATTTCGCACTGAGCCTGGGTGATCGACAAGGTCCCCTGCAACACCAAGTTTTGAAAGAGCAAGGATCAATTGGTATGCGAGTTTAGTCGAGAGTGTTGTTATATCCAGAAAGTCGTAGCGAGACTTCGGGCTCGTCTTAGATTTCAGGCGCCAAGGACAGTATCCATCTCCTTCTATAAGAGCTACAAGAAACCTGCGCAGAATGACAGCGTTCGCGTTCAGGATGAAATCTGGAATTCGTTTTGAACCGGCATCGTTTCCACACCAAGATTTGAAGAGAAGACCCAGCTGCTTTGTTTCGCTCGAAGTGACTTTCACCAGGTTCATGTTTCGTTCTTTATATACAGATATTCGTGCTCCGAAGACTTGTTTAAGCGCCCTACTCAGCCGCGCAACTTCAGTTAACTGATTACGGTGAAGGGCGAAGGTTACCACTCGGCCTTCGGTGTCTCCGCGGGAACCATCTGCAACGTACCAACCCAGTACGTATGCGAAGGCATTGCTCAGCTCGAATCGTTGTCCCATTCCTGTGATTATCGATTTCTTCGCAATCTGACGATATTTAGGAAAGAAAACATAGTCTCCGCTCCTCAGATCGCGTGCTTCAATCCAAGAAGGCTTCGGATTGCTCTCGAAGGTTCTCAGTCGACGCCTGCTTCGAGTAATGCCCTCGCCCCTATGTCCTCTCACTGCCCAGATCTGATGGTCTGGTGTCAAGGAAACCTCGGGCAAATAACTTGCTTTGATTTTCAGAAGTTCACCACGATGCTCTCTTCGGAAGATCTGTCGAACAATATGTCGTCTTCCGTTAAGACCAATGATGTGATCCCCTTTCCTGATTTCTTCGATTGGCTTGGGCTCCGGATTAGCGAAGATAATGTTGCCTGGTCCTACGCAATGGAAGTCTCTGGTCAATTTTACTTGAGGCAGTTGCTCCAATTCAGTGAAGCTCATGGTCAACGGTCTCTCAATCAACCCTTTCGTGCTTAGTTGCCATGTTTTGAGGTCGAGCGTCGGAGCACCGAAGGCAGCATACAGTGCCCAGCGCTTGGCGAAGGTTTGGCCCGGAGGAGTGGTGGTCTGCATTATTTCCCTCTCAACTATTAGCCAGAGCTAGGGTCCGAATGCTAAAAACAGTTCCTGCACACATCTGAGGCTAGTGCTATTCTTTGCGGATGGTCGACCTTTCCCGTG
>DATKOK010000153.1:0-6589 GCA_035524675.1 Candidatus Methylomirabilota bacterium | reverse complement strand
CCTATACGATCCCTGAACTGCCTGATTCCGTATCTAATCTCGTCGATGTAAACGAAAAGGAAGTTCAGGTTATCAAACAGAGATATTCGGAAGGCGATTTCGAAGGAGCAATAGAGGCCGTTACCGATAAAATGGTCGATACGTTTGCCATCGCTGGTACGCCAACTCAGTGTGCAGAGAAGCTTGAACAGTTCGCCAATACAGGGCTAAACACACCAATACTATTCATCCACGGACCCGACAAAATGAAGGCAGTGAAATTGGCTGCCGAGCAAATTATTCCCCGATTCACTGCTCGTATGGGAAACTAAGCTCGACAATCAGATACCGGATCCTTTTCACTGCAATCATTGAACCTAGGAGAGTCTCTTCCAGATGGGTCCCAAGCGGGATTTGGCTATCCAGAAGCCTACAAGCCAGTTGGGTTGATCGAAGTTTGTGTTCCACGAGGCAATCGCATGATTCAATTAGTGAGAATTAGTGAAGAGCAATGATAATTGGTGAATTTCACTCCAAATTGAGCACATTTCAATGCTAATCTAACATTATCTCACTTAACTTCACTAAATTTCACTATTCGTTGAAGGTACAGAGAGGGCTGTCACCGATAGAACAACGCATGCTAATGTGTAGAACAGAATGGGGGTCTGTTGTGTCACCCTTGACATAGGGTAGCAGTAACGCCACGAATTACTCCTGAATCAGCCATGAATACAATGTAACCTTGGTCAAGTAGGCGACCACGGACAAAGGCGAGGTGGAGGAATGAAGAAGAAAACAGCACTCACGCTCGTAACAGTTGGTTTACTGTTTTGGACACTAAGTGCTATCGTGGACTACATTACTACGCCTGCTCAACCATTCCTTGACCTGCTCCTGCTCAACGTACCCAGTCAATCCTTGTTCTTCAGAGTCTTCATCTTGTCAATGTTGGTCATGACAGCCGTATTGATTGGGAAGAATTCGAACAGTCCGAATCAAGAGTCAAGCGTCGACGAGTTAAGGAAGTCGAATGAAAAATACGTCTCTCTTTTGAATAATCTTCCAGTGGGTGTCTACAGAGCCACTTTAGACGGAAGAATACTGAACGCCAATCGCCAATTCGCGGAAATACTTGGATACAAAGATCCCTGTGAACTGCGGAATGTTAACTTGAATGATATTTGTGTTGACAAGTCTGGTCGCCAAGAGCATCTCGAGAGATTAAGAGATGCTCCGCTGTTTGTCGAATTCGAATTGCAAAGGGCAGATGGACGAACTATTTGGATCAGAGACTATCCAAAAGCTTCACTTGACACAAACGGGACCATCGCTCACATCGATGGTGTATGCGTGCAGACACAGGGGATCGACGCAATTATGCGCGATCTGACAGAGCACAAGAGACTGCGAAACATGAAGGATCACTTCATCGTTGCCGTAACGCATGAACTTCGAACTCCTCTAGTGTCAATTAAAGGGTATGTAGATCATATAATCACGAGAGAGCCCAATCTCTCAAGTAGCCTCAAGTCAAAGATTGAAGTTGTGAAGCGAAATACTGACAGACTTCTTCAGTTAACTGATGACCTATTGAACGTTCAAAACATGGAATCTGGCAGATTGGAATTCAAATTTGAAACATTAAATCTTCAAGAAACACTGACGCAATGTATCGATGAGATTCAACCATTACTAAAAGACAAAGGCCAGGAAATCAGGTTAGAAATTCCCGGGAATCCCCTACCAGTCGTCTGCGATCGACTTCGATTGAATGAAGTCTTGATGAACATTTTGAGCAACGCGAATAAGTTCACTCCTAACGGAGGGAGCATAATCATTCGAGTGGAGGAGGACGCGGGGGCAATCACCACTTCAATTACCGATAACGGCATCGGCATCGATAAGAAAGATCTGAAACGAGTTTTCGAACCTTTCGCGGCAATCGAGAAACCTTCATACGTCAAAGGAAGCGGACTCGGTTTAAGTCTCGCTAAGAAGCTAGTTGAAGCTCAACATGGCAAGATTTGGGCAACTTCCTTAGGTAAAGGGCAAGGAGCAACCTTCGCACTCACACTTCCGAAATCCAAACAGGAGATTGTAACAATCCATGGATAAGCTATTGATAGTCGACGACGAATCCGATATCATAAGTCTCCTCAAATTAGTGCTTGAAGCAGAAGGATACCAAGTAGTCCCGGCGCGGAATGGAGACGAAGCGATACAACTAGCAGGACTCGAAGCTCCCGACCTAATCTTACTCGACTTGATGATGCCCGGGAAGAGTGGTCTGGAAACTTGCAGGTACTTGAGGGGACAGCCAAAGACAAAGAATACACCGGTGATTGTTTTCAGCGCGCTTGGCAGGGACGTTGATAAGAAGCTGACCGCCGAAGCTGGTGCCAATGCGCACTTGACTAAACCATTCCATAACATTGGTCTAATCACTGAGATCAAGAGATGTTTGGGTGAGGCACGCGGATGGAAGTTCTCAAAACAGCTGGGAATCGAGCACAGCAAGCTCAGCGGAAAAAAGGTCCTCCTTGAATTTGACCCACGCACCGACTACGAACGACTTGTCAGAGATTTCGCATTAGAATGCGCCTTCCTAGGAGAAGCAGTAATCATCATTACACAGAAGGGTAGCAATATTCGCCAAGCTCTTGATGGCGACCAGGGCGTCAAATTCATGGATCTAGAACGCGCTCCTGAGCTATTACCAATCCTAAAGGAGAATTCGGAAGGACCACTCAGCCTAGTTATCGACAGCCTTACTGATCTCGCAATGACTGATGAGCCCAAGAGATTATACAAGTTCATCCAATCCGGCATGGAGATACTTGATGATCCACGAATTACAGCAGTATTCCTCCTGAACCCCTCAGCTCATGATCCTAAAGATATTGCAAGTGTTCGCGGAGCCTTCACTAATCAACTAGGATACGGAAGAGAAGGAGTCACCATTGCGAGGTTCGGATAATCAAACCCTGAGTTTATGGACGGTGGGGGAGGTTTGACATGGAAGATCCAGTAGATCTCCCCTCCCTTGTGGGGCTCCTTGAATCCAAAGGGGTGACCACGGACAAGAAGGATGTGGATCGATTACTGTTAGACGCGCTGGATGAAGTCCTTGACGACCTACTTGGAAAACACGTTCGCGAAACATTCTATGATCACATGGAAAGGAAATATTACATTGGAAGGGACGATGTACCCAGACGCCTCGGCGATTTCCTTCTCATTCTAGAACGTACGTTTGGAAAGAGCGGCAGAACTATCGAGAGAACACTTGCTCGACGGCTATGCACAAAACTTGGATAAGTCTAGTTGAGGGGCATTCCTAAGATTCTCCAACCATTTCTGTCCACTTCGCAGCCAATTCATCTCTTCGAGGTCTGTAGACGTTCTGAAAGAAACTGTTCTGCGACAGGAGGGTCTCTCTCGGATATTGACGAACAATTTGGAGGGCCTCCCTCCAAGCCTTGGAGTACGCCCCTGAGAATTTCTTCATGATTTGATGGTGGTAGTTATTTTCAGTTTGAAATGATTTGCCTATCGTAAAGTAGAATTTGCCGCCCGACTTGAAGCGGTATGCCATTTCGTTACCGAGAAAATACGTAGCTTCTTTCCCTCGACAGCCTTCATCGAAGTCTCAGGACCTTTGCTTCGCATCGCCTTACCTTTGAAACCTCGTTTTGCGGCAGCATAGAATATCGCTCTATTCAATCCCCAACTCTTTGCTTCGTTTATGGGAAGACCGAGTTGCTTCGCCCTCGCGGCTTGGAGAATTGCCATCACCTGAAAGCGGCCTATCTTCATGAGTCAATTACCCATTAGAGGATGGAAAGCTGTTAACGCGTCTTCACACGCCGGTAACTGACTACTTCTTCCTGATTGTAGTTACGAATTCCTTTAGCGGAAGGGCGGGTAACGTCGTCAGTAGAATTGTACCTCGTGAGCCTAGTTCGACAGAAACCTTTGCTATGGTTTTATTGTCAGGGGCTTCAACAATACTAACGAAATCGTATGGGCCAAGGGTAGCGTATTGTGCGGTTACTCTAGCGCCGTAGCTCTCAACTTCTCTATTTACTTCCTGAATACGTTTGGGGTTCGATTTTATCGTTCTTCGACCGAGCGAGGTCAACTTCGAAAGCATTATGTAGACTGCCAAATCACATCGATTAGTACTAGCTAGGAATGAGGAATTAGGGGCTTTCCATTGCGAGCCTCAACTATGGGTCTAGACTTAAATTCGATAGGATTGTCCATCAACCCTACTTGGAGGAGAATCAGCTCTGATTACGCGGCACCGTAGTCGAAGAATGACTGGGGTCATTCTCTCCGAGTGACGAGGACCAGGTGTCCTTGGAGTAGGTAGAAACTCTCCGTGTCTTTCGCGGAGTTGACCCCTAGAAAGACCGCTCCGTTCTTAGCCAGGCTGATTCCTGTATTCTCAACGTCATCGGTCTTAATGGTTAGGACGTCCGTCTTAACAGGTCGATCGAGTATCTGTTTCACCCTAACTTTCTCCTCATAATAGTCACTGCGGTTTGATTCTATAAGACTATGTACACATAGGCGGCAAATTGGTCACGCCATAAGCCTTGAACGTACATTACCTGTGCTGCCTCCTCCCTGCGTCTTCGACCTGTGTCGAATTATGAGGGCATAGCTCCTCCACTGCCAAACTTCCTTGTGCTTCAGCTCGGGCGAGAACTATGCCGTTAGGCATTAACCGTCCGTGAAACAAGTCCCAAACTGGGTTACATTATCACGCGATAATGGATTAGCGAGGTTACTGGCAGCATAACCACAGTAAGAGGTGGCTCTAGTCGATTAGTGCAACCTTCGTTGTCGTGTGTATTCCTTCTCCAGCGCTGTAACGTACTTGTCCCAAACCTTGTTGGTCTGCTTCACGTCCTGCGCCCTAGTAGGTGCTTTGCGCGTCTTGTAGTTCTCTTCGAAGGTCATATCAAGTCGAGTTCTCCGGGGGCCCAGCTTGGTCAACACATAGTCTCCTGCTTCGTCATCTTCGTCGCCGATGAAATCCAGGTGCCAAGCCTTTTGTGGATAGAGTGTAACTACGTTCACAGCGCTTTTTGATTTTCCACCACTGCTGTATAGAGAGAGGTAGATCACGCGATGATCTGTCTTCAGTAGGATCTTTCTCCTCGCTTTTGATCCTGATATTTTCGGATCACTTTCTCTATAATCTGTGCACCATTCGTAGACGAAATTACTGGGGGCGTTTATGATTTTTGACACACGCACAGTATGCTTCGTAGTGTAGGTTACAATCTTCAATGTTTATCAATCCCTAATCGTGCCGAATGTTTCTTATAATTATGATTCCGTAGTTGCCGACAATTCGAAATTTCATTCTAAATTGAACAGTTGAGATAATCAGGCTCGAACTTCTTAGCTAAGTCACAATCCACCTTCAAATAATCGCATGGGGTTATCCCGTGATTCTAGGACGCGTCAACGACGTCGAGACGATGAGACGCTTTATCGAAGATTGTAATCTCAGCTCATCTGATAGCTATATTGTAAAACCCAACTGGTTCTTTCAGGGAATCGGGTTCTACACCGATACGAGAACTCTCCAACTACTCTTAGAGTGCTTAGATAAGGTGACGGTAATTGAGTCTTACACCTTTCAACGTAATGATGGGTCAAGGACCATTACACCTGGGAATGGAAAACAGAATTGGAATTGGATTAAAGAGCAAGATAGGAAGTTTCTGCACACTACAGGCTTTGACCTTCTGTTCAAGGAGTACAATGTGGAGTACGTGAACCTGACCGAGGAAGTTTGGTCTGAGCGAATTGCAAATTCGGAGAATGTTCGCAAGTCCGTTGAAGAAGTATTCACGCCCGTGTTTAGGAAGGAACTCTACGCGCAAGTTCCTGAATCTATTTACGCAATGCGAGGACAGAAACTAATTTCGTTTGCGAAGTTAAAACAGCAGAGAGCAAACCGCGTAAGTGCGACGCTGAAAAACATTTTTGGGAACATAGTCGAGCCTAATCGCATGGGGTGGCACGGTACCAGAGATTCGGACTTGGCTAGGAGCATTGTCGACGCGAACAAGGTGTACGCTAGCCTATTCGACCTCTCTGGATTATGCGAGGCAATCTTCACCGCAATCAAGTACAGGAAAGAAGGAAAACATCCAGTGCCCTGGGGGTTCCGGTATGACATCACCGAAAACCTAGGATTTGCAGTTTACGGAGATCGATCCGTAGATGTCGATGCATATCTGGCTCAATCATGCGGAATAGACCCGAACAAGGTGGAGCATGTCCGCCTTGCTGCGGAGGAATTCGGAAAGTGGAATCCGATTCTCATAAACGAGGCTAAGGAACATCCGATAATTCTTGCTTGAATGTCGAAAGGTGAAAGGTCCAAAGATGGATGATAGTTATTGTTTCTGGTTCAACTTTCTCAATTCAATGAGAATTTCCCTGAGGAGTGCAAGTACGAGTCGTCTATAGTTGATTGTGCTCGCGAGTCGCGCCCATTTTCGTGAATCATTCCCCGGTATGTACTTCTCAACTACCTTCAGAATATCTTCATCTCTGAGTGTGTCGTCACTCATCATACTGT
>DATKOK010000152.1:0-19240 GCA_035524675.1 Candidatus Methylomirabilota bacterium | reverse complement strand
AATGGGCGGTTTTAGCGACTGGATCTGGGTGGTCTTTTCCTTATTCGGAATCCTCATGGCGAGCTTCACTCGAGCGAAGGCTGAGTCTGTTGGCGGGTTAAAGCACTGCACCGTGGGAATTGCGGAGCGGCAGGAGAAACTGATCATCTTACTTATCGGTTCCTTCCTCCAACCGTTCGTTGCCAGGGCCCTGATGATTGCGGTCATCGTTGTAGGCATCTTATCACATGCAACAGTTATTCAACGCCTTCACTACACGTACACACATACCAAAAGGAAGTGAGTACATGTTTGATCTAGTCGGAATAGGCAATCCCGTATACGACTCAATTGTTACTCCATCATCCAGGACAAAGGGAAGAGTGCTCTCTGGCTGCAGCACTAACGCGTGCCTAGCCGCGAAGAGACTAGGACTTGAACGAGTAGGCATGATCGGCAAGGTCGGACGAGACTATGCCGAACGTCTTCGCTCTGATCTGAATGCGTACGGAGTATCTTCAAGCTTGGACGCGGATAGTGCAACAGGTGGCTTTCACCTTGAATATGACGATGCGGGAAATCGGACACTCGAAGTGTTAGGCATCGCCGAGAACATAGGTCGAAAAGATCTCCGAGATGAATTCCTCGACGCACGGTTCATCATGATCGGACCAATCCTGGGAGAAGTTAACCTAGACCTGATCGAGTTCATCAAAACTTCTACCACGGCGAAACTGTTCCTGGACCCACAAGGATTAATCAGGCTCGTGAGGGACGACAGAAAGATCATTCACAAGTGCGAGACAGATTCATTTAGCAAAATCTTAGAATTAGTAGATTTCGTAAAGCCCAATGAACCAGAGAGCGTCACAATCACTGGCTCGAATGTGCCTGCTATCGGATTGAAGCGCCTTCAGGAGATGGGCGGTGCCTTTCCAATTATCACCTTAGCAGAACGCGGCTCCGTATTAATCTACGATAATTGCGAATGGAAGATTCCTGCATTTAGGACGAACGCGATAGATCCAACAGGTGCGGGCGATGTCTACGGAGGTTCCTTCATCGTTGAATATCTGCGCACACACGATTACGTAGAATCAGCACTTTTTGCTTCGGCTGCTTCATCATTAATGGTTGAGCAGGTGGGTCCAGATTTTCAACTTCAACTTGGTGAGGTAAAAAGAAGGAAGGAGATCATTCGGGTGGGGTTGGAGAAGACGCAGATGGTTGACGGTTAATATCTTCGTTCATCTTCAGATCTGACTTTCGTTAATCCAAAATGCACGGCGCATGAGACACAGTAGAACTTAACAACTCTTTCCCGGGCGATGTACGTACCGTGCGATCGTAATTCCCTTGCCAACGACGGGTCGACGAGTGACGTCCATCTTGTCTCTCGTTTCGCCTTGTCCCTAGGCACTGGTCTCCCACAATGCGAACATTGAATCATCACGCTGGCGCCTTTTCCGCCTTTGCTGCGTCCACGTGACTTTCTCTTCTTCGTCAAAGTATTTCCCAACTCGTAAGTGATGGTTACGTGCTTAAACGTTGTGTAATTGTCGCCAAGACCAGGAGCTCCTATTCTTCGACGTCATGCGGTGTCTGATCTGGTTTAGTAGGATCTTGCGAAGTATCCAACACTTTTGCTCGGCTTACCGCATTTGACGCAAACGGCGAATGTTGCTTCGTCCTGTAATGGGAGCGTGCGGATTGTTGCCCCAATCTCCGCCTTGATGACGTCCTCGCATTCTGAGTTTCCACACCAGCAGGCTCGAACGAACCCTCCGCTTGTCTCGATTATCTGCTTGAGCTGTTCGTAGTTCTCGGCTTGCCTGATACTTGCTTTCAGCGCAACAGTTGCCTTCTCGAAGAGCGCCGATTGTATAGACTCAAGGCAAATCCGCACCTGCTCGATAAGTGTCTCGTCACTCACGTTTAGCTTCTGGAAGTTATCTCTCCTTACCAGCGTGACTTGTTTACCTTCGACGTCTCTTGGTCCAACCTCAACCCGTACGGGTACGCCCTTGAGTTCCCATTCGTTGAACTTCCAGCCGGGCGTGTACTGTTCACGGTCGTCCAGGCGGGTTCTAAGTCCCGCCGTCTTGAGGGTCTCGGTAACTTTACGTACCTTCTCGTTGATACCTTCCTTGTTTCGATCCTTAAAGTAGATCGGCACAATCACAACCTGGATTGGCGCAATGTTGGGCGGAACGATTAATCCTCTATCGTCTCCGTGCAGCATGATCATGGCGCTGAGGAGTCGCCAGGAGACGCCCCATGAGGTTGTCCACGCATAGTGCGACTGTTCATCCTTACCTAGGTATTTTATTTCGAATGGTTTCGAAAAGTTCTGTCCCAAGTTGTGTGATGTGCCCATTTGGATAGCTTTTCCGTCAGGCATCATCGCTTCCAGAGTTGTCGTGTAAAGAGCGCCAACAAACTTTTCCCGTTCACTCTTGTAGCCTGACAGAACCGGCACAGCGAGCTGTCGTTCAATCAGGTCTCTATAGAATCCAAGAATCATCAATACCTCTCGATCCGCATCTTCCTTCGTCGCATGAACCGTATGCCCCTCCTGCCAGAGAAACTCGGTGGTTCGGAGAAATGGACGAGTCGCCGTTATTTCAGCACGAAGGACAGAGTTCCATACGTTGATGAGTAACGGGAGATCTCTCCAACTGCGTACCCATTTGGAGTACGCGTCGTTGATTATGGTTTCAGAGGTAGGCCTGATGGCGAGGCGTTCTGAAAGTTGATTCTCGCCGGCCTGAGTAACCCAGAAAACTTCAGGGGTGAAACCAGTAAAGTGTGCCGCTTCCTTCTTCAGGAAACTCTCAGGAATCAACAACGGGAAGTAAGCATTTGAATGACCCGAGTCCTTCAGTCGACCGTCAAGATACTCCTTGATGCTATCCCAAATCGAGTAGCCATAAGGGCGGAGCACAATGAATCCTTTTACGGGTGAATAGTCTGCTAGTTCTGCTTTCGTTACGACTTGAGTGTACCATTCTGAGAGATCATCAGTCTTTTTCGTTGTCATACCGATTTCTTTTGACATTCATGTCACTGTTCAATGATGCTAAACGTATCAGACGTGAGCCGTAACATCTATTGTTCAAGTAAAAAGTTTGAGTTCACGGACACAGGCTAGACGCGCAGTTAGCTTAAGTTAGAATCTGGGGAATACTAGGTTCGAAACGTCCTGGTTCTGAATGAGAGAAGAATCGCGATGAGGGATATAGTACTCGAGATGGGTGGTCAGAGTGGTTAGGTTAGGTATTCGAATAGTCGAGTTACGTCTCGATTGTAAAGTTCCTGTTTAGTGAGGGGAATTTGATTAAAGGATGGCATTCTCTTGGCGATTAAGTCTTCGAATGTTGGTTGTTCGCAGCGGTAGAATGTTCCAATCGGTATTCGGTCTCCCCATTCGAAGGACCGGATTATGGCTTGACCCTTTTTCTCGTTCACCTCCTTCTCGTCGTTTGGGTCCTTCACGAATCCATCGTAGCCTGTCTCCTCAATTTTGTATAGTCGAGGGGTTTTGGATTGGAGATCCGACCCTGCGTACCATTCCTTAGTGTTGATGTCGTTGTAGGTTGGACATGTTTGGAGGACGTCAACGAGGGCGCTTCCTCTGTGGAGTATGGCAGACTTGAGTATCTCCTTCAAGTGTCTGACGTCGAGTGCGTAGCTCCTCGCTACGAACGTGTAACCTGCGCTGACTGCTGTGGCCAATGGGTTCAGGCCCTCAACTATAGACGGGAACGACATTGACTTGGTCTTCAGGCCCTTCGGCAATGTGGGCGACGCTTGTCCTTTCGTGAGTCCGTAGACGCCGTTATCGTGAACAACATACGTGAAGTCTAAGTTTCGCCTTCCTGCGCCGACGAAGTGTCCAGCGCCTATTCCGAAGCCGTCTCCGTCGCCGCCAACTGCCACGACGGTTAGTGAAGTGTTAGCTAGCTTTGCCCCTGTGGCGATAGGAAGTGAACGTCCATGGAGGGTGTGAAAACCGTAAGTGTTGACAAAGTGCGGTGTCTTACCTGAACACCCTATACCGGAGAAAATCGCTACGTTGTGAGGTTCCAATTTAAGCTCAAACAGAGCCATTTGAACAGCGTTTAATATCCCAAAATCTCCACACCCTGGACACCAGTCATTGTGGACCTTCGTTCTGTAATTTTTGAGTTCAAGCATGAGCCATCACCACTTCTTTCGTACCGTTCTTTACTGCCTCTTTTACGCCCTCGAAAACCTCATTCTGCGAAAACGGCCGACCGTTGTACTTTAGCACTCGGAGGTCCATCGGGATGCCTGTATGTTCGCGGATGAGCGCTCCCAACTGGCCAGCATAGTTGCCTTCAACGAGTACTTTCCTCTTCGCTCCCTCCAAGTGCTTCGTCACGAGGTCTGTTGGGAAGGGACTGAGGTACCTGACTTGAAGGAAGTTGCACCTGACACCGTCGGCCTCTAAATCCTGCATCGCGTCTAGTATGGCACCTTTGGTCGAGCCCCATCCGACTAACGTGATATCCGCCTGGGGAGGGCCGAAGAAGTTTACTTTTTTCTCATCTGGAATGAACTCGTTTGCGAGCTCGAGTTTTCTCATGCGTTTTTGCATCATTCTTATCCTGTTCTCAGAGTTCTCTGTTATGTGTCCGAATTCATCATGTTCGTCGCCTGTTGTGTGGAAGATTCCTCCTGCCATTCCAGGTATGGTTCTAGGCGAGATGCCGGTCGGTGTGAATGCATAACGCTTGAATGTTGAAGAGTCAGCTCCGTCGGTGAGTTCCGATTCATTGACGATTTGTCCTCGATCTATCTTCAGGTTCTTTGACTCGAAGATTGGCATTGTTCGGTAGGTCGAAGCTAGGAACTTGTCTGCAAGCACAACGACGGGCATTTGAAATCGGTCAGAATAATTGAAGGCGTCGAAAGTATCGTAGAAGCATTCGTTGGCGTCACCGGGCGCAATTGCCATTCGAGGGACGTCGCCGTGAGCTGCATGCAGAACGAATTGCAGGTCACCCTGCTCGGTTCGTGTTGGGAGGCCCGTTGATGGCCCAGCTCGTTGGTATAGGATTATCACAGGGCCAGGCGCTTCTGTATGACTTGCCCATCCTAACCCTTCAGCCATTAAGCAGAATCCCGGACCTGAAGTGGAAGTTGAAGCCCTGACTCCAGCATGTGCAGCCCCTGCTGCCATAAGAATCGCTGAGATCTCGTCCTCGGCCTGAACCACAACAATATTGTACTCTTTCTCATGATGTTCGAGGTATTCACTTTCGTCCGTGGCGGGCGTGATAGGGTAGTAGGTTTGGAGGGCACAACCAGCCTTGAATTTTGCAATTCCGACAGCTTGTACGCCACGAATAAGCATCCGCTTCGTCGCGGAGCTTACGGGGTGCAGTTTGTAGGGAAAACCGTCTTGGAAGTGTGTTTTGACATAATCGTATCCGTGTCTCGCAGCCCTAACGTTAAGATCTCCAAGAGCCGCTTTCCTTCCCGTAAATCCTTCCTTAATTGCTTCCGTGACGTCATCAAAGTCATAGTCAACGAGTGCCATCGAGGCACCGAAAGCGACCGTGTTCGTCATAACTTGGAACTTGCTGAGCTCTTTTTCATGTCCCGATTCCTTTAACGCTCCAAGCAGAACCTCCACATATGGAACTGGGTAGAGATTCACATCCGGACGCCCCAAATCTTCAGGCCTCAATTTGAGAGCCGCATCGTACACGATTCCCCCACCCGGACTCACCTCGTTGCGGTGACCGTTGTGCGTAGGGTATTCCTTGTGTACATCACCGAACAGGGTTTCTTTATCTAGAGAAACGAGTACATCTATCCAATCTACGTGTGAATGAACCTCTCTATCCGACGCACGAACTCTGTAGTAACTGTGTTCTCCTTTGATGTTCGAATGATATTCGATATTTGCAAAAACGTGAAGTCCGCCACGGGCGCAAGCTTTAGCGAACGTTTCGGCTACAGAATTGATGCCTCCGCCCTGCGGGCCACCTATCACCCACGTAAGGTTGTTTTCTTCAGGCAGATCCTATACCTTCTAGAATTGCTCCCAGATTAATGTCCGCTATTAGGCTTTACGAGGTCTAAAAGTTCTCCCTAGATCACATTAGGTAAGTCATCTTGCCCTTATGAAACCAGAGTCAGATGTACTTCACGTCTGTTTCTAGGACCATCCAGTTCGACGATGAATATATTCTGCCACGTACCCCGTATGAGTCGATGGTCTTCTACAGGGAAAGTACGTGAATGTCCTAGGAATGCGGCCGCAAGATGTGCGTCAGCATTATCATCTATGCGATTGTGCGCATACTCGAGTGTTTGAGGAAAGATTTCGCGAACTTTAGTGAGAATGTCGGTCAAGAGTCCTCGTTCATTCTCGTTCGCTATTACCGCTGCAGTGGCATGTGGGACGCTCACCATGAGTATTCCATCGGTTATGTTGGAATCCTCAACGAACTTAGCCACGTCACGAGTTATGTCTATCAGTTGATGCTTGGAAGCGGAGTTTATAGTTAAGGTTCTCTTGAAAACTGCCATAATTGTCCGTGCCCTGAGATATGCAGATGGCTACGATTACGCTTGTATTCATACTTGAATTCTTCTGGAAAGTCTGCGAGTCGAAAAGTCTGCCACAAAACTTGCATCGCGGACTGGATGTGGTCCATCAATTCTAAGAATTGCTGTGAAAAATGCTTCGATTGCTACTTGGAGCAAAGCTTGGGAGATGACGACGATTCTATTCAGTAACTCATCAAAATGCTCTGGGTACACGAGTGTCGCGGGTTCTCCCGATAGAGTTTTTACTGTTCGCTAATACTCAAAAATCCATGAAACGTGACGATTCAGGGGTTCTTCTCCTGAGTATCGATGAGAAGAGCAAGTATGAAGATGCAATTACATACATCTACGCAGGTACCGATCCTAGCGCGGTGTATAAACCAATAACGGTATACAAAGAGAGGAATGCGAGTTCATACCTTGTTGCCGGACGATATGCAGGAGTTACTGACACCCATTTGAAGTATAAGTCGTTAACAGAAGATGAACGCAAGACGGTTGTGGAGAAGCTTGGAGCGGGCAAGATCGTGAAGTTCTTGTCTAGTAACGTAGAGTAGAGATGAATTTGTAGCATGGCTGGGTTACTTCGGCGTTGCACGGACGTGCAAATGGCTACTTATTTACTGCTACGAGCACGGTACCAATGAGCATCAGTAAGACACCCACTATTACCCAAGCAAGCCAGGCGGGTAGGAAT
The DNA here is from genome assembly GCA_035524675.1 of Candidatus Methylomirabilota bacterium. Taxonomy (GTDB): domain Archaea; phylum Thermoproteota; class Bathyarchaeia; order 40CM-2-53-6; family 40CM-2-53-6; genus FEN-987. The sequence goes on along the minus strand of DATKOK010000152.1, from coordinate 11,979 downwards.
AGAGTAAGCCCTTTGGCCACTCCGACAGCGATGGCCGCGATTCCCAACATCGCAATAGCGATTCCGCCAAGGATTAGGGCGGCAGATCTCACGAACTTTTTCGAGTAATGATCGAACGAATCCACAAAATTATCTACAGTCTTGCGCAAGACTACATTCAGGAGTTTCTCCCAGAAAGCTGGCTTCTCTTCTTCTTTTGGCAATTACTTCGCCTAGTCGGAAGATTTCGAAAGTGCTACGCCTATGACCATGCCTGCAACGAATGCAACGCCTAATGCAAGCATCGGACGTTCTCCCACAGTCTTTACGGCTTTCTTCTGAGCCACGTTGACCTGAGCTTTCAGGTCGATTAGTAACGCGTCCATATCTTTCCGAACGCTCTTCACTACGTCTTCAATGTCCCTGAGTTGAGTCTCCCTCTCTTTGGGCAAGTCACTCGACCGCGTATTCGTAGCTCGGTTACGGATAAAAGACTTTCAGGATGGCTCTTAGGGATCGACGGAGTTTCAACGTTTCCTTCGAGAATGCAGGGTGAGCCCGAGAAGTAACCCTAAGGTGAACGCTAAACCAGTGACGAGCAATGGGTTCTCCTGAATTGTTGCACGGAGCTGCCTTACAGAAATCTGATCAGACGGCTGCATGTCCAAAATTCTCTCAAGATCCTCGTCAGAATACTCCTGCCTCGCGGTTGCCATGACCATCAACTCTGACTGGGTAAGTCAGGCAAATAAGATATACTTCCGTTTTCAGAATACTCCACGATCTCCCGATCGTCCATTGATATCATATCCATGGCTACATCTAGGGGACCTCGCAAATGGATGCCGACAGAAAACTGAACGGGCCCGACACATCTCGCATTAAGGTCAGTTTCTGGCGCGATCTATTGCAATACTTTGGGCCCGCTCTAATCGTGAGTGTTGCATACATGGACCCCGGGAACTTCGGCACGGACATCAGCGGGGGGGCTCAGTTTGGCTACAGTATGTTGTGGATCGTATGGTTCGCCGGACTAATGGCCATGCTTCTGCAGTACTTGTCAGGAAAATTAGGCATTGCTACAGGACATTCGTTACCTGAGCTGATAAGACTTCAGCTGAAATCAAACCGATACATTATTCCGTATTGGCTAGGCGCTGAGGCGGCAGCTGCAATGACCGATCTGGCCGAGTTTCTGGGAACGGTAATCGCGTTGAACCTGCTGTTTGGTATACCCCTCATATATGGCACCTTTCTTGCCGTCTTCGATGTTCTGCTAATCTTGGGTGTAACTAGAGGAAGCGTGAGGAGGTTAGAACAACTCTTCATGACTCTTGTTTCAGCCATTGGATTGGGGTACGTCTACGAGATTCTGGTAACAGGACCGAACCTGAGACTCATTTTGGCGGGGTCGCTAATTCCTACTCTCAACTCAACACCAAGGATTCTCATTGCTGTAGGGATAATCGGTGCTACAATTATGCCTCACGCCATTTTCGTGCATTCCGCCCTTGCGAACGATAAGATCACGGACCCAAGTGTAGCGGCTAAGGATAGAGCCTTGAAGCTGCATACTGCCGAAAGCCTGATCATGTTTACTTTTGCAGGCCTAGTAAATGCCGCGATAATGGTGATGGCGGCGGCCGCGTTTGGCGCTCACAATTTACAGGTCGCTACAATCGAACAGGCCTATCTAACACTTGAACCATTGTTCGGAAAAGCTGCAGCTGTGATTTTTGGTATCACCCTCTTGGCGTCCGGCCTGTCCTCTTCGACGACCGGTACGATCGCGGGTCAAGCAATTATGGAGGGGTTAATCGGACAAAAGGTGAATATCTGGATCAGACGCGTCGTTACACGATTGATAAACGTAATTCCAACCACGATCGCCATCCTCATAGGACTCGACCCGTTAGCCATGTTAATCTACAGTCAAGTCGCCCTAAGTCTCCTCCTTCCGCTGCCACTTCTGCCACTCTGGAAATTCACCAAGGACAGACGGCTGATGGGAAAATACGTCAACCGTAGATTGACTACAATAACAGCAGCGATATTCACAGCTTTCATCATTGTCATGAACGCTTTATTGTTGTATTTGACCATAGGAAGTATCTAATGGCGGGCGGGGAGGGAATTTCGCCGTCTCATGGAGGATAACGATATTCCATCGATGCGGTTTCGAACCCCCGACCTCAGGCTCCGGAGGCCTGTGCCCTATCCAGGCTAGGCTACCCGCCCCAAGTGCACGATGCGGTCTCTACGTATAAAATGGTCTAAAACAAAACTTTTCAGTTCAATTCTTCGCTCAAAATTAGGAAGCCACGCAAATAGTAGACTTCATAGCAATCAAGCAATCAATGACGAAAGTCGCTGGACAACAAGCGGATCACTGATCAATTTGACGGATACATTGTCACAGTTCTATGATGAATGCAGAACTGTTCTCCGCGAGGCATTGAAGAGTGTGTATCCAGCTTGGGTGGAGCGTATGCCCAGGTTCTCAACCCCGCCTAGTCTCGAGTTCGGAGAACTTTCATCATCCATCGCGCACGAGATTGCAACCCAGGAGAATATCCCACCCAAAGCAATTGCAGAGTCGATCTGCAAAGCTGCAAATATCAGCAGCACAACATTAATCTCGGCTGTCAACGAGATTTCTGGATACGTCAATTTCAAGCTAGCCTACGACAAAGCAGCGCCCCTGATTTTTCAAACAATCATCGACGACGAAGAACATTATGGGATCGAGAGAATAACTGCTCCCTTGAGAGTTGCAGTAGAGCATACAAGCGCAAATCCTAGCGGCCCCCTGACGATGGGGCATGTCCGCAATTCAATTCTCGGAGACGCATTAGCACGTATTCTCACGGCACGCGGGCACGAAGTGAAAAGACGATTCTATGTCGATGACGTTGGAAGGCAGGTCTCCATACTCACATACGGGTACAAATTACTCGGAAAACCGTCACCAGAAGGCAAACCAGACACTTGGTTAGGACGGCTATACGCTGCCACGAATTGTGCTCTGCAGATCGAGTCGCTCAAGAAGAAACTCGACAACACAGAGATCGCGGAAGAAAGAACTCAGCTGCAAAAGGCACTTGATGAATGGACCGGTATAGCTGCCGAATTACCTCCAACACACAAAGAACTGTTCGATGCAGTCCTCCAGATGATGCGGAACCAACCAGACGCCGAAGCGGGTGTTCAAGCCCTAGGCCGAGAATACGAGGCACATGAGCAAACCACGACAATGCTCGTACGGACCGTTGTTCAACTAGCATTAGAAGGAATACGGACAAGCCTAGCCGAAATGGACATCGAATTTGATTCGTGGGACTGGGAAAGCGAATTGATCTGGGATGGACCGGTCAAGAAAGTAGTTGAAGGCGTAAAGAAGCTGCCCTTCGCAGAGGTAGATGGCGAATCTATCAAATTGAATGTAAACTCAATTGTCACAACATACTCTCTCCGAGATCAATTTCACCTTTCTCCAGACTACGAGGTCCCTTCCCTGACTCTCATCCGGAGCGACGGGTCGACATTATACCCAACTCGAGACATCGCCTACACTCTCTTCAAGTTCAAGGAGTCGGATCGAGTAATTAATGTGATAGCGTCCGAACAGTCGCTTCCTCAATTACAAATCCGTCTAGCGCTTTACGCGTTGGGAGAAAGACATGCCGCTACCAACCTCATCCATTACGCCTATGGTTTAGTTGAGCTACCCGGAGCAAAAATGTCCAAGCGCAAAGCTAGATTCATTGCTCTTGACGACGTAATTGAGCAGGCAAGGAAAAGAGTCCGCGAGGAAGTTGCATCTAGACAAGAATCAATGGCAGAAACAGAGGTTGAACTAATCAGCCAGACCATTGCCGTGGGCGCAATAAAATTCGCACTACTGAACATCAACAGCGTGAAGAACATGACATTCACCTGGGACAGAGTGCTAAGCTTAGAAAAGAACAGCTTACCATTCATCAACTATGCCTACACGCGTGCAGGGAGCATACTTAGAAAATTGCCGCCGGCCCCTGTCGAATATGACCTGAGAAGTCTCACGCACCCGCTTGAAAGGTTTCTTATACTTAAGATCGCACAGATGCCCACGATCTTCTGTGAGGCAGCCGACCAGTTGAAGCCAGAGGAACTAGCGAACTACGCAAACGTTGTAGCAGAAAAATTCCATGAATATTATGAAAAAGTGGACGTCATACATGCAGAAGAACAGGTGAAGAACGCCAGGGCACTTTTAGTGAAGGCGATTCAGGTCGTTCTACGTAATTCAATGCAGTTACTCGGCATCTCTCTCGCTGAAAGGATGTGAGATTCTTCACCGTAGCAACGAAACCACATGCGTTTGGATCTATCGCTTTCAATTGGCCTGACCTGCATCTCTCGAATCTATACGATCGCCTCTTTTTGATTCTTCTTGCAGTCGATGTTGCACTACGCGCACTCTGGCTCAACAAACCAGATGGCTCACTAATTTTCGACGAATGGTACTATGTGAACGTCGGACGAGTTATTCTAGGGCTTCCACAAAGCCTTGGATCTAACGGCTTGCCACCATATCAGAATGTTCCCATAGGCCTTGATCCGAACCATGAACATTTGCCTTTGGCTAAACTATTGATCGCGCTCTCGATGCATGTTTTTGGGGACAATGCCTACGGTTGGCGAATTCCGAGCGTTATCTTTGGCTCATTCGCGATTCTTGTGTTCTACCTGCTCATGAAACGGCTGTCAACATACAAATCGGTTCCATTACTCGGCGCCTTCCTATTCTCGTTCGACAATCTAGTGTTTGTGCATAGTAGAATTGCAACACTCGATATTTTCACGCTAAGTTTCATGCTGCTTGGCATTTACTGGTATTTCGACGGCCACCCATACTTGAGCGCCTTCGGAATGACGCTGAGTACACTGTGCAAAGAAACAGGAGGAGCAGGGTATGTCATCATTGTAATTCTACACGCGATAAAGTTTGCGAATGATCGGAAACCATTACGTTGGTCTAAGTTTCTCTCATGGTTTGAGAAGTACACAGTAACGTATGCGCTTTCCTTACTACTGCTCCTATCAATTGTGGACAAACTCTGGGTCGGTTATCCCTGGGCATGGCCTCACATCGAGAACATATTGTCCTACTCCTCCGCATTGGTATCCACTTGCCCCAGTGGAATAATCAGCTGTCCTTGGCAATGGCTCGTTAACAAGGTTCCGATCCCCTACTTGGTCGTCAACGTTAAGGTCAGTACTGGTACAGTTACAACAGAATCTAACACAATCTGGTTTCAGGGCGCCCTGAACCCCTCCATACTCTACTTGACCCTATTCGCGATTACCTACGCGGGCTATTCGTACGTTCGACAAAAAAAGAATGACATCGCTCTCTTATCGATCATTTGGTTCATGGTCACATATCTGCCCTACTTTCCAGCCGTGCTGCTTAGCCACAGGGTAACATATCTTTTCTATTTCTTACCCGCAGTCCCAGCAGTCTGCGCAGCCATAGCATTCATGATAGCCGACCAGAACCCGCCAAAACTAATCGTGCTGGTCTACCTCGCCGTGGTCGTCCTAAGTTTCGGGCTGATGTTCCCGTTTAAAGCGGTTCCCTGATTGACCGAAATCGCCATATTTCAGCGCCGACCCATCGTTCCCAATTGACACTTACCTAGCAGACCAATCGAGGAGGTGACACTATGTCAGACGGAAGTGTAGCGCAACCTAAACCCCGTCAACCAATACCGCCGGACACAATCTTGATCGGTAAAAAGCCAATAATGGCATACGCAACGGCAATAATGATGCACTTTCAGTCAGGCTCACAACAATTAACCGTTAAGGCTCGCGGTCGAACTATCAGTACAGCAGTCGATGTAGTCGAGGTAGTCAGAAGGCGGTTCTTCGCAGGAAAACTTGCAGTAAAGGAGATCAATGTAGGCACTGAGGTCATCGGCGAAGGCGCGGAAGCACGAAACGTGTCAACGATCGAGATTAAGCTCCAGAAGACCGAATAGGTCCGTTGCATCACAAATTTCTCGCCCACTTTTATGTTGATTCCACAACACGCTTGTGGATTCCACTTTCTTTTCGAGAAGATCGTAATTGAGCTGCAATTGCCACAATTCTGCGTAAGATCAGAATGGATCGCCAATCGACTTCATAACTGCCGATTATGAAAAACTACTTTCGACGAGTCGACGAAAGTTGACAGCTTTCTTTAATGAAATTTGAATAGCGTTTGTCCGCCTACGGACAATAAACAACCGAATTTGTCGTAAACACAAATGGAGATATCGAAAAGTGAATAATTTCCTAAATCAATGGGACGGCGAACAAGATAACCACAAGATAGGCATTCCATTCCATCACCGGCCAGCTCTAAAACAACAACTATCGTCGGCGATCTACCGACTCAAGACTCAACAAAACAAGCTTGAATCAGCGGCGCTGAGAATGCAGCAGCATGACAAAGAAATCTTTGCAAAGTGCGTCAGCGCTCAAATGGCACATGATGCGGCTCGAGCCGCAATGTACGCCAATGAGTGCGCGGAAGTCCGGAAGATTGCCAAGGTGACGCTCCAAAGTCAGCTCGCCCTAGAGCAGGTCGCATTACGTCTCGAAACAATCGAAGAATTCGGTGACATTGCACGAATGATGGGTCCAGTGGCCAGTGTCGTACGTTCTGTCAAGAATCAAATCTCAGGAGTCATTCCCGAGGTCGGCTTTGAATTGAATGAAGTAGGCGAGATGCTGAATGGTTTCATCGCAGACGCTGGAGAGCCAATTACTGAGTCATACGACGTGAGCGCCTCAAACGAAGAAGCTCAGAGGATACTTGGTGAAGCCAACGCGATTGCAGACCAGCACCTTAGAGACAAGTTCCCAGACCTGCCCAGCGGATCACAGAAGCTAAGCGAACCTCTCTCGCATTAGGAGAACGAATCTTGACTACAACCGTCGAGCAGGTAGGCAAGTACCTCGGAAAAACGATCGAGGATGCGATGGGACGCCCTGTCGGGAAACTAGTCGGTCTCACCGCGGACCTCAAAGATGAGGTTACCGCGATTCAGATCGCACACAGCGATGGTGAAGTCGCGCAACATCCAATAACTTTCGTCAAAGTGCTCGAGGATAGACTAATTCTCATGCAAACCTGGCGCGTCGATGCGGAGGACCTTCGGAAAGAACACGACATCGTGATGCGAAGACGACAAGCTCTCGACCTCCTGCTCAAGGATGGCGACATTGAGAAACCGGAATACGACCACCTACGAACGAGCTATGAAGAACTCGACGGACAAATCAAAGAAAGAAGAGAAACATTGCTGGACACCTTAAAACACGTCGACTCGAAGCTCGGACAACAAATAGCAGAGCTACAGGGAGTGTTAACAAACAACAAAATGCTCTACTCCTCGGCAGAAATCGACGAACAAACGTATCACACCGTGACTGAGTCAATACGTTCTGGTCTCGAGATCTCAAGAAAAGAACGAAAGGACATAGAAAACATCACCCAATACCTGAATGGAATCGATTCTATTGTCGAAACACCAAAGGAGCCTATTCCTCCACAACCGAAGAATCCTCTCTCCGACGTTGTCGTGATCAAGCTTAACGAATTGACATAGACAAGTGAGTCGGAGACGTGGTTTCTTTCTCGATAATAAGGCGCTTCGAAGACAAGATACACACCGTCCCGATAAAAGAAAGAATTGAACAAGCAAAATTTCGATTACAAGCTCAGTACGACAAATTGGAACAAACCTATGCGCATATCCAACAACGAGACAAAGACCTTTTCCAGCGATGCGTAGGTGCCCAGCTCTCAAATGATTCTGCGCATGCACGGATTTACGCGAACGAATGTGCAGAGATTAGAAAAATAGCTAAAGTCGTTTTGGGAAGCGAACTTGCTCTAGAAAGAGTAATTCTAAGACTAGAAACCGTACGTGAGTTTGGAGCAATCTGGGCAGATATTGCACCCGTCTTGGGCATCGTCAAGGACACTAAATCGAAAATCGCAGGAATCGTACCACAAGTGGCCAGCGAACTAGACGAAGTAAACAACCTACTAGAAGAAATGACCACCGAAGAAGGCGTTCAAGACATCACCTCTACCACCCCTAACGAGGCCACAGACGCCGAAGCTCAGAAGATCCTCGAGGAAACAGGAGTAATCGCAGATGAAAAGCTGAAAGAACACTTCCCAGAACTCCCGCCTGTCGACCAACGCTTGTCGTCAGCAATCTTGGAGCCAGCCAACAACGCTAACAATGGAGACATTCAAGATGAAGTCTTCAAGTACGCAAGAGACCACCCGACATTCAATGTCTCTAATTGCGCAAATGAACTAGGCAGATCTCCGGACGAAATCAGAAGTGCAATAGACAAACTCCGCGACAACGGAAAGCTCATGATCGAATGATTTCAAAGGCGACTTGCTTGCAACTAACCGCATCCGAAGAACTAGAGCAAATGGCAGTCAGATACGCAAACGAAGCCATCCAACACGACAAGCAAGGATCCAGGAGCCTTGCCATCTCTCGGTACGACCGAGCAATCGAAATATTGCTGAAACTATGCAGCCTATACCCAAGCGCGCCACAGACCAAGCTCTACGCAAAACAAGTTGAAGCATACAAACGCAGAGTCCAAGAGTTGAAGGACGGACGAACCTACGAAGAGGAACAACCTCAAACCAAACCATCGAAACCGGACCGGTTGGTCCTGACGGAAAATCCAAACGTTAAATGGAATGAGATCGCCGACCTACATGATGCAAAGAAGGCGATCGAGGAAGCAGTAGTCTTCCCAGTAAAGCGACCCGACCTTTTCCCATTGGGATGGCCGCGAGGAATTCTTTTCTTCGGACCGCCTGGCTGCGGAAAAACGCTTCTCGCAGCAGCAATCGCGACTGAAATTGATGCTGTATTCTACAACATAGATGCCGCATCAATCATGTCAAAGTGGCTAGGCGAATCTGAAAAAAACGTCTCAGAACTCTTTTCCTCAGCCCGACAATCATCCGACGGCGGCAAACCCGTCATCATCTTTATCGATGAAATTGATTCCTTGGTCGGCATAAGAGGAGACGAAGTGGGCGGAGAAGTCAGAACACGTAATCAATTCCTAAAAGAAATGGACAACGTTCTAGATAAGAAACATCCAAATCATGTGTACGTGATTGGCGCAACGAACAAACCCTGGGCTTTAGACGAGCCGTTCATCCGTCGATTCCAAAGACGTATATACATACCTCTACCGAATTCGGCGGCGCGACGTGAAATGTTCAACATCTTCACGCAAAACCTCAATCTGGATCGCGATGTGGAAGTTGATACACTAATCGATCGAACAGAGGGCTACTCTGGAAGCGATTTGCGAGAGATCTTCCAAGGAGCACATATGAGAGCGGTTAGAGAACTTTTCGACAGGAAAGAATTAACAAAACCACAAGCCAGACCAATAACGATGGAGGACTTCAGAGAGATCATCAAGAAACGGAAGCCTAGCGTGTCCACCCAAATGCTTGTGCTCTACGACAAATGGTTCGAAATGTATAAGGCGTTATGATCAAAATGATCGATTCAACAGATTTCAAAATACTTGCGGAACTTGTAGAGAACGCGAAATACTCGTTCGCTGAAATCGGACGTAAACTCAGCTTACACCCGAACGTAGTCGCGTACAGAGTTAACAAGCTCGAACGGGCAGGCGTCATCAAAGATTACCGGGCTGACCTTGATCTTGAAAAACTAGGGGTAGCCGAACAAATCCTGGTCGGAGCAAGCTTTCCTAACGATACCGAACGCGATGCTATCCTCGAAAAGATAACCGCTATACCGCAAACTGTCAAGGTCGTAAGCTCTCTGGGCGAGCCAGAAAGCATCGTCTTTCTGGTGGGGAAGAACAAATCGGAGATTGAGAAATTAATGTCAAAACTCCGATCGCTAAACATTAAAATCGAATATACGGGCTCCGTCATCAGAACATTTGAAGACGGAAGACTCGGTAATTTCTTGAAGATTCTTGCCAGAGAACATGAAGTAGCGGACCTAGAGGGCAAGAACGGCTCGTAAAGGGGGGATAGACAGATTGTTCAATGAAAGAAAGTCATGGGGCAAACGAATCAGGGAGGCAATGCACCCTACACCAATACGGCAGCGCATCAACGAATGCCTCTTCAAACTAAATGTTCAACAACGAAAACTCGAGAGAACCGGGTATCATATGCAGCAACGAGACCAAGCACTGTACGGGAAGTGTGTCCTTGCCGCACAGAGCAAGAACAACCAGTTGGCATCAATGTACGCGAATGAATGCGCAGAACTGCGAAAGATGGCAAAAGTCGTATTGCACAGTGAGATGGCATTGGAGACCGTAACGCTCAGACTACAAACCGTACGTGACTTCGGTGAGATAGCTTACACAATGAAACCGGTAGCACACGTCGTCGGAGTGCTCAAGACGCAACTCGAGAATGTGCTTCCAGAAGTATCCATGGAATTGGCTCAAGTAAACGACGCTCTCGAAGGCATGGTAGTCGAAGTCGGCGAATCCAGCGAAACATCGTTCGACGCGTCAGCATCGAGTGGTGAGGCGCAACAAATTCTCCAAGAGGCAAACACCGTAGCCGAGCAGAAGATGAAGGAACGATTCCCCGAGCTACCGCCAATACCTACAAGCGAAGCGAGGGTCTAAGCGTCTCCCTCCCCCCTTCCATTTTATGTATTCTTTTTGGTAATTCAATCAACTATCAAGATCTTCACGAAAATTCACTATATTCAGAATATTCATTGCAACGTCGATAAATTTGTGCGTGTTTCATGTGAGTAACCTTGAGTCAGATTTGTCGGGCATGACGGTCGGAGTTGTGAAGGTGATGAAATGTGTTGAATTTGATGAATACTAGGTGTTGGATCCGGTAGTGCGAAGCGATACTTGAACGCACGTAACTCCAGGATGTTCTCTGCGATTGACTGCGCCATCTGGACTCCGCCTCGAGTTGGGAAAGGATCCATAGTAAGCCTAAAGAGAACAAGGGGCTAGAAAAAAGGGAACAAATTGCCTCACAAATTCAAATTTGGGTATGGAATTGCAGTCGAACAACGCAGCCCGACGATGTGCCTGCAAATGGCGTCTGACGCTGAAAAGGCGGGCTTCGACTCGGTTTGGTTTAGTGATCATTTCCATCCTTGGTTCGACACAAATGCTGCTGGAGGATTCGCATGGGTCTGCATCGCATCAGCTGCTGAACGAACGGAGAACCTGCAGTTTGGGACAGCAATCACCTGCCCTATGTTTCGCTATAATCCAGCGATCGTCGCTCAAGCGTTCGCCACTTTGGGTGCCATGTACCCAGACCGGATCTTCTTAACGGTGGGGACTGGTGAAGCTATGAACGAAGTGCCCGTAGGCTATGATTGGCCAGTATTCACTGAGCGCATCAGACGCCTGGAAGAGGCAATTCAAATCATCAAACTCTTATGGAATCAGGATTGGGTTAGTTTCAAGGGGCAGTATTACACTCTAAAGAAAGCAAATCTGTACACAAAACCCAAAGAGTCTATACCACTTCTTGTCGCAGGAAACGGGCCAAGAGCTACTGAGATAGCAGGGAAGTATGCGGATGGCTTCCTAACGGGTCTAATGCCAGAAGATCACTACAAGAACGTTCTCTTCCCCGCTCTCAAGAAGGGGGCAAAGGAAGCTGGAAGAGACTATGATGGCATCGAGAAGGCCATCGAGTTGAACGTTTCTTACGCTGAAGATTACCAAGACGCCATAGATTCGATTCGATGCTGGGCTGGCACATGCTTCCCAGCCGTTTTTCAATATCCTATCTCCGACCCACGAGTTATCGAATCGTACGCTAACCTCGTTGGAGACAAGCAAATTGCTCAGGCCATGATCATAGGAACTACACCAGAAGAGCACATTAAGGGAATAGAAAAATACGTCAAACTCGGCTTCACCAACATTCAC
>DATKOK010000151.1:0-3764 GCA_035524675.1 Candidatus Methylomirabilota bacterium | reverse complement strand
CCCGTATTGACTGCACTATGAAACTTGGAGTCAATAGGCTCCGAATTCACTTTGAAAGGGTAAACCACAACTGCCCTCGAATTTTCCGATTCGTCAACAACTTCGAGATCTTTCATTAACGACTCACCTGGTGGCTTGGTCTCACAGAATACAGCGATGATTCCAGTCTCACCGATACCTGCTAAATCCGCAGTAAATCTTCGAACATGTTTCTCAGCATCATAAAGAGCTGCGTCAACAAAGGTATCGATCCCGCCGCTTCGTGATAGAGTACGCGCTGCGTGAAACTTCTCGAGCAAGTGGAGCTCTGATTCATCTTCCTGCGATTGAAAGTCCTCTTTGAACGCTTCGTAATCTAACACGTGCAGAGGCAGGACTCTACGCTTCTTCGCAGAGGGATGAATTTCCAGATTCATTTCTATCATCGTAGTTATCCGCACAGGGCATATAAGCGTTACCTAAGGTAACAGTTATTTCAGTGTCCCGAGCACGAGTCCAATTAAACTCATTCGAACCAGGAGACCATACCATACCTGTTTGAAATACTTCGAATGAGACGTCCCATCAACGTCGAACGCTATTTCGTCAACTCGCGGAAGAGGATGCATGACAATCATTCCTGCCTTGGCCGGTGAGAGATCATTAGCAGTTATACGGTATGACCCGCTCACTTTCTCATAGTCATCCAACGATCCAAATCGCTCTTTCTGAATCCTAGTCATGTAAAGGACATCGAGTTGTGGCAGCACTTCTGACAATTCTTCAAGTTCTTCGACTGTAACGCGTTGCTTCACTTCTTCTAAGACCTCTTTCCGCATCCTTAGAAGTGATGGAGAGACAAGGTACAGGTTGACATTGTACAGCGATAACGCGTACGCCAATGAATGAACGGTTCTCCCATACCGTAGGTCCCCTGCAAGAGCGATGTTGAGACCATCAATCTGACTCAGTTCCCTCCTGATCGTGTACAGATCCAGCATTGCTTGCGTTGGGTGCTCCTCTGCACCAGTTCCCGCATTGATTACTGGAACAGAAGCAAATTCTGCAGCCAACCTCGCGGCGCCTTCCAGCGGGTGGCGTATTACCAACACGTCGGCGTAATTCTCTACGGTCCGAATCGTGTCAGCCAAGTTTTCGCCTTTTTGAACGGACGCCACTTTAGGTTCAGCGAATCCAATGCATTTTCCCCCGCAGCGACACATTGCGGATTCAAAGCTGAGCCTGGTCCGAGTACTGGGTTCGAAGAAGAGGGTTGCCATAATCTTTCCATCCAGCATGTGCGTACCGCTTCTAGCCATCGGTTCAACAACATCCGTCATTTCAAGAACGTAGTCGATCTCTTCTCTAGAGAAGTCTCTGATTGAGACTACGTCCCTCCCGGCGAAGTCCAACTAGTCCACCCTGTGGAGGTCTAGTTTTCTGTACTAATAAGCACCATTCAGCACGCAAACTGGGATCGTGGTAAGATCACGGGGGCTTCATCTCCGTAAGAGGGTGGATCGTATATTTCACGAAGTTATAGACAGGCATCTTAGTGAGCAGAATCTCTAGTTCTTCATTTGACTCAACGTCAAAAATCCAAGCTCCGCTATGCTTACCAACCACATGATAGTAACGTTCGAGTCTTCCTTGTTCGTGTAGCTCGCGCGCGTAGGCTCAAAGGCCAGTAAGTAGTTTGGCAACTTTTGGCAGACCTCCTCTGATTTCAGACTGGAACTCCCAAAGGACGAGAAATTTCATCACAAGATATCCTCGGGTAATGGTTCGAGTTTGCTTTAGTTAAGCTATCCGAGACTAACCGCCTTGCGTCGGAACAATCGTCACTACAGAATCATTGTCAAGAATAACGGTGGAGATCTGTCCCGCGGTGCGCACTTTCCCGTTAACTAGGAAGAGATGAATCTGTCTTGGAGTCAGTAAGTTCGGTTCGAAGAGATACGATTCCATGCTACGCCCATGCTTACCGGTCACTAATTTTAGCAAGCTTAAGAGCGAACAGGAGCCGGATATTTCGAAATCTTCTTGTCGTTTTCCGGCAATCTCTTGAATCACACCGAAGTACTGCACTCGAACTATCAATTAGACATCAAGCTAGGAACGATATGCAAGGGTCACATATTTCCGAATATTCGAGTGCTAGCTTGAGAAGGCGGAACCGTTAAAGCGCAAGTCGTTAGAGTTGTTGGAGGCTAAAAGGGTTAGACGATGAAGCTTCTGCACTCTGATGACGATGACGTTATTGAAATGCTCCAGAAGACCCCCCTATGGTCGGGCTTGGCTAAGCAGGATCTGAAGCTCATAGTCAAATTATCGAAAGAACGCAAATTCGAAACCGGACACGCCATCGTTTCTAAGGGGGAGGCAGGTGTAGGATTCTACCTAATCCTCGAAGGTTCAGTAGAGGTCAAAGCTGATGGCAAGACCCTCTCAAAGCTTGGTCCCGGACAATTCTTCGGAGAGATGTCGATATTGGATAATAAGCCACGATCCGCCGATGTCATTACCGTTGAACCATCACGAGTCCTGTTTCTCTCAGCCTGGTCCTTCAAGGCCATGATATCCGATAACCCTAAGATAGCATTGAAGATGCTTCAAGAATTTGTTCGACGATTACGCGACACAGACACATCGCTGAGCGATTAATAGGATGGATGGTGAGATTGACAATGGACGATAGGGTCAAAACAGGCATCAAAGGTTTAGACGAATTGATAGAAGGAGGTTTGCCGAGAGGTTTCAGCTATCTCCTCCTTGGCGGACCGGGGACAGGAAAGACAACATTCGGAGTACAATATCTGTACAAAGGCGCCACCGAGTACGGTGAAAGCGGCATGTACGTCACGTTCGATGAACCACCTTACAGTATCGTCGGGAATAGTCAACGATACGGGTGGAATCTCGACGAGATCGAAAAGCAGCGCAAGTTCGGGTTCGTCGACGCATCACCAATAAAGCGAGAAGTCACAGGCACCTTCGTGCCGGCAGCCCTCCAACAAGGTTTCTTGGGGTCAGCCAAATTCAACATAGATGATGTTGTCAAGGTGATCTCTGAGGTTAAGCAGAAAGTTAACGCAAAAAGATGCGTAATCGACTCAGTCTCTGCTCTCATGCTACAATACAGAGATGATTTCGAAATTCGCCAGCAAACGCTACGGCTGATCAAAGTACTAACTGAAATGGATCTAACCACGATAATGCTGGCTGAAAATGCCGAGGACAGACAAGATGTAACAAGGTTCGGCGCAGACGCTTTCCTAGCGCAAGGCGTCATCGTACTCCACATGTATCGAGTTGAAGAATCAAACGTGAAAGCACTGGAAATCAGAAAGATGCGAGGAGCAAAGCATGCGGATCGACTGTGTCCCTTCAGAATTACTCCCGAAGGCATTGAGGTTTATCCGGAAGAAACTGTATTCCGACCAACCTAAATGCAATGCACGCCGCGAGGAGTTTCCGTCTAGATCACAGGGAACTAACCATCGGATTGCTCTTCGGAATGAGAAAGAGTAACGTGCAACTTGTTAATTCAGGCTGGTCAGACGCCGACTCGAACCACCAGCTGGTTCTCCATGGAATCTACCTCAATCTCCTTGCTCGCTCCCCTGAAAAGTCCTCTTAGAAGATGTTCGTAGTAGGTTGACCACTTTCGACCTAGACCGTGTTTAATCACAATTACATGCTTGCGGTCTACTACGTCATGTAGATATTCACAATCGTAACCTTTTGCGTACTTTGGAAAGAGCACCTTCAGGGCATCTATGACA
>DATKOK010000150.1:0-9282 GCA_035524675.1 Candidatus Methylomirabilota bacterium | reverse complement strand
TGGATCGTCAAATTTGACCCTGCTACCTTGGCGATAGTAAAATACCCCACACACTTTCCGCCTGAAGATGTCTACCCAATCTCCTTAGTGAATGATCTGCTGATCGATTCGAAGGGACGCGTCTGGTTCGCTGAGCACGGCGGCAATAGCGTCGGGTACTATGATCCTGAAGCACGTTCAATGGTTGAGTTCCCAATCCCTACAGGTCCCATTAGCACGGTGCTCTGGATAGCCCTGGCGCCTGACGGCAACATTTGGTTCACAGAGTGGAGCGCGAATAATATTGGAGTCATCAAATCAGATTCCACCGTACCCCTATTCATCTCCACCAGTACCAACTCCCTAGTCACGAGCACCGATGAACGAATCACTATTCCCCTTCAGATGAAAATCTCAGAAGCCATGTCTGGAAACGGAACATTCAGTTATGCCTGGGGATCCTACAATCCTTTCGACGCTTCGGTAACATTCGAACCAAAGTATCCGCGCTTAACAGGTTCCACGGTAATCTCCACGCAAGCCCAGTTGAGCATCTCAACGGCAGCCAAGCCGGGAAACTACACTCTTGCAATAGGAATCGAAACGAAATCCGTGAATGTATGGAGCATGATTTCTGTCGAAGTATCAAGCTCACATCCTTCCAATACGGCTCCAGTGTTTGAGCTGACCATAATCGGAGTGGCGGTAGCAGCGGCATCATTACTGATTCTTCAACTGAGACGTCGTTCCCATAGAACCTTCGAAAGAATCAGTAACTTTGCCTCCTAGATAATGGATTGATCGTTTATTGTCGTGCCCTACTGTAACAATACAATAAAGTCCACACTTAGGACACCAAGCAGAGAACTTGGCCTCCGAGGCAGAACTCTTTCCAGTAATCAAGAAATCAAGTAACTAACCTAGCAATGCCACGGAACCCGAACTTTGTCCTCCCCGCAGATGGGACATTTCTCGTATAGTTCATTCAGCGGAAACGGCTTGTCGATGACGAAGACCTTTCCCACATGACTTCTTTCGCAGTAGTCCATCAAGTCGTCCGTGAGCACGTCTACTGCGGCTTCAATGCCTCTGGACGCTTCATCTCTGTATTCAGATATGAGCCACGTCCTATGGTCGATTACGAGATGGCGTTTCGTGTCCACAATACTTACAACAACTCTCTCAGGGCGCTCTTCGTTGCCGTATGAAGCAATACATGCTTCATATGGGCCTTTCAGTTTCGGTGAAGTAACAAGTCGAGCTGCAGCAGCAATGAAAAGGGCATTATCAATGGCGTAGAGGGTAAAACTGCTTGATCGTACTGCTTTCGGCAAGGGATTTTCAACGGATGTCACCCCTGCCACAATCCGTCCCTCCTTCTCGTCTGTTGTCGTTATGTACAGATAAACATGACGAGCGAGTTTCGTTACGAAATTTGAAATAGACGATCGATATGCATGACACATAACGGTACATCTTGGCGATGACTGCAAATGAGAGAAATGAAGAAAGTGACACTTTCTGTAAACGGTCGCAAGCAGTGCTTCGAAGTTGACTCGGAGAAGGTGTTGATCGATCTCCTTCGGGACGACCTCTCTCTTACAGGGACAAAACAGTCTTGCGATAGGAAGGGTCAGTGCGGAACTTGTGTTGTGATCATTAACGGCAATCCGGTGCGATCTTGCCTGAAGAAAGTGGTTGATTTGGATAGCGCGTCAATCCTTACGGTTGAAGGTCTGGGAAGTCCTGAGAACCCCCATCTGATTCAGGAAGCTTTCGTATTGTCGGGAGCAATTCAATGCGGATTCTGCACGCCAGGACTTGTAATGGAGACCAAAGCTCTACTCGATCGGAATTCGAACCCTGACGTTCAGGAAATCAAACGAGCTCTTGCGCAGAATCTATGCCGATGCACGGGATACAAAAAGATCATCGACGCCGTCAAGCTCTCAAGCCGTTTTCTCCGTGGAGAAACAACTCCAGAAGAATATCGCCGTAGGCTAAAGAAAGGCATGATTGGTGTTTCCCACCCGCGACCATCGTCAATGCTCAAAGCATGCGGACTGGCAAAATTCGCTGCGGACATAAAACCCGAGAATGCTCTTGAACTGGCCCTGGTGCACAGTGCCGAGCACCATGCCTTAATCAAGTCCGTTGATACGACGGCGGCACTGAAGATGCCGGGTGTAATTGGCATCATGACTGCTGAAGACATCAAAGGGACTAATCGAATCAGAGACGCGGCACCTGATCAACCTGTCCTCTGCGAGGAAAAGGTCAGAACTCTCGGCGATCCAATCGTTGCTGTAGCAGCTGAGACCAGGGATCAGGCTAGGGTTGCAGCAGCAGCAGTTAAAGTAGAATACGAGAGGTTGCCCGTCATGATGACGCCAGAAGAAGCGCTGGCTCCAGGCGTTATTCAGATTCATACACATTCACCTAACCTTTGCTATTCGCAACCGCTTGTGAAAGGCGACGCTGAGAAGGCTCTGGCAGGAGCAGCGGCAGTGGTTGAGGCTGAATTTTCTACGCCAATGGTCCACCAAGCACCCTTGGAGCCGGAGGCTTGCGTAGCGTACCTAGAAGGTGAGGGAAAAGATGCTCAACTCGTAGTTATCGGGCGGAGCGTTGCCATACACATCCACCTTCGTCAGATCAGGGAAGCTGTCGGATGGGACAACGTGCGCTACAAGGAGCCCTATGTTGGCGGACAATTTGGCATCAAGGCCTCAGTCACAAGCGAGGCAGTTACCGCGGCTGCTGCTCTGCATTTCAAACGTCCTATCCGGTACGTTCCTAGTCTCAGAGAATCTATGCTCACCACCACGAAGAGACACCCATATCGTGCAAAGGTGAAGCTCGCGGCTGATGCGAATGGACACTTGACTGCTCTCTGCTACGATTTTACAATAAACAAAGGAGCTTACGCGGATGGTGGACCGGGAGCAACCATGGATCGTTCTCTGCATATGCTGCAGGGCCCATATCACATACCCAACATTGCAGCCTTCGGACGGGTGGTATACACGAATAATGCAACCGGAGGTTCAGCACGCGGCGCAGGACCTCCAGAAACGGCTTTCGCTATCGAATCAGCGGTCGACATGCTGGCGGAGAAGTTAGGAATTGATCCCTTGGACTTCCGCAGCATGAACTCTCTGAGACAGGGAGAGACCAAGGCCACTGGGATGATCGCCGATCAGTGGCCATTCCCCGAGCTATGTGATGCTATCAAATCTCACTATCTTAGAGCGAAGAAGGAAGCTGCAGCTTTCAATGCTAAGAGCGGACCGCTCAAGCGGGGTGTGGGTTTGGGGGCTCACTCCTTTGGGATCGGTGACCCTGGAGATGCAGCGAAGTTGCACTTGGAAATCGATCCGGATGATGGAGTCACCATATACGCTGCAGTGGCCGATCCGGGCGAGGGAAATGATTCATTGTTGACGCAGATTACTGCTGATCGATTAGATCTGCCCCTCGAGAAAGTCCGTCTGTACACTCGGGACACTGACAAGACGGTTGATGAGGGGGGGTCATGGGGCAGTCGGCAGACCTTGATGGCACCAAACGCTCTGATCAACGCTATCGAACAATTGGAGAAAGCGATGAGTGAAGCCGGATCAAAGACCTATGCGGGTCTAAGAAAAGCTGGCAAACCCACTCGATATGAAGGCTCAACCACGAACATAGGCAAATTCGGATTTCACCCTCAAACTGGACGAGCCGACAGTTACATTACTGAATGTCATAACATCCAGCTGGCAGAAGTGGAAGTTGACACGCAAACGGGCAGAGTGCGAATCATAAAGATGACCAGTGCAGTCGATGCGGGGAGAATCATACACCCACAAAACTTCGAAGGGCAATTAGAAGGAGGCCTCGATCAAGGTGTTGGGTATGCATTAAGAGAGGAGTACATTCATGGCAAAACCACCGACTACGTCACATTCAAGTTCCCCACCATAAGAGACTCGTTTGACATTGAGGTCGTAACTCGCGAGACTCCGCGCTCAAGGAGTGCTATCGGCGCCACGGGCGTCGGTGAGATGACCATGGTACCCACTGCCCCTGCTGTCATCAATGCGATAAAGGACGCTTGTGGAATCAGAATCTATGACATACCGGCAACACCAGCCAAGATCAGCGCGGCGTTGAATACTCTAGCGAAATAGATGATTGAATTTCATCAGAAACTTTACGGAGGCGCCGGATACTAGCACTGAGTGACTAGTTCAAGACATCAATTCCGGGGGGGGAGATGTGAACAAGAAAACGCTGGAGTCAACTAGAGAAGACTTTCCTGCGTTACGAAGACTGCGAAATAGTAAGCCACCTATATATTTCGACAATGCCTGTACGACACTAGTTCCTCGGCAAGTAGTTGAGGAAATTACTGAATATTATATGCAGCACCCGGGATGTGGAGAGAGGAGAAGTCGGTATTGGTTCGCACAAGAGGTCACCAGTCGAATCGAAGGGGATCCCAGCAGAGCGATTAAAGGTTCACGCCAAGAGATTCGAGACTTCATAGGCGCAGGATCTGAAAAGGAAATAATATTCACCTCGAATACGACCCATGCCATTAACATGGTGGCTCTTGGCTTCAAATTCCGACCTGGAGATCGAGTGTTACTGACAGACAGAGAGCATAATTCGAATCTTATTCCTTGGTTAAGATTGAAGAAAATCGTGCCAATCGAAGTCAATTACGTGGAATCAAACCCGGACCACAGCTTCAATCTCGAGGATTTCAAAGTCAAATTGGAGAGGGGGGGAGTTAGACTGGTCAGTATGGCGTACACTTCAAACCTGACGGGTCACATTATTCCGGCCCAAGAGATCATTAGGATAGCGCACCAACACGGTGCAAAGGTCCTGCTGGACGCGGCGCAGACTGTGCCACATAGAACTGTTGACGTTCGAGAGCTCGATGTCGACTGCCTCGCCTTCTCAGTACATAAGATGTGTGGACCAAGAGGGGTAGGCGTTCTCTACGCGAAAACAGAGTTATTGGGTCATAGGTCGCATGAGGAGGATGAAATCGGAGTCATCGAGCCCTCCATATTAGGAGGCGGTACCGTTAGCGACACAACTTATGATTCTTACAGTCTTCTGGAACCGCCAGAGCAGTTTGAGGCAGGAATTCAGAATTATGCAGGGCAAGTCGCCGCGGGGGCAGCAGTGAAGTATTTGCAGCAGATCGGCATGGACCGAATTAGTGCGCATGAATGTCAACTGAACAGTTACCTGACTGATCAGCTTCTCAACCGCTACGGAGACAAGGGCTGGTTCAGAATACTCGGTTCAGGCGACGGCGCCCATAGAGGAGGAATACTCACCTTCGAAGTCAAACAACCGAACTGTATGGGCATAGCGGAAGAGCTCGACGAGAGGAGCAATGTGATGATCAGAGACGGAGCGTTCTGCGTGCATTCCTATTTGAATCAGCAATACGGGCAGGGCTGGACAGGACCAAAGCCGCACACGGAGCATAGAATGTTATTCCGCATCTCCCTTTACTTCTATAACACAATGGAGGAATGCCAAATATTCTTGACGACCCTCGGTAAGATCTTTGAAGAGCGTGGCTACGCATAGAACTGACACGGACCAGAGAAGGGAAGATGACAAGTGGACGAGGCTGTGATCAAGTACTATCGCACGCTACTCAAGACAGGCTTTGAAAACGCCGGTTCATTCGACAATCCGTCTGTGTTCTTGGAGTCAGTCGGTGATGGACGCGTGTGCGGCCATGCCGGAGACTACATGCGCATCTTCATCAACATAAGTAACGGTAGGGTCGACGGCATCAAATATCTGTGCACATGTGACCCGACCGCCAACGTGGCAGTAGAAATTCTTTGTAACTTATCAAAAGGCAAGAGAGTGGATGAATTGAAAGCGATGACTGAAGACTCCCTATTAGATGCATCCGGAACCAGAGGCGAAGACATGCAAAACAAAGCGAAAGGTTTGCTGGAACTTCTTAAACAAGGACTCGCTCAGTATCAAGCACGGGACCGACTCAAGGTGTGAAAAGCCTTGTTACTATGTTTCTTTGGATATACTCACCGAGTGAGATTTGTTGCCAAGCCGGAGAATGAACTTGCAATATGCCTTCCGACTTTACCTTAATGCAGATGGTCAAAGAATCCTTGGTAAAGGGGGAGCTCAGATTCTGGAATCCATAGCCGAGTGCGGTTCAATATCTGAAGCCGCCGAGGAGCTAGATATGTCTTACAAATTCGTCTGGGCCTACCTAACCCGAATGAGAAGAAGACTACGTCGACCGCTAGTAGTAACGCATCGAGGTGGAACGCGAAACGGAAACAACAAAGGGGGTGGAGGAACCGTTCTCACTCCCACTGCAAAGGCACTCCTCAAAGAGTTCAAAGAGACAGAACGCCTTGTGCAGAATATTGTGTCCAAGAGGAGAATTACAACGGTTCCGCCACTCTGAAGCTCATGCAAAATACGACTGAATGGATCAAAATTCAAGCGTAATTTGCCCATATTAACTCTACGAATATTCCGCCTCGGTTGTGACATTGCTAGGTTAGTTACTTGATTTCTTGATTACCGGAAAGAGTTCTGCGTCGGAGGCTTTCAGCACATCATTTGCATCTCTGAGTTTCCTCTGAGTTAGATGCAGCTCGATTTTGCCGGTTCCGTTTGTTACGTGAATTATGTCGTCATGTTCAGCGTACTCAAGTTGGTTATCGTCTAGATGGAAGAGAGCTTTGAAAGCATCTCCCAAGCATTGTTTAGTTCCAACCCTGACTTTCAGCAGTCTTGTATCTTCCGATATTGCGAGTTCCCGAGCGATAATGTCTACCGCTCTTACGCCTATCCGAAGCCCTACACAATCGTCTCCATGTACGCGAATGGCTTCTCTTATTCTGATATCCGATTTCTCATTTTGTGACAACGTTCCACGTCCTGAACTCGACCAGAGGATGCGAGATAGAACAGTCGAAATCCTTCAACAGCATTATCACGACTCAGCATGAGGTCAGAAGCTCGCATTACCATGTTGTGTAACTAACTGATAAGTCCAACAACTTACCGGTTTAGACTGTGACCGGTGCGGCTAATTATCGGTTGTCGATAACTAGTCGGGATTTCATTGGACTTGAATCCGATCGGGATTGTTCATACAGTCGCGAGTGATGATCAGATAAGGACAGATTACAAGAACCTCGAGGCTACGGTTGAAATCCTACCCGAGTATTCGGAGGGCTTAGATGGACTTGAAGGTTACTCGCACGTTTTCGTCATTGGCTACTTCAACAGGTTACGGACTGAACAGGTTGGCGTCCTTAAGGTCAGACCTCGCCGACATCTAAAGGAGGGTATGAAAATTGAGAAACTCCCGCTAGTCGGAGTTTTCGCCGTTGGATCGCCAAGCAGGCCGAATCCAATAGGTTTGAGCTTAGTGGAATTATTGAAGGTCGACGGAAGATTTCTCACCGTGAAAGGACTGGACTACTTCGACGGAACACCCGTGCTGGACTTAAAACCCTACACGGACAACTATCGCGTTAACAACTTTCGCGCACCCGATTTCAATATTACGTGAAAATCCGTGTCGTCATGCAAGTACCTTAGTGAATCGCGTCCTTTTTCGATTAAGGGCCGGTGAGCATACTATCAAGAATAACGAGACAGTATGACAATTGAACAGTTACACTAGCCTCAGAAGGAAAAAGTGAACTCTCTCTCATCTTCCATCTCGCATGCTATAGTCAGCGTGCGTCACCTACCCGTTTCAAAACTCGGAGCGCGGTCATTGTAATCCACTTGCTTGGCTTGTCCGCTTCCTCCAGAACAAAGGGCTTTACGGTTTTATCGATAGCGAAAGAGGAGAGAGTGGCTCCGGGACCCAGGTCTGGATGAACTTTGTCCAGTAACCACGTTCCGTCGCTTTGGCGTCTCTCTTTGAGGATCTCTAAGGCAGGACCCAGGCGCTTGTCGTCCGCATACCCTAGAGTCGTAAGCAAGTCTAGTCCAATCAGAATGTCGTAGTAGTAATGGTTTGGATAGTGAAACCTAAACCAGGGAGCGTACTTGGTTTTTCCTTCCTTGAACAACTTACGCTCGAGATAGAATTCTGCCCCCCTTGCGATAGATTGCTCGATATTTCTTGTCCGTTTTGATCTGGGGAGGGCAGCGTAGGCCGCGAGAGGTTCCCAGTTGTCTAAAGTTCCGCGGTCGGGCCTGTGACAATTCCAGCCCCCGTCTTCTCTTTGATCTTCGAGCAGTCTGGCATACAATTTCTGCACTCTGTAGTCGTTAGAGTAACCAAAGCGAGTTAGCATGCGTGCAGTGTTCCCTACAATACACGGTTCCTCCGTGAAAAAGTTAAACGATGAACCCAGTCTAAGTTTGTAGTCGAAGAAGAGATCTGCAATCTTTTTGATTCTCTTGTCCTTTGACGTGAGTCCTAGATCAGCAAGAACGAGGGCTCTCCAGTTGGTCGCGACGTATTTTGGTCGATAGAGAAATTCAATCCATCCGAGAACGTCTTTGCGCCACGAAGGTTTTCGTGGTTCCAGTAGCCCCCAGGCTTCTGGAGTTTGAGGATGTCTTTCGCCCAGCCTCTGCGGGGAATTTCAGAGTACGCTTTTCGGGCTTCTTCATCATTCCCTTTGTATCCCAAAATGTCAACTAGAGTGTGATAGCGAGCTGACGGCTGGGCTTCGTCTAGAAGCCAGTTGATGACCTTCTGATCTACCAAAGTTCGAATCGAGTAATCTGGCAACTTGAGTGGAGGATACGGCTGATCGTTAATTAAAGAATACGAGTCCAGAGAGATGCACGTTCACATTAAACAAGTGCCTATCATAAGAGCGTCATGGGCTTGCCGGTTCTTTCAGTGTGTGTGGGTCTAGTGTTGCACACCCTCTTTTCTATCTACAGTTATTTTTGAAAAGGATTCCTACGCAATCAGACTGATAGAACCAAGAATAATGAGCCAGCATCTTTCAGACTGCAACCTAAGAGTACTCAAAGCTTCCGCGAGTAGAATTGGACCAGCATAGTTCCCCCTCACCGCGCTGCGACGTTCGGTATGTGTACGCCCCATTGTTGAATGCATGATTCTAATTTGATATAGTGGTGTTCTACTAGTGTCATTCACAAATGGACTCTATGGAACAATCGGGGCCGCCTCGACGTCTTTTCGGTTTAATTGGCTGGATTATGGTAGCACTAATTTTCGTTGGTGTGATCGTTTATGGGTTATCGGTCTATTTGGATTGGGTCGTTCTCCAGTCCATGTATGCTTCCAAGGCGGACCTTAAC
>DATKOK010000149.1:0-13288 GCA_035524675.1 Candidatus Methylomirabilota bacterium | reverse complement strand
GAAGTTGGAGACCGAGGACCTCCCTGTATATGCTGCCCAGCCGTTCCCATTGCTAACTTGACAATCAAATACCTTGGTTTGATGAAGACAAGCATGTTGCTGAGAAGAGACCCTGAAGCTGTGACGCATTTGCTGGACGTCCTGGATGACAATAATGGGCGGTTCCTTGACGTGTTCAAATCCTCACCGATACCCATTGTGAACTTCGACGATAATATCGATCGTAACTTGTTTTCGCCACCAATGTTTGTGAAATACATTCTGCCGTATTACAAACGGCGGACTGTAGAAATGCACAATTACGGGAAACTGTGCACAGCACATTGGGACGGAAAACTTAACGGGTTACTACAATACGCTAGCGAGACAGGATTGGACGGGATAGAATGCGTCACGCCCAGGCCACAGGGCGATGTCGCCATTGAGGAAGTTCATGCTGCACTGGGTGATATTGTCCTCCTTGACGGGATTCCCGCGGTAAGTGTTCTTCCCTGGGCTAAGCAAGGTGAACTTGAAGACGTCGTCCGTAGCCTTCTTCGTCTCTTCCCGCCACGTATTATCTTAGGGGTTTCCGACTTGGTTCCACCTAACGCCGACATTGGGAAGGTTCGTTTGGTGAAGCAACTAATCGAGGACATGCATGTCGAATAGTCCGTGTTCGGTGGCAAATTACCGGCGGTGGTGAACGGGAACAACTTCCCCACATTCAAGGACGCC
The DNA here is from genome assembly GCA_035524675.1 of Candidatus Methylomirabilota bacterium. Classification (GTDB taxonomy): domain Archaea; phylum Thermoproteota; class Bathyarchaeia; order 40CM-2-53-6; family 40CM-2-53-6; genus FEN-987. The sequence continues at coordinate 12,571 of DATKOK010000149.1, read as the reverse complement.
AATACGCGCTTGGTCCCCATGCCGCTTCATAGCCTTCCGCATCGCATCTTCAATTGTTGCGGCCCACTCAAAACCAAGTGATCTAATGTCCTCCTGAGTCAGGCCGGTTGAGTAGCATATGATATTTGCATGCTCGCGAATTTGCGAATGCATCAGGAGCGCGCCAGCAGCTGGCAAGTCGTTGATCGATTTCCTTTCAACCGCTTGCAGAATTTCACTATAGCCTTTCGTAGCATACTGGTTGAGAACCGTGTGCATTGGGGAAATGCGTTCAGGACATGGAGTAAGAAGGATAATAGTGCCCCCCTTCTTGACTCCGACGTGAGCGAAGTCAAGTGCTTTCATCGCTTGCCAATAATCGATGTCAGCAGGGTATGTTGAGAAGATAATGATGTCAGCTAGTTCCGAGACGTCCTGGCAGAAGACATTACGGGCAGTCTTCACTCCCTCTGCGAATGCTTGCTCTGGTTCTCCGGCTACCACACGGACTGTTTCATCTTCATTGTTAAGAACCGTGTTGACTATCGCCTTCAAACCCGCTTTCTTTGCTATTATATTGATATCACGCCGCATCGGATTGTCAAGCGTAGCTACCAAATCACCGACTGGCCTGACCTTTCCTGCTGCAATATGTAACATTCCAACCGACTCTTCACCCGAGACTCCCGGCAGGATCATCTTTGCACCACCCCCCCAGCCAGCCGCATTGTGAGGTACTACATTTCCCACGCTCAAGACAAAATCAGCATCGATGACTTCTTTGTTCACGATGGCCGGAATACCCAATTCAGTAGTTCCAAGGTTCACAAGTTTCTTATCGTCTTTGTAGTTATGATTAGCAATTTCGTACGTCTCGACTATTTCATCGCCGAGGTGCTGCTTGATCTCAGCCTCCGACATCGGTCGGTGAGTTCCGAGACCGATTATGATCTTGATCTTCTCGGTCTTCGTCCCTTCTGAGCGTAGCTCTTCTAGGATTAGAGGGAGCACTTTCTTTAGTGGGGTAGGCCGCGTCATGTCGTCCACGAGTACAACAATTCGGTCTTTTCCTATCGTTAATTTGCTGATTGGCGGAGTTCCAATAGGACGCCTCATCGAATCTACAATTGATGAACGCAAGTTATCGGTCGCGGGCAGATGGTTTCGATGAACAAAGAAGGCTAGATTATGATCCGGCACGTCGAATTCAATGTGTTCGTTCGCGTACGGTATTGTGAAATGCATTCTTACCCTATACGGGTTATCTATTCTCTAACTAAAATGCGCTCCGTATGGATTATGCATGAGGTTACGGAGCAACAGAAGATAATGTAGATCATTGACCGGCTCTACGCATTTTCACGGAGTTCACGAGCTGCCCGTACCATATTTCGAAGCTTGTTGAGTGTGGTTTCATAAGCTCCGGGCATGCCTTTCAGACCTCCGAAACCGCAATCCGGCTTAGCAATGATTCTCTGTCCAAAAAGCCTCTGCGCATTCTCTAATGCTCGCGTTATTTCTTCGACGGTTTCAACTCGCAGGTCGACCGAGGAGATGCATCCATAAGCAAGGAACTTTTCCGTCTGCTCCAGATCCTGCTTAGTGTAAACTTCATGGTTTTTTGCTGATTGCGAGAATTCATGGTCAATAATGTTCACGTTGGTTGCAAGGAGTGTGCTCTTGACGAGCGGGGTGATTCTGCCACACACGTGAATTGATGAGAAGTTGGAGATCTCCTCGACCAGTGCGTTTAGCACTTTGACTACGAATTCCTGATTATACGAGTAGAGTAGCCTGCTTGCTCCAAGTATAACGGATAGAAATGGTTCGTCAACTGATATAATGTCAAAGCCTAACTCACTCAGACGCTTGCAAGACTTGCCCAGTATCCTTCCTAGGGTTTCGACGATCTGCGGTTTCGACGCGCCACATGTCATTAGGTTCTTTGTTCCTATGTAGCTCGCCAGTGTGAATGGGCCAGTCACGCAGGCCCTTGTTCCTTTCAGTTGGTTGCGCAAACTTTTTTGTTGCAGAAATGAAATGAAGTATTCCGCTCTTTCTATTCCGATAGCATGCTCAGGCTCCGCGATGTTATCGTCCACGAGGCTGATCTCTTCCCCTCTTATTCGCAAGGAGGGGTTGTTCGCGGAGAGCGGTCTGAGGAATTGGAGGCCCATGTTCATTGGATTATTAACTGTCCCCACCAATTGCGGGTAGCTCGGATAGTCCAAGCCGACGGATACTTTGTCCGAGATGGCGCGGTTCACGTTCTTCCGGTCTGTTTCAAAATCGTCATCTGCGGGAAGGCTGCCAACATCTTCCGTAACGAGATTCAGGTCACTCAGATCATTTTTCACAAAGGTTCACGATTCTGCTGATATTCTATGCTCGAAACGTAATCGTAGGACGGTTTATGTTGACTGTAAATGATAATTCCTTCAAATTTCCAGAAATGGTAAACTCAGGGTCGACAGCGGCTATTCGAGGTGCAAATATATCTAGCCAAAGGTTGATGACATCTCCGGAGGATGGGGTCAATGGCAAAACAGGGATTACGCGGCGGCACACTACGCCTTCTCACGAACTCAGATGTCAACTCAATACACTCAGCATCTCTTGAGATCCTTGAGCAAGTCGGATTACAAGTTCAGTCCCAAAAGATAATGGACGTTTTCAAAGCTGGCGGAGCAGAGGTAGATGCCGCAAAGTCACGAGTCAAGATCCCGGAACACCTTGTTAAGGATTCTTTGAAAAAAGCTCCAGCAAAGATTACGCTTGCCGGACGAACTGAGGAGAACGATCTCCTCTTGGGCGACAACAGAGTCTTCTACGGCCTGGGAGGAACCCCGAACCCCTATACTCTCGACTTTGAAACAGGAGAATTCAGAGTTTCCACCAGCGAAGACGTGGTCAGGAACACGATAGTCGGTGACGCGTTGCCGAATATGTCGTTCATAATGTCGCTGGCCGTGGCGTCAGATGTCCCGCCACAAGTAGCCTGGCTTCATGAAGCGTCTATCATGCTGAAGAACACCGTGAAGCCGATAATATACTCAGCCTCTGGAGCAGAAGGGGCCAGGTACCTGCTCGACATGGCAGCCGCGGTTGTGGGAGGGTACGAGAATTTGGCGCGAAGACCTCTGATAACCCTCTTCAGTGAATCTATAACCCCGCTAGTCATGCCTGCTATCAATGAAGGAGTCATAGAATTTGCCAAGGCTAAATCACCCGTAGCTTATGTGCCCGGGCCAATGCCTGGCGCCTCCGCTCCGATAACACTCGCGGGCGAACATGTGGTCTGTAACGCTGAGAGCCTCGCAGGGATGGTGCTTACGCAACTGACTAACCCGGGAACACCTTTCCTCTACGGGTTCAACACGTCAGTAATTGATATGCGAACGGGAGCTGTCTGCTACGGTGCCCCTGAGTGGGGTCTCGGATGGGCCATGACCGCCCAACTTGCTGAGTACTACTCACTCCCCACATTCGGCTCAGGAGGCGGAACTGACTCAAAGTCTCCAGACGCACAAGCAGGCGTTGAAGCGTTCATGAATGCATACTACAACGCGGTAGGCGGCGTAAGTCTAGTGCATAACTGCGGAACGGTCGCGCATGGATCTGCAGGTAGCCTCGAGATGGCGGTCATATGCGACGAACTCATCAACTACATCCAACGACTATTAACCAAAATTGAGGTGAACGATGAATCGATGGCATTGGACCTCATTCGAAAAGTGGGCCCCGGCGGAAGCTATCTGGCAGAGAAACACACTCGGGCTCACATAAACGAGATACTTCATCCTAAACTGTTCAACCGGCAGGCAATTCCTGCATGGAAAGCAAAAGGCAAACTAACCGCCCGAGATGAGGCACGAGAAAAGGTACGGACAATTCTGAGAGACCATAAAGTCCCACCTTTAGCGAAAGAAGTCTGCGATAAGTTTGATCGAGTACTGAAGAGTGCTTCCACCTCTATGATTACTTGATTCGCGAGGATACGTAAGCTAGCATGTTTCATGAAGATTTACTGAATTCGAGATAGGGCGAACGTTTGGAGTGCTGAACTAATCACAATTCTGGACTTGCTTCTCGCATCATTGTCAGCAACCCTTCCTCCGGCCCGGGTGGACAGAGAATCCAATAGGCGTGAAGGGTGTCCCTGCCGTTGTTGATTATTTGGTGATGGGATTCGGCTGGTGCTAAGACTACAACGCCAGGTTGGACCTCGACTACGTTTCCATCGACATTTACCTTACCGTGACCTTTCGTGAATATCCAGAATTCGTCTGATTTCTCATGTGCATGATAGTCACTTTTGCTGCCAGGGGGGATTGTCACCGTGCCAACTGCCGCCGAGCGTACTCCATGAGTCTTACTGGAAAAGAGGACTTGTCTGTGTCTTTGATAAGGTGAAGGCGTCGCTAGATAAGGTGCCTCCCATGATTTTGCGACAAGTGGTTTCATCTTCACACACTCAGTGCATTAAATTACGTGGAAATATAAGTCCAACTTCGTACGTAAGCTACCTGTTTCTAATCTACAGATGGTCGGCAGCGACTAGCGTGCTGGAACTGGAACAACTAAGCTACCATCAAATACAATCAACACTCTTGTTGACTTTCCTTTGATTCCTAAGGCCATGTCGAAGGCTGCTTGTACATCTTTGAATGGTGTCAGCGACATTGCACTAAGAATGTTAGGAGAAAGATCAGAAACGACGAACACTCTAACGCGCTCGAGCATCCTCTTCATCTTTATCGCTTTGTGGAAACCAAACTTATGAGGATCCATCACCCCATCTCCGGAGACTAGTAAGTTATAGAACCCTCGATCTCCAATGCCGTCTCTGCAGCTCGACACTAGGATAATGATTCCGTCATCTTTCACAGCGAGCTTCACGTTCTCAATTGCTTTCTGGGATTGATAGAAGTCGATATCCATCGGTGGTTTGGAGATTGAGATTACGATGTCGGCTTTGGCTGTGACAGACGGAACATAGGTTTCGGTTGCACGCTTCACTGCATCACGGAATGAATCAACAATGTGTCCCGAAGATGCATAACTAACTTGGTGCTCGGAATTGAGTACGAGCTGAACGGAGAATATATCTGCAGTCCTACCGAAGAGTTCGAGCGCGTCCATGAAATCCTCATGCACAGGATTACCTTCGAGCTGAGTGATTCTAGCGTGATCATCGACGGCGAGAGCGTGGTTCATGACGACTGATTCGAAACCGGCAAGCGCTGGTAACAGGAACTTTCTCCCACCGGTGTACCCCGCAAAGTAATGGGGCTCCACTGAGCCAACCACAATGATACCATCACAATCGAACAGTAATCGATTAAGCGAGAGCTTTGTACCTCTCCTCGTCGTCCCTAATTCAACCAGATTTTCGTGATCTCTGGAATTATGTACGGTCACTCTTCCCCCGAACGGGGCTGTTGGGCTGCCTGTGATCTTCTGAATTTCCTGTTCAGTAGGTTCTCTATGCGTACCACAGGCAACTATGGTAGTTGTATCGTTGCGGCTTAGGTTGAGTTCTCTCAGCACATGCGCAGTTGGTGTTGGACGAGTATAATCATTCACAACAACCAGTAGTTTCCTACGCGTAGAAAGGAAAGAGTTGAGATTTTCGAAATGTGTTGGATTGGCGATTGATTTTGAAATTGATTCCACGTTGGCCTGAATCTTTTTCGGAGATGCAATCTCAACCGTCAGATCGTCGTCAATGTGGAGAAGCTGGTGTCCGTTGGCGTATGGAACCTGAATGTCCACTCACGCTCATCTCTTTGAATAGCCTATTGACAAATCGATCGCGCTCTGAGAGAATGAGTGTACAGCAGGTAGCGGTGTAAGGCAGGCCTACGTCGAGCGGTGAGATCGCTTTTCTTGGGTTCGTGGTTCATGTTTCTCTTCGTAGATTTAGGGTATGGAAGCTTACTATTTCTGCGATTGGGTGGTCCATTCTCGGATGCCTTGGAGTAGTCGTTCTATGTCCTCTCTTGTGTGCGAGTACGAGAATCCGTGATGATAGATGTGCCTCGGGAGCAGCCTGACACCGTTTTGTTGGAGGTATCTCTGTAGACTCAGGAATTTCGCTCCGTTCCCCCCATCTGTGGCGATGGCTTCTCGGTAGTTTGATGGAGAGCGGTCGCTGAAGTAGATGGTGAATTCGCCTCCTAAACCATCAACCCTCATGTTTAGGTGACTCTCGCGGGAGATTTCCTGGACGCCTTTCTTGAGCGTCTCAGTCAGATCGTTCAATTGCCTTGCTACTTTACCGTCCTTCAATTCCGCCATGGTTGCCTTGCATGCGGCTATGGCTAGGTGGTGGGCGTGGAATGTTCCTCCGTATATGACTCCTCCAAAGCCGCCGATCGAGGATTTCGTGTCAGGGCCAGCGGCCTCGAGGACGTCCTTCTTCCCAACAATTGCTGCGACAGGGTAGCCGTTGGCAATAGCTTTCCCATATGTTGCCAGGTCGGCCTCGATGCCGTAGTACTCCTGTACGCCTCCTGGAGCACCGCGGAAACCAGTTATCACCTCGTCGATTATTAGGAGAATGTCATGTTTCGCGGTAATTTCGCGGACCGCGTTTAGATAGCCTTCCTTCGGCATGATGGCTCCTGAGTTGTGAATTATAGGTTCCACTAAGACTGCGGCTAAGTTCCTCTTGTTCTTCTTGACGATCTTTTCAAGGGCCGCGGCGTCATTGAACGGTGCTATGATCGTGTGCTTAATGATATCTTCATGTACGAATCCTGTTGATTCGGGAATTGTGCGCGGGTTCTTCTTAGGTCCTGCCTTTGCTAGAGGGGAACGGTAGCTGGCGCAGGCGTAATCATATGTGCCGTGCCAAGCGCCTTCCATCTTGAGTATGTTCTTTCTTCCGGTGTAGCCTCTGGCAATGTGTATAGAGGACATTACCGCATCGGAACCTGAACCAGCGAATCTCGCCATCTCCGCGCGTGGAATCATTCGAACTAGATCTTCAGTGGTGCTCACGGTGAGTTCTGATTCGTATCCTGCCGCGAGGCCAGATTCCATTTGAGTTCTTACAGCGTTCTCGACTTTCTGGTATCGGTGTCCTAGAACGATTGCGCCGTGATTCACAAAGTAGTCTAAGTATTCATTTCCGTCAACATCCCATATCTTGTTACCTTCGGCTTTTAGAAAGTACAACGGATACGGGGTGAGGTACCTCGCGTTACTGTGTACTCCTCCTGGGACTACTTGGATTGCTCTCTTGAACATCTCTTGTGACTTGATAGTTTGTCCGCACATTGGTGAACGTGCATTTCGGTTGCGACCATTACAATTAAACCATGTTATGTGTTGCCAGTTGAGGTTAGGGTCGGAGTCAGAAATCTTGAATCATTGGGTTCGCGCGTGTCGAAACCCTCTTAATCGTTTGACGTATGGATATTGTCGATAGCAAGGTGGCTACTAGTAGCACAGCGGAAGCTGTAGTACAGTTTCCTGCCGAAAAAAGAGAGGTGAAGATCGCGATTGGAAGGACACTTCTTGACGCAGTCCTTTCTGCTCGACTCCAGGTATCAAATGTGTGTGCAGGACGGGGCGTATGCGGCAAATGCAGGGTTGAGGTGGTTTCGGGAGCGAGTCACGTATCTCCAGTAGTCGACCTCGAACGCATGTCACTTTCAGAGGTGGATATTGCACAGGGGTTCAGGATATCGTGCTGCGCCAAGATTGCTAGTGCGGGAACGATTACGCTCAATGTTCCACCTGAAAGCCTCACAGCCGCACAGCAGCTCTTAGTAGCAGGAATCCAACCCCCGGTAAACATATCACCCATGGTTAGGAAGCAATTCGTCGATTTACCCAAAGCGTCACTGACCGATTTCATGGCTGATTTCGAACGACTTGCGCGAGTCTTACGTGAAGAGTATTCTTCGACCAGGCTGACGGTAGGATACCCTGCTCTCAAAGTGCTCCCTGAAGCCATTCGCAAGGGTGGATGGCAAGTTACAGTAACCCTCTCGGAGGAGGGGGAGGTCCTCTGGATTGAACCGGGGCGCACGGATGACCGGCTGTATGGCTTCGCACTAGATATCGGAACGACAAAACTAGCCGGCTACTTAGTGGACTTGAATTCGGGGACCGTGGTGGCCAGAGCGTCGATGACAAACCCACAGGTTTCGTTTGGAGGAGACGTAATCTCCAGAATCTCCTATGCTTCCAAAGGCGAGAACGAACTTCTCACGCTACAACTCGAGGTCATTCAGGCTGCAAATTCGCTTATCCAAAGATGCTGCGAAGATGCACGCGTGGAACCCAATGAACTATTCCACATTGTCATCGCTGGCAACACGGCAATGCATCACATCTTCCTTGGGATTCCGCCGAAATACGTTGCGCGTGCCCCGTATACGCCTGCCATTCGAGCACCTTATCGAGTGCTCGCGGAAGAAGTAGGTTTGAAAGCAAATCCTGGATGCGTTCTGGACGCGCTACCAAACGTCGCGGGTTTTGTGGGTGCAGATGCCGTTGCTGACGTGTTGGCGACCCGGATACACAGAATGTCAAAGTTATCGCTTCTCGTCGACATAGGCACCAACACGGAGATAGTTCTCGGGGACGATAAGCGTCTGGTATCGTGCTCCTCGCCTTCTGGCCCGGCCTTCGAGGGAGCCTGCCTAAAACATGGAATGCGCGCCGAGGTTGGAGCGATAGAAAGAGTGTGGATAGATCCTGCCACGCTGGAGGCAGAATATAGCACGATAGGTGACCAAAAACCACGAGGCATATGTGGCTCCGGCGTGGTCGACGCGATCGCGAGCTTGCGCAACACGGGGCTGCTGAGCTACGAGGGGCGAATCGTGGCAAACCGTAACTCAAAGCGACTCAGAAAATCAGGTTCCACGGCCGAGTACGTCCTTGCATGGAAGGAAGAAACTGACACAAAACAGGATATAGTGATTACACAACGTGATATCGAAGAGATCAAACTCGCCAAAGCAACAATCTATTCTGGAATCACCATACTCTCTCGACATCTAAACGTCAGCATGCGAGACATCAAGAAGATGTTCGTGGCAGGAGCATTCGGGACTTATGTCGACGCGCATAGTGCGCGAACGATCGGAATGTACCCCGACATTCCACTCGGGTACATATCTTTCGTGGGAAATACAGCAGGGTCTGGAGCACGAATGTGCCTGCTATCAAAGGAAGAACGTGCGGAGGCGGTTAAGATCGCGCAGAATATGGAGTACGTCGAACTTGCGGCTGACCCGAACTTTCAACACGAATTCCTGAATGCGCTTTACATTCCCCATAAGAACGCAACGGAATGACCGGCTGTCGCGGCCGAAAAATCGGCTTTGTACCCTTCACGACGCTTTGGTTCTGCTAGAACGGCCCTTGCGAACACGTTTAGGTTTCTTGAGATGTCTGTACCAATAGTAATTTGAAGCTATGAGGAGTGTCGATATGACAACGACCGTAATTGTAAGCTCGCCTTGAATCCTCCGCGTTGCTTCTGCGAGCGGAGCAATGATATTCGTGAGATTCATCGCGAGGTCCGTTGCCTTCTCGAGTTTTGCAGTAGCGATGGGGAACCAACCGTCGTTATAGTCCTGCGTGGCCTGATCCAGTAATTCCTCAGCTTCTTTGACGGATCGGGTCAGGTTGTACGGGAGGGTCTGCGTGTTGTTGACCTGTTGGGATAGGGCTTGGATTAGCGCGTGAGCCGCTTCAATAGTTTCATTATATTTCATGTAGTTTGCAATCGTGAATTGTCCGACAGCGACGTCTCCGCCGTATCTCGGTTCGAAGCCTACACTTGGCCACCAACTCCATATCATTTTCATGTACTGCGGTCCGCGGCTAGCCATCTGGTAGTCAATTTGATTGAAACTTACATTGAATGTCTGCTCGAACCACGTAAGATTGTGCTCAGCTATGCTGTGCGGGTTCCTCTGGGCTTGATTGACGTAGTTGGTTATTCCGGACTTCTGGACTTCTTCCGTGCTTGGTTGATAGAATTGAGGGTATAGTCCCCACCAGCTCGAGACAACATACTTGATGATCGCTAATGATTGGAGTGGGACGAGTAGCTGGTCGGCGAACCGCATCTTCAAGAGCCATTCGGCTGCTAGTTCTGCTGACTGAAGATATCTCTGATCTCCAGTTACTCGATTCAGTAGTATTAGACCCGGAATCGCGTACGCAGCGCTCCAAAGAGATAGTGCAACTCGCCATCCGAATGTGTGCAGGTCTGTGTCGTAACCGTAGTAGTAGCCACCAATGGCCATCGTATCATTTGAGTAAGTGTGATCGCCCCAAGAAGTACTTCTTGTAGTGATTTGGAACCCTAGTAACCACTCGGCGTAGCGCTGAGCGGCTGTGAGGAACCGAGTATCGCCAGTCAATCGATACAGTTGGGTCCAAGCCAAGAGTGTAAACCCGGCGTGGTTCGTGGAGACGCTACGGTTGTACTTGGTGCGATTCCACTCATATGGAAGTGCCCCCTCGACTCGAGCGTCATTTGATGCAGTGAATTGCCTCGAGAGCATATATGTGCCCGCGGCGATGGCGGCATTCAGGTACGTTCGATTACCGGAGATCGTGTAGAGTTCGCACAGTATCCATGCGGATTCAGTTGTCTCAAACATTCGCGGTTTCCAACCGATCGTCAAGTAATATTGAGTGACGGGAAATGCACCCGCGTATTCTCCGGAATGAATTTGATCATGGAGCAGCCAATTGCCGTATCGGTTCAGCATGTTCAGCGTTGTTGAATCGTTGGTCAATCGATAGTAGGCGATCAGGGTTGCCGCTATCGGATTGCCGTGTTCTGCGGCAGGAAATGCTGGTACTAATTGTACTTGGTCGTCGCTTGTACCGAATACATTGTCGGGTCCAGTTTGCACGCTTGCCTGTTCGGGCCAGTAGCCGTTCACGGAAGCTTGGTTACTCGACTGCGTTAGGTTATTGGGAAGTTGCGACCGTTGGAAGTAACCGTAGTAAACTTGGAAGATTCTGAGGTACTTTGGATCGTGTGTTGCGAGGTATGCGTTGAGGGCTGCGTCGGACCCTTCACCTGCATCGTGCCCTGCAATGAGAAAAGCATGCTGCTGTCTTGATCCTGCTTGAATCTCGTTTGTATCTGCTGTTATCGTCCCATTAGAATAGTAGAACGGGTCTAGCCCCCAAGCACGCTGATCAGGATATGGTATTCCCCAGTTCGAAGACAACGGCGTCACTTGGAAGGAGCTTATCCAGTCTGCGGCTTGGATAGCAGCCTGGAAATACCGCGAGGCAGGGTCGTTGACAGTGGCGAGAGTCGTCGAAGAGGATTGGGCTGATGCGGAAGTCAAGACGATGAGGATTAGGAACGCAGACAACAGAACCTTCAATTGATTGAACCAGCTGGTTATGATGATAATTGGAGCTCCAAAGACTCTACTGATCTCACATTAATTACTAGCGTGTGTCTTCGAACTAATAGCCGCATGGTGAGCGCCGATGGTTATGGCGATAAGTTATGTTGGAAGAAGGATATACCTATGCGAGATCTGTGCCTCAGGATACGCGAATGAACTCACCGCTAACGAGTGCGAAGACTACTGCCGAACCCATTCAAACTCCTCTACTGCCATCAAGAAGCGAGCCGTATTCACTCCAGAATGATGCCGCCATGGATTCTTCTGATGCGACGTGAATCATCGCTAATCATCTGGCCGCATGTTGTAAGGCCTTGGCTAACCAAGGTTATGACGGGGAAGGACTGATTGAGAAAACCGAGCGCAACATGAAATCGTGCAGAACAACATCGCCGGCTGCGACCGTTACATTGGTGCTTTGGCTCAAGTAGCCTTGCATGAAAGTGGTGACGATGTAAGCTCCCGGCGGGAGGACCATCACGTATCGTCCGTTAAGCCCTGTATAGGCCGTCAGGTTGAATGATTTGCTGGTCGCGTTGAGTCTGACCCAAGACAGAGGCATTCGGTCGCCAAATTCATCAAACCCAGACACCATGCCTTGAAGCGTTGCTAGTCCATTTCCTGCAGCGCTCTGGGCCGGTACGAATTGCAATCCTGACAGAACCACTAGGGAGATGACAAAGGCTGCAATACAGCGTGGCAGAGTGTGCATAATCAACTTCGTTTGCACTGCGGCGGCTCTGCGCCTTTTGTCTAATTGATTCGGTCGTATATGTGCAAACTCGACCTTGTCGAGAGGATTTCACGTTACGGCGCAATCTATCGAGCCTGTATTCGGTCACCATAATCTCAACAATCTAGGCTCATTTACCAGGGTCCTGAGCCTCCACACCTGCCTTATGCAAAGGTAAGTACGGATGCGCTAACGACTGGGAAAACCAATCTTTACCATATCCTGCCATATTGGATAGTATTGCGGTGTTTTAGTTTGTATTTTGAGTTTTTTTGGACAAAAACGGCGTTTTCCAGCTCACATGAGGCGAGTCAGATGCAATTCTTCCTTAGTATTACGCATTAATTTGCCGTAATTTGGTATCAGGACCCAAAGAAATACATAAATAGCACAATACTACCAAATAAGAACATGTAGAGGTGGATTATGTGGACCAAGGTTTGAAGATCAA
>DATKOK010000148.1:0-3577 GCA_035524675.1 Candidatus Methylomirabilota bacterium | reverse complement strand
TTCTTCTACCAGAAACTTGATTTCTCATTTACCTCTCCCCAGCAGAATCAGCTCGGTCTCCTTGTCATCCTGGTTCCCAGCCTCGGCGGCTTGATCGCGGGGATCATGATCAAATTTGGATCGACTAAGATTATCGGGCATGGCATACCGGAAGCCATCGAGTCCGTCCTCCTCTCCAAGAGCAAGATTGAGCCCAAGGTAGGCATCTTGAAGGCCGTTTCAGCAGCCCTGACGATAGGTTCAGGTCAACCGTTCGGAGCGGAAGGGCCTATTATACAGACGGGAGGCGCCTTCGGCTCCGCGATCGGCCAAGTGATCAGCGTCACGGGTTCGGAGCGGCGAATTCTCCTCGCGTCTGGAGCAGCAGCAGGCATGGCCGCAACATTCGGGACGCCAATCTCAGCAGTCTTTCTAGTAATCGAACTCCTACTCTTCGAATTCAGAGTCAAATCCCTCGTTCCGATCGCAGTAGCGTCCGCGATAGGTGCCTGGATGCACATTTACCTCATATCGCCGAAACCACTCTTCTCAACGCCGGTTTACAGTTTCGGAGGACTCAACACCCTCCCGTTCTACGTCATTCTCGGTCTGATTTCCGGCGTGCTGGGTACAATCTTATCCCGTGGGTTATACAAGTCTGAGGATTTCTTTCGAAAGCTTCCGCTCGGACAGCCATGGCTCCCAGCTCTTGGCGGGCTAATTGTCGGAGTGATCGGTTTTGTAGTTCCGCAAATTCTGGGTGTAGGTTACGATGTCATCAACGCCATTATAGATTCGAAGATTGTTGTCGGCTTGGCCGTACTGATTCTTGTGGCAAAGGCTGCGGCCTGGGTCCTCGCGATGGGATCGCAAACGTCAGGCGGCACGTTAGCGCCGCTATTCATGATAGGCAGTGCATTAGGCCTTGTTTTCGGGTCTGGTGTGGTTTCCGCGTTTCCAACCCTAGGAGTCGTTCCAGGAGTCTTCGCGATAGCTGCCATGGCAGCCGTTTTCGGCACGGCGTCCAGAGCGCCGTTCGCCTCAATAGTGTTCGCGCTTGAAGTCACGGGGGACTACCAGGGCGTCCTTCCCGTTATCGTAACCGTAGTAATCGCAGAGCTCGTCGGCGAATATTTGATGACGGATTCAATTATGACAGAGAAGCTCACGAGAAGAGGGCTCCGAGTGCGCCACATCTACGAAGTCAATCCTCTGAGGCAGATCCGAGTCTCCAAGATAATGTCAGACCTCATAGCTGTGGACGCAAAGGACAGCGCCCTGGAGCTCTTCCGGAAGATGGATAGTCCGAACCACCATCTCATCAAGAGACGGAGAATGATCGTACTCAAAGATGGATTCGCCATCGGCGCAGTGGACCGGGCTCAACTGTATGAAGGCGCCTCTGCAGCCGATCCCGAACTTACAGTAGAACAGGTCTGCTCAAAATCCGTTAAAACCATCAACGAAGACGAGTTTGGGTTCGAAGCTCTAAGATTGATGACCCTAAACGACGTCCCATACCTCGTGGTCGTGGACAAGAACAGCAAGCCCGTAGGCTACATATCTCGTGGGGACCTCATCAATGCCCAAAGGGATAAGGTAGCAGACGACACAATCATAGAGAAGGGCTTATGGTCCAGCCTGTTCCGCAAATAACTGGCGTGCGAGAGACAGACTGGAAGCTGACGAGAAATACTGTCACTACTGCGTACTTCGAGCTAAATCATGATGGCGGCCGCAATAGCTGTCGTCCACAATCCGTCTTTGTTGCCTTCTGCTGATTGGCATATGTTTCGGGTGCTGACCTTCTTGCCTGATATGTTCCATATCTCTTGTTTAATGTCCCAGGCGCTGTCTATGTCGATCGGTCCGCCAAGCGTCGAAGCAAGCATTGAAGCAGCCAAATCTTCAGCGTAGTCGCCTGCCTTCTCCTGCGTTTGACCATATGATTTATGCTCAGATAAGTAGCCGTACACTGTTCTGTCTTGGGGCAACGCAACTCCGATGGCTGCAGCCATCAACCGGTTCGGCTCGTTCGTATCAATCCGACTCATAACACAGAATATTATTTGACCGGGTTTCAAAAGTGGAAGACCTTCGTTTCTAGGTATGACGTTGCAGTTGGGGGGTACGATGCTTGATACGTAAACTAGGTTACAGAAAGCTATTCCAGCGTCACGAAGCGCCAGTTCGAAACTTGTCAATCTCTCTTTGTGAGTCCCCACACCTTTTGTGAAGAATATTTTCTCAGGAATGTTGACGTTCATCTACGCTTCATCTAACGATAGTTCTCGGATGTTTTTCAGGATTGTTGTTGATCAAATGCATGCAGTAATGAGAAATTGCAGCACCCGAAGCGCCTTCGGACGCTCCTATCTTCCATCTGGCGATACCGTTTCGTACTCTCGTCATTAGTGGCTGGATTGCTGTGCTCGATCGTGACCTAAGCCTTGCCGTAACTTTTCCAGTTGAATCTCCTGCACTTCTTTAGGGTGTAAGTTGGACCAGAGTACAGGCCGAAGCACCCAGTGAGCCCTGCGTCGAGTGCGGAGTAAACCTCTTCGTAGTCTGGGCAGTCTTTGCATCCGTCAGGGAAGTCCTTAGCACATGAGATGGCCTTATTCAACGCTTGATCCACCACCTGAGCTCAATCATGCTGCATAGCCTCAGCTACGCTTCAATCAATGGTGAACGCGGAGATTGAACTTTTCCCAAATACAGTAATTACTTTGCCGTAATCACTCAATTACTTCAGACTATGCAGATAGAGTTACGGATGTCCTAGGGTCCGTCAGATGGGTTTGCCTTTGGATACTGCGACTAGTAGCCTGCCTAGCCTCTTGTGTCCAGCCGTCATGTAATACTTGGCCCACCAATCCGCCACGACCTTTACTTGTTCTGCTGGTAACTTCTTCAATTCTTCTGCTGCAACTAATGCTGCTTCGTCGAACGCCTTGGTATCTACTGCCATTTACCATACTCCCTTCCTGAACTTCCATAACACAATGTCTTCGCGTAAGATAAGCAGCTTTCCATCTCGGTCACCGCCATTCATACTTCCTAATCGTGCCACAACGGGTGCATTTGGCGTCGCGGTATGGTTTACCGCTGAACGTAGGTTTCTTCTTTTCCCAAGACAACTCATGTTTAGTTTCGCCCCGGCACTTTTCGCAATAGAGAGTAACCCATTCCACCAAGGCAGGAATCTCTTCAGCACTCCAATTGACATGATTGGACTATTTAGCTGATTGGAATATCGCACTTCTAAGTGTCTGGTTGTCATTTCATAAGCTTGTGTAAGTGTTGCACGGTAACTATGACATGTAGTTGAAATGTAATACGCGTAGTTTTGGGGCCGTTGTGCGTACGATTCGTCCATCTAACTTTTTATAGTCAACTACATGACGTAGTTAGTGATGGTCCGCTTGGAACAAAAGACCTCAAGAATATGCGCCTACGCAATCCTAATCGTGACTTTGGCAATCGGAATAATGACAGTCGCGACCAACAATAACTTCGTCTCAGCAGATCCGTGCTATGCACAACTTGGATCTCCAACCACTTCAACGCAGCAATACTATGGATCGAATTTTCTGGT
>DATKOK010000147.1:0-66237 GCA_035524675.1 Candidatus Methylomirabilota bacterium | reverse complement strand
GAACCGCCTTTACCCCTACGCTGTACTCGAATTTGTTTACCCAATGATTTTCAATTCCACTCTTGATGCGTATGTGATGGTCGGCGATGAATGCGACTTGAAATAAACCTTGTGGTATCTTCAATGCTTTGCATCGGGATTGTGATGGTTCCGCGAATCAGGCTATGCGTACAAGTGGCATGCCACATAATGTCCGTTCTCATGCTCTAAGAGTTGAGGAACATCCCTGGAACACTTGTCGAAGACTTTGGGACATCGTGGGTGAAATACACATCCAGTCGGTGGGTTCAGCGCGCTAGGAATTTCCCCTGAAGGGATCTTCTTTTCTGATCGCTTTCTAGGGTCGGGAATAGGGACGGCTGCAAGCAGCGCTTGGGTGTATGGGTGAAGCGGGTGTGTGAAGAGATCTTCAGTCTTGGCATATTCCATAATTCTCCCAAGATACATTACTGCGATTCTGTTGCACATGTATTTGGCAACGGCAAGATCGTGGGTGATGAGAAGTATCGTGAGGTTCAGTTCTCTTTGCATTGTGAGCAGCAGATCCATAATCTGTGCTCTCACAGATACATCCACCATTGCTACGGGTTCGTCAGCAACGATGTATTCGGGGTTAATTGAAAGAGCCCTAGCGATTACGACTCTTTGCCGCTGTCCTCCGCTCAATTGATGTGGATAGCGGTAGAAGAAGGAGTCGGCAGGAGAGAGTCCTACTCGGTCAAGAAGGTTGAATACACTGTCACGGCGTTTTGAGGCGGAGTCATCGCTCAAGTATCTCAGCGGTTCGCCTACCGCATCTCCTACCATCATCTTCGGATTCAGGGATGAGAGCGGATCCTGATACACGAATTGCATTTTCTTCCTGAGCCTTCTCAGTTGCGGTTTTGGAATTGCGAAGAGTTCTGCTCCGTCCACTGTTACGCTTCCTTCCGTGGGCCTTATGAGGCCGGCTGTAATGCGCCCAGTCGTAGTTTTGCCGCTTCCCGATTCACCGACGAGTCCGAAAACGTCACCTCTTTCTACGCTGAACGTTATCCCGTCTACCGCGCGAACATTCTCCGCTGGTGTTCTCGCAAAGACTTGCGCGATCAAGCTCCTTTGTACGGGGAATAGTTTCCTCAGTTCGTTTACTTCTACGTACGGCGTGCTTTTTCTCCCTCCAATAGGAAGCATGCTGCTGCGGACGCTCCTCCAGTTTCGATGAGCATCGGCACTTCCTTTCTGCATCGGTCGAACACGTATCGGCATCTTGGATGAAATGGACATCCTGACGGAGGAGTAGTTAGATCTGGAGGTGAGCCCGGGATAGTCTTCAGTACTTTATCGCTTGTTAGAATATTCGGGATTGAATCTAGCAAAGCCTGTGTGTACGGATGTTTTGGTTGTTCGAAGATGCTGACAGCGGGGGCTACTTCAGCAAGCCTGCCGGCGTACATGACCGCCACCCGATCCGCCATTTCTGCGACTATGCCCATGTTATGGGTTATCAGTATCAAAGATAGCGAGTACTTCTCTTTCAAGTCTGACAGTTGCTTCAGTATTTGTGCTTCTACGATTACGTCTAGTGCCGTAGTGGGCTCGTCAGCGATAATGAGCGAAGGCTTCAGTGCAAGTGCAAGGCCAATCATAACGCGTTGTCTCATTCCGCCACTAAACTGATGAGGATAATCATCAACTCGTGATGCAGGTATCCCCAAGTCTTCTAGCACTGTCTTTGCTGTAGACCGTGCGCTCTGCTCTGATGCGTCGCGATCATGTGCGCGAATGTATTCAATGAAATGATCACCAACCTTCTTTACCGGGTTTAGAGATGTCATCGGGTCCTGGAAGATCATCGCCACTTTCTTTCCGCGTAATTCACGCAATTGTTCGTTTGTAAGTGAACGTATGTCAGTGCCATCGAATGTCAGCTTCCCATCAGTCACATATCCCGGTGGCCTGATCAATCCCATTACTGCTAAGCCGAATGTGGATTTTCCTGAGCCGGATTCTCCCACTAAGCCGAGGGTTTCTCCTCGTTTGAGATCGAGTGAGACAGCCTGCACAGCAGTCGCAATTGCATCGCCGGTTCGATATTCTACCGTTAGTGATTCGACTTGAAGCAGCTGGTCCAAGAATTCACCTGAGCTTTGGATTCACTCTTTCTGCATAGCCCTCGCTGATTAGCGAGAAGCCTAAAGCGGCCAGGAGGATCATTCCTCCGGAGAAGACGATTGTCCACCAGACGCCGAGCGGTAAAGCTTGGCGACCGTAGGTCAGGTCTATTCCCCAGTCAGGCAATGTCACAGGAAGGCCGAGTCCTATGAAGTCTAATCCAGCCGTAGTTAGAATTGAGTCAGCAAAGTTTACTGTGGCAACCACCACAACCGACGCGGTGACGTTCGGCCAGATGTACCTTAGAAGAACTGAAGGGGTGCCTGCACCAGCCGACTTTGCTGCGTCGACGTAGGGCATCTCCTTGATCGATAGAACTTGGCTTCTCACTACTCTGAAATAGCTTGGGATGTAAACAACTGCGATGGCCAACGCCTCATTGATTATGGTCACGCCGAATACGCTGATGATCATTATCGCTAGGACAAGGCTTGGAAATGCATAGATACTGTCCATGACCAAGGCGACCGTCCTGTCTACGTTCCCCCCGGCATACGCAGACACGAGACCTATGGGCAAACCAATCAGAAGACAGATTGCGACGGCAGCGACTGCGACAAGGAGTATGAATCGCCCTCCCCAAATGATCCTACTCAGCATGTCCCTTCCATACTGATCTGTTCCCAATGGGAAAACTGCGCTTGGGGCCGAGTTGGGTGGTCCAAGACCGATCGTTGTCGGATCATGTGGAGCGATAAATGGGGCGAGAATACTCATTACAGTAAGGAAAATCGTGATGCATAGGCCTACTAGCATTAGCCCCCTTCCATATCCTTTGCCGAAGATGGGAGACATTAGTTTGGCTAGTTGTGACTGTGGCTCGACCCTCGTCCGCTGAGTAATTGTCATAGCCGAACCCTTGGATCAAGATATGCATATAGAATATCTACTATGAGACTGACTGATGAGATCACTAGAGCGAGGAAAACAACGGTGCCCTGAACTGCTGTGTAGTCTCTGAAGTTAATTCTGTCAACGAGATACGAGCCTAGTCCGAGAATACTGAACTCTGTTTCGGTTAAGATAGCGCCACTAAGCAAAAGGGCGAATTGCAGTCCCATAATTGTGACTATGGGCAGTAAGGCATTCCTTAGAGCGTAAGAGTACACAACGGTCCTCTCTTTGAGGCCTCTAGCTCTTGCAGCGGTTACAAAGTCCGCTCGCATTGTTTCCATCATATTCGCTCTCGTCATTCGTACGAAGATTCCTGAGATGACCAATCCAAGAGCAGTAGCGGGAAGTATGAGGTGTCTTACCGCATCAACGAATTCAGGGAGATTCCCAGAGAGTAGACTGTCAAGGGTTAAGATGCCTGTTTGGAGTGAATGTCCGCCAAACGATAGGTATGTTGGTATCACTCCCGGATCTAGCCGTCCAGATACGGGCAATATGCGAAACCATACCCCGAAGATCAATTGGAGTATCATTCCCAAAAAGAAAACTGGGAATGCATAGATGAGGATCCCGAACACTTTCACAGAATCGTCAGTGGCTCCAGTCTTTCGTGCTCCCAGCGCTCCAAGGAGTACTCCTACAATTACGGCAACGATGAACGAGTAGCTGGTCAATTCGAGTGTAGCTGGAAATCTGGACAGTATCTGGGGCCCAACCGGTTCGAACGCTCCGGCCATTGACAATCCAAGGTCACCGTGCAGCAATCCCCACAGGTAATCAAAATACTGGACGTAGAGTGGCTTGTCTAAGCCAAGCGCATGCGTATACTGGGCGAGCAGGGCAGGATCCGTATTTTTTTCGAATTTTAACAGGACGGGATTTCCGGGCAACACTCGCATAACTATGAAAACGATTGTCAGAAGAATCATAATCATTGGAATCGTGAGAAGTATCCTAGTCACGACGTAATCTCTTAAGCCCACAAAAAGGGGAGAGAGAGGCCGGGTTTTAAAGTTACCCGGGTAACCTCCTCATTGTAATTTACTTACGGGCTTTCCCAGAGCAGGTAGTACCTGAAGATTGTTGTTGGGTCTAGAACAATTCCGCCAACTTTCAGGTTACTTACACAGATCGTTGTTCCCTGGAAGAGCGGCACTATAGGTACGTCAGTGACGAGTAACTGTTGGACTTGCGCGTATGTGTTTCCTAGCGTAGTTGTGTCGGTCGCGGACGCTGCTTGGTGTAGAAGCTGGTTCATCGTGGGACTTACGTAGTGAGTGTGCAGAAATCCGATTCCATCAGGCGGTAGGAAAGGATAGGTGTAATCATATGGGTCTACGTAGTCGGGGTACCATCCGTAGATGTAGGCTTGATGCTGGTCAGCTGATGTGCTGGCTTTGTAGTTAGGCCATGGCTCGTTGGCGAGTGTTACTTGGATCATACCAGTCTTCTCCAGTGCCTGTTTGAGCGCTGAGGCTATCCCGTCTGTTGATGAATAGTGTCCCGTTGGATAGGTCAGAGTGAACTTCAATGGATTCGAAGTGCTGTAGCCCGCGCTCTGAAGATATGCTTGAGCTGCAGTTATGTTGCCATCACCATAGTACTTGAACGCATCATTATGGTAGGACATTCCAGCAGGGATCATACTGTAGAGTGGATCTGCTTGTCCCAAGAACACGGTATTCGTAATGAGTGACCTGTCAATTGCTGCTGCAACTGCTTGTCTCACAGCAACGTTGTTGAACGGAGCCGATGCCTCGTTGAAGCACAGATACTGAATGAACTGACCCGGTCCTTTCCAGACTTTGACGTTAGTATTTGACTCGAAGGCTTGAATATCGGCGGGCGCGAGTTGACGGTATGCAATATCGATTGCTCCGCTCTGCATCGCAAGGTTGAGCGAAGTCGAGTCGGTGTAGAACTTTATGATAATATTCTTGGTCAAAGGTAGACCGCCCGAGGCGTTCCAGTAGTGGGGGTTTGCAGTTAGGTCGATTTCGACGTCTTTTCCTGCCGTTCGTTGCCAGTTACTGATAAGGTATGGACCTAAGCCAGTTGGGTTCTCAGTAGCTACTGTACCTGTATAGTTTACGATTCCACATGTGTCACCACATTTAGTCATTGGCGTGGGTGCCACGTTGGGATTGACGGGGTAAAATGGGGTGAACGCTACTTGGGCTAAGAAAGCTGAGAACGGTTCGTTCAACACGAATTGGACTTGATATGTTCCAGTGACAACAGTCTTGTTGACGATTGTGTCCGCTCCAATGCCGGCGAATGGTCCCTCTGGTTCATCAATGGCGAACTCTCGATCCATTGTATACTTCACTACGTTAGCATTGAAAGCAGTTCCATCAGGGAAAGTTACTCCTTGTCTCAGGTTGAAGGTCCAAGTTAGCCCATCAGGGCTGACGGACCAGTCGGTTGCAAGAGCTGGAACGATTTGTGTTGTTCCAGGCCTATAGTCAACGAGCGGAGCGCCAACGTTCTCTATTATGTTGATGCCGAAGTAGTCGTACGCATCTGCTGGATCGATTGTGGTTTGTACCGAGTCGGTTGTGCCTACAACAATGGTGTCCTTGTAGAGGGGTGCAGCAGTTGTTGTTGGAACCATAGTACTCTCCATTGACGTTGTGGTTGTTGGAGCCATTGTCGTTGTGTTGTAATAGTAGTAACCGACGCCCGCCAAAATTATGATTATTAGGACGACGGCGGCGATGTATGTGCTAGTTTTGCCTTTAGGTTTACTTTCATTTGACATTTCTTACATTTTCCTCCAAATTTCGGTGAACCAATCAAACAGGGGTCGGTATTTAAGATCTCTCACAAAATCCTCTTATCGTAGAGCGTTTTTGGGCTCAGATCTGGTTTCTTCGATCACATATTACTCCAATACCAGCTTTCTTCATCGCCCGATCAATGATTGCAGAATCGGGCTTATCGTCATTACGGATCCGCGGGTAACACTACCAGAATCGACGCCTGAGTGCCTTCTTCTCCTGCTCCATGATCTGCTCAAATAGTCGGTCTGATACACGGTGTGTTCGTCTCAGCACAGCTCGAGCATCGGCTACACTGAGCCTTCTTCCAGCCAGGATATAGGCAACGATCTTACCGTTTTTCCTGATCAGCAGACTCGACGCTTTCAGAGCGTCAACGGTTCGTTTCTCAGACTCCGAGAGGGTACGTTTCTTACGGATCTTCTCTATTGAGTCGGGAGTGTCAGCGCTCATGCCTAATGGGTTCTTGCACTTTGGACATTCGAAGGTCTCAGGCATGTCCTTGACTGAGACAATTCTGGCATAGTTTAGGCAGGAAGGACATGCAAGTAGTCTAGATTCGTTTAGTATTCTTACTTTAGTTGATTCGATTAGGATGCGTTTCATTTTGTCAGGAGGAATGAGATCAGTCTTTCGACTGATTCTTTCGATACCGATCCTGGCGATAGGTGTAGGATCTCTCGCGGATGGAGAGAACGATACTTCAATATCACGCCCCAGTTGGTTCAAGATCAGTTTCGTATTCTTCAGATCCAAATCCTTTTCCAAAGTCTCCTTGAACGCTTCCTCCATGATCACCGTTCCTTCAAAGCTCTTCATTACTTGGCGAAGCTTAACACTCTGAAATTCTGCGTATCGAGTTATCGCGCCGAATCTCTTTGCGACATGGACAAGGCGTCTCTTGAACATTCCACTCTTTTTGGACGCTTCGCGTATTACGCTCTCTAACTCCATTCCAGATAATTGTTGCAGCACCTGGGCTACTTTGAAAGCGTTTGCGGCCCCTGTTGTTTGGATTACGATTCGGTACGCATCTTGTTGGACTCCGATCGTTGTACCAATGTCTTCGGAGAGCACATGTCCTATTAATCGTGCGAGAGTGCGGTTGACCAGGAGCCCAAAATGCGCGTTGACGATTACGAAGTCTTCCCAATCTTCTAGTACAATTCGCTTGTCCGTTGGGAGAACGAGCCCCTGTCGCGCTTGATCTAATGTCTCGGACAATGAATTTTGGATCGTCCGAGTCGATGCGGGATATAATTGGGAGAGTTCATCGAGGAGCGACACTTCAGTTATTCCTGACCCCAACGCAGTTTCAACTTTCCTCCTTATCGCCCCAACCTCCTGTGCTACCTCGAATGGTACAGGTATCTCCTCGCCCACCCAACTCGGAATAGAACCTGTCGGATCTCTGATGGGTCGCACGTAGATCTTGTCCGCTCTTATGCTGACCATCCGCCAAGGGCTTCCTCGCACGATGAATTTGCGGCCTGGCTCGGCGTATTCTGCTACGAAGGCCTCGTCCAAGACGCCGACAGCTTCATCATTTGATTGGTCTATTATCAGATATTGTCTCTCATCAGGAATCATCGAAAGTTTTCCGAAGTAATATGAGTAGAGGGCTTTCAGATTTCTCGGTCGAAGAGCCAGTGTGTCCTCTTCAGAATACCAAGCCAGTCTAGGGAAACGCGAGTGCATGTAATTCAGTATAGCAGCAACGTCCTGTTCTGTGAGATTCCGATAAGGAAAGGCCTTTGTGACGATCTCCAAGATTTCATTTATGTACCAGCGACCTTTCTGGATCAAGAGGCCGACGATTTGATGCGCCAACACGTCGAGTGGCTTTTCCGGAACCGAGACTTGTTCGAGTGTTTCCTCTAATGCCCGTCTCGCAATGACCAACGATTCTAATGTATCATCAGAGTCCATTGCTATAATAATCCCATCTGCCAATCTGCCGATTCGGTGCCCGCTTCGACCGATACGCTGGATGAGGCGCGAAACTTGTCGCGGGCTCATATACTGAATAACGAAATCCACATTTCCAACGTCAATGCCTAGCTCCAAAGAGGACGTGGCTATGAGCCCCTTCAGTTGCCCGTCCTTCAGTCCCCGCTCAGCACTTATGCGAGAGGGCCTCGCCAGGGAACCATGATGAATTGAGATAGGAAAATCAACATCCCATACTTTCAGTCTGCTAGTGAGGATTTCAGCAACTGCGCGGGTGTTTGTGAACAGTAATACCGAGCGATGAGTTTCTATGAGATCCCGCATTAGCCTTAGGCGAGCCGCTACATCTGGATGAGTGTAGAGCTGCATGGAAAGATCCAAGTCTCTTGCTTCAGGTTCAGGGCGAACTACTTCAATTCGTACCTGTCTGCCCACGGGAACATGGATGATTGTGAACTCGCGACTTGTTCCGACAAGAAATTTGGCAACCTTGTCAGGCGATCCTATAGTTGCTGAGAGACCAATCATTTGGAAGTCATGCATCGCAGCCCACCTCAATCGTTCCAGTGCGATTGCCAATTGGCTTCCTCGCTTATCTTCAGCCAATTCGTGAACTTCGTCGACTATCACGTACTTCACGGCGCGAAGGTGTTGCTTCATTATTCGCCCCGTTAGGATTGCCTGTAACGTCTCAGGAGTCAGTATGAGCATATCTGGTGGATTCTTCGCCTGAGTTGCTCTTTCTCTAACTTCAGTGTCGCCATGTCGAACAGCAATCTTAAGATCCAATCGTTCCGCCCACCATTCAAATCGTTCTAGCATGTCGCGGTTAAGCGCGCGAAGAGGTGTAACGTAGAGAATCTTGATGCCGCGATCATCGCCGCGGTTCGTCATATACATGCTAAATACTGGCAGAACTGCTGCCTCTGTCTTACCAGAAGCTGTTGGCGAGATTAAGAGAACGTTCTTGCCGGCGATTATTTCAGGAATCGCTTTTAGCTGTGGGTCCGTTGGTGACGCAAATCCTCGTGCTTGAAGGGCGTCCCTCACCGGCTTAGCAAGCATTTCGAACGCGTTCGATTCCTGGCTATTCATTAGTTACGAGCCGCACCGTACGAATAAACCATGAACGTAAAAAGCTCAACTCCAGTGAAGCTTTAATGGCGGATGTCCTGAGTTAGAACAAAAGCCGGTGGACAACTTGACCATTAGACAACCTATAGTGGTAGTACTAGGTCATGTTGACCACGGCAAAACGACTCTCCTAGACAAACTCAGAGGCACTTCCGTCGCCAAGCGAGAGCCAGGGTTAATAACACAACTCATCGGGGCCAGTCTTCTGCCTCGCGCAACCGTCGAGGAGATTTGTGGCCCGCTGCTCGAACAGTTCCATTTCGAATTGAAAGTTCCCGGACTTTTGTTTATTGATACACCAGGACACGAAACTTTCTCGAATCTCCGAAGACGTGGCGGATCAGCCGCCGATATTGCCATTTTGGTGATTGACGTAACGAAGGGCGTCGAACCTCAAACAGTTGAGTCGATAAATATACTCAAGAGCAGGAAGACCCCCTTCATAATTGCCGCAAATAAAATTGATGCCATCCCTGGATGGAAGTCACAGTTAGCGGTTCCCTTCGCAACAACTCTCAAGTCGCAATTTCCTGAGGTACAGACTGAACTCGACAATAGAGTTTACACCATCATGGGCACTCTCTCCAGACTTGGGTTCAAAGCAGAGAGATTCGACCGGATTACTCAATTCAAAGAGAACCTCGCCATCGTTCCATTAAGCGCTAAAACTGGAGAAGGGATCCCTGAACTTTTGGCAATTCTAACCGGATTGACTCAAGCTTACCTTTCTGACGAACTTCAAGTCACATCTGGCCCCGCGCGGGGTACAGTGCTTGAAGTTAAAGATGAACCTGGACTTGGAACCACGATTAACGCGATAATTTACGACGGCTCCTTGAAGGTCGATGACACAATAGTAATTGGTGGGCGTGAGCATCCGATCGTTACCGAAGTGCGTGCCATACTTGTTCCGAAGCCGCTGGATGAGATAAGAGATCCTCGTGACCGGTTCACGAGCGTACGAAGGGTTGCTGCCGCATCAGGTGTCAAGATTGCAGCTCCGGGACTTGAAGCCGCGCTTGCTGGATCGCCCTTGTATGCAGCCCCGAAAGGAAAGAATACGAAGGAGTATGCAAGGATGATTGAAGACGAAGTTGAGAAACTCCGAATTAAGACCGAGAAATCTGGGATAGTCCTTAGGACAGATACGCTTGGTTCGCTTGAGGCCGTCACAGAAACATTAAACAGACATGGAATTCAGATACGACTGGCAGACATTGGCGACGTAACCAAGAGGGATGTAGTGGAAGTCGAAGCGTTAGGTCCCGAGGATAGATTGCTTGCAGCAATCCTCGCCTTCAATGTGAAGATTCTGCCCGATGCAGAGGAAGAAGCAAAAGTGGCGGGTATACCGATCTTCAAGTCCGACATAATCTACCACATGCTAGAAGACTACATCCATTGGAGTGAAGAACAACGTGCGGCGGGTGTGAAGGCTGAACTTGATCTGCTTGTTCGACCATGCAAAGCTAAAGTTCTTGCAGGATTCTTATTCAGGAGGAGCAAACCCGCAATCGTTGGTGTAGAAATAACTACAGGTCGATTTAGACCAAAGATTCCTCTGATCACACAGTCCGGAAAGAAGCTGGGCGAGCTTCAAGGTATTCAGGATCAGGGAAAAGACGTGCCGGAAGCCACAGTTAGTATGCAGGTCGCAGTATCAATCGAGGACGGAGTAGTGGGACGGAATATTGACGAAGGTGACGTCATCTATGCGGACGTTCCAGAACGCCATTTGAAGACATTTCTCACGAAGTTTCCAGGAGAACTCACTGAGGCCGATCGGGAAACAATTAACGAGTTGATTCAAATAAAGCGGAAAACAAACCCAGTCTGGGGTTTCTGATCTACTTTAACAGAAATTGCTGCTCAGTAGGTCTGTTGTAACTCCAGATATCGGCTGGGGAGAAGAAGATTGACAGTTCTCGTTTCGCATTTTCGATTGAATCAGATGCATGGATGGCGTTCGGCGTTACGTTGAGCGCGAAGTCTCCGCGAATAGTTCCAGGAGCAGCATTCAGTGGGTTCGTAGCCCCAACCAGGGTTCTTGCGACAGTTACAACATTTGGACCCTCCCACACCATGAGGAAGACGGGGCTTGATGTCACATGGGAGACGAGTTCCTGGAAGAACGGCTTGTTACTGTGAATTGAATACAACTGACGAGCTTGCTCTTCCGACATTTTGATCAGCCTAGCCGCGGCTAGAGTTAATCCCTTGCGCTCGAAGCGAGCCACGATTTCGCCTATTAGTCCCCTAACCACACTTTCTGGCTTTAGGAAGACGAATGTTTGCTGCTTCTCAGCCTGCAACTACGCTACTTTCCTCGTTCCTTCTTCCCATAATACAAGGTCCATTTGAGTTTTCTAGGATCCCTTCGATAAACCATCAGACTTTTCCTGCACTTTGACGAGCAGAAATACATAATTGATCCGTCGTTCCGTACAAACATGATGCCCGTGGCCTGTGGGAAATCTTTCCCGCAGAACGAACATGAGTAGGTTCTAGGCAACCGTCGAGGCTCCCTATCGGATCTTCTTAGCTTCGCGTTCGGTCTCACGAAGCATCAGAATATCTCCGGTTCTGATGGGACCTTTGATATTCCTGGTTATGACGCGGCCTTTGTCTCTCCCTTCGAGGATTCTCACACGTACCTGAATGACTTCACCTGTTACACCGGTTCTACCAATAATCTGCGTAACCTCGGCGGGCGTTATCGCTTCTTCTGCGCGCTCCTTCGGAGCACTCATTGCTGAACCTTAGCCCCGCCCTTTCTGAACTGCTCCGTCGCGTCGATAATTTCCTTCAGCGTCTTTGATCCTTCGCCGCCCTCAAGCACAGAGATCGCAGCGCATCCCACATCGATTCCTGCTGAGCGCCCCAGATCAAGTTTGCTCGGCACGAATAAGTAGGAAATCTTCCGCTCTTCACATAAGATAGGAAGATGAGCGACAACCTGCGGTGGATCGACATCTTCTGCGATCAGAACGAGCTTCGCCACGGCGCGCTCAATCGCCTTTGTGCTTTCATTCGTGCCCTTTCTTATTTTACCCGAATCCTTCGCAATTTGCACTAGTTGGTAGGCTTTGTCTGCCAACTCCTTCGGAACTTCGAACTTAACGTAGAATGATTTTGGCATTCGCTTCACTTGCACATTTGCCAATTGTCAGCGTATGCAACGATATGCCGTTTATGAACATTTCTGCTCCGCGGTTGTTCGTCTTTGCAACTCTTTACCAAACTTGATAAGGACTCTTACGTATTTCGATCAGGTCGTCGCTAGGCTGGATAATGGCTGCTATGATGTCTGCGAGTGACGTTCTCCATATCCTCAGCGAGATACATCAATATTCTGTAATTTTGATAGAGCTGAAAGACGCGACGACCGTCGGAATATCTCATCCTGCTGAAGGCGGTTTAAACTACTTTTCCATTAATAGGGCTTTAAGCACTGGGGAGCGAATCCGATTGGTTAATGAGGTCCGCATTGGAAAGACTCCAAATTCTGTAGATGCTTTGACTATGGAGCAGTTTCTTGCTGCAATAGAGGGCAGGAAGCCGAGACACATTTGGCTGGAAACAGGCGAAACTGATCAAAAGGAACTTGGGTTCATGAGCATCGCGGAATTGAAAGCGCACTTTCGGGTTCATTCAAAGAGGCAGCGGTAAGCAACCTGACAACGTTAATTAAAGGCGTTCAGTCGCTAGTATCGATCCGATTCGAAAAAGGGTCGTGTAATGGCGAAATTCAAACTCATAGTATCGGACCCCGGTACTGGGAAGTGTGTCGTCAGCGAGCTAGAGGGAGCACGCGCTCAGGCATTGATTGGGCGATCGTTGGGTGATGTTGTTGACGGAACCGCGATAGGCATAGACGGAAATGCGGTCATATCAGGCGGTTGTGATAAGAACGGAGTCCCTATGAGGGCCGATGTCCACGGGGGGGCAAAGAAGTATATCGTACTATCCTCGGGTCCCGGTTTCAGA
Organism: Candidatus Methylomirabilota bacterium; assembly: GCA_035524675.1. Classification (GTDB taxonomy): domain Archaea; phylum Thermoproteota; class Bathyarchaeia; order 40CM-2-53-6; family 40CM-2-53-6; genus FEN-987. The sequence continues at coordinate 53,338 of DATKOK010000147.1, read as the reverse complement.
CCGCATAAATCTGGTGAGAGAAAGCGTAAGCTCATCAGAGGGAGAACCGTTACTGAAGAAACTTATCAGATCAATGTTACCCTGAGAAAGGAAGGCGCAGCTACCACGAAGCCGAAAACCATAGAACAACCCGTCGCGCCTCCAACGCCCGTAGCGCCTGCCAAACCGGTTGAGAAAACCTCGAAGAAGCCAAAAGAGATCAAGAAGACTAAGAAAGGAAAGTAGTTGAGATGGAGTTTAAGGTAAGGCAAGATACGTACAATGCGCTCTTGGGACGGAAGGAACTCTCTCTCGATGTGGAGCATGAGAATGCGGGTTCGCCGTCACGGACATCTTTGAGAGATGCTGTGGCTGCAAAGTACGGCACGAAAGCTGATAACGTGTTTGTAGTAGAAATAGACACAAAGACTGGAACTCAATACTCAGTCTGCGAAGTTCAGGTATATGATGATCCGATCGCAGCGAAGAAACTAGTTCCTAAACACATACAAATCCGCAATTTGCCCGGTGACGAACGAAAGAAGGTTAAAGAACAATCAAAGAAGACCGAGGAAAAACCCAAGGCAGCAGAAAAGCCCAAGCAAGCGAAGGCAGAACCAAAGACACCGAGTAAGGATGAGAAGCCGAAACCTGAAGTGAAACCTGAACCTGCAAAGGAGGAAGCTAAGAAATGAGCACAAAGAAAGAAGCAAAATCTAGGTTAGGCGAATTGTACGAAATCGACGATCAGAAAGGGACAGCTAAACTGAAGAACCGCAAATGCCCTCGATGCGGAAGCATAATGGCGTTTCACAAGCTACCGGTTGAACGATGGACATGCGGCTCTTGCAGCTTTACCGACTTCATTAAACCGAAGTAACCTCTTCCATCAGCGCGATCAACCGAGATATTTCGCGCTTCCTCTCAGCTGTCACTCGAACAAGCACGACTCCCCTCTTTGGCTGTCCATACACAACGAGAGACCGAATAGGCGCAACGGACACTGCCACAAGCACCAACAAATCTTCCTCCCCCTCAACGACAACCGCAGTGTTTCCAACCTCTAGGGCTCGAAGGAGAACGTCCCACGATTTTGACGCGATGGTCCCTTGAGAATTGACTAGCTTGAACATTTTTCTTGATCCTAGAGAAACTGGAGTAGATGATTGCCGCATTTCCTTATTGTCAACAATAACAACGTCGGCATGAAGGCCCGCGCTGATTGCATGTCGAGATACGGTATCGCCTACTAACACGACTTTAGGAGGAGCCTCCTTTTGAATCACTTCTTCAATAATACGATTACAATCGGATATTGATCCAGAAACGAGTTGACCAAAAGGCTGCTTGAATTGTTGCCTTAGCGAATCAGGTAGACGTAGCGTTTTCGGCTTGGGCATCCATTCTCATCGAACGCGTAGAGCGTATTTTCCCGCCGCTTTGATACCCATCTTCTTTGCGACTTCAGACGTTGCAGGGTCGAGAATCACGACTAGACCAGACCAGTCATCACTGAGGTTGTTCGACTTGCAGTTAGGGCAAATCGACCCGCTGCTAACATATCGACAGTTCTTACACGCTTTCTCGGTCATGCAGACTTTTCCTCATGGACCACTTTGGTCTTCTTTACGTCGGCTTCGATCCAGTCGATCCGGCCTAGGAAAGGTTGCCGCATCGTAATGCCGATTTTGCCTCCGGCGCCTCCTCGTGGGAAACTTACCGCGATAATTCTACCTCTTACCATATCGCCTTTGGCAAGTTTTCTTTGAGATTCCTTGCCAACAAGTGCTCCGTGCTTTTCGTCAAATGAGATATAGTCGTCCATGATCTGTGACACGTGCAGCAAGGCATCTTCCGGTCCGATTCTTACGAACGCTCCGAAATCGGTTACCTCAACGACTTCGCCTTCAACAACTTCATGCATTTCGGGGTAGAACGTTAAGAGCTTGAAGTTCACTTTATGATAGGTTGAGCCATCTCCTGGCAGAATCTTACCGACAGGATCTACATCTACGTCTACGACCAGTATGACGTAACCGAGTTCTTCGTCCACGATGTTTTCATACTTCAGTTTGATCTGTTCTTTCGCGGCTTTGTCTATCGGGTGGCCAAAGCTTTGCGGTGGAATTCGGACTATGTCTTCAACGGTTACTAATCTGAACATTCCTTATCTCTCTCTTGGCTCGCGTCCTCTAGAAGTAGGCAGGTTCTATTCCTTCGACCTCTAGCTTCGATTTATCGCGCAGGTACACAACTGGGACGTTAATATCTCTTAGCCTCTTCCTCAGTTCGATGTCGTTTGTGGCAACAACTGCGGTCAATTTCTGAGCAGCCTTCAGGATAGCGTCATCAACTGTCTCGTTCGGCTGAAGGTTTACGTCCACCACGCGACAACGTGAGGCGAGTTGGAGCGCCAATGAAGCTTCAGCCGCGCCCTCACCCCCCCTTGAGGAGATAGTAGTTAACTCCAGCTTGACCGCTGACGGCACGATGAAATCTATCTTCTTCTGGAGCAGGTATTCCAGCTCCTCGAACACGTCAACATGGAATTGAAACGGAGCCATCAGGAAGTTTGAATCAAGAATCACTTTTACGGGCATGCCTACGTCCTCAGTGTTCCAAATCCTATCAGCCGCCAACTGTCTGTAATTCGTCTGCTGATCGCTACCTTGGACTTTGGCTCAGCACATACTGGCTTCCTAAGATTCACTTCCACAATATCCTCGCGTGCGGAGGAGACTATGCCAGAAGTCACGGTAGTGCCCACATTCAGCACGAGAGCTTCATTCGTCTTAATCTTATCCACCGGAACTGATAGTTCTGTGCCCACAACGGTCTCGAATAGATTGACGTCAAGGAGCAACTTTCCGAGTGAGGGTGGAAGCGTGTCTACCTTCCCTACGACGCTTCCAACAAGCGCGTCAGATTTGGTTAATGCAGGATCTAAATCGGTCCCGATACCAACGAGCCCTCCGCTCTTAGCCTCATTGACTTGCCCCTTACTCACACTGAGACTCCTAACGGTTGTAACGAGCCGGTCATACCTTGTTCGCCCCCCAGCTTCCTGTATAGGGATTCCGGGCCTGATTTCAATCTGGTCGCCTATCCTGAACACCCCTTGGACGACTGATCCTCCGACTACACCTCCTAGAAGATCATCAATCTCGGTACCAGGCTTATTGACCTCGAATGAACGGAGAACGAACATCCGCGGAGGTGCATCCATATCACGCTTGGGTGTCGGTATACGATCCTCTATTTCTCGCAAGAGCACATCTACGTTCGTACCATGCTGTGCTGAAATCGGCACAACAGGTGCTCCTTCGGCAATCGTACCCTTCACAAATGACTGAATTTCTTTGTAGTTTTCCATCGCCCTTTCTTTACTTACAACATCAATCTTATTCTGAACAATCACAAGCTTCTTAATCCCCACACTACCAGCGGCCAACAAGTGTTCTCGATCCTGAGCTTGAGGACACTTGGCGTTGCTCGCCAAAACGAACAATGCGCCGTCCATCAGCGCCGAGCCGGAGAGCATTGTCACCATAAGGCTATGATGTCCAGGACAATCAACGAAGCTTATACCACGCTTGAGTTTAGCTTCTCCCCCACAGTTCGGGCATTTCGGAGATACAGCGTAGTTGTTCGGCCCTCTACACTTTGGGCATTTGTAGATGAAGGCGTCAGCATATCCGATTCGTATTGTAATCCCCCGACGTAATTCTTCAGAGTGGCGCGCGGTCCAAACCCCGGTAAGAGCCTGCACGAGGGTGCTCTTGCCATTGTCAACATGCCCCAATGTTCCAATGTTGACTTCAGGCTGCACAATCGGTTGTTCTCCTCTCTTCTCTGACTTAAGGACCGCTTGCGCCATTCTGGAATTCATCCGTTTCGACGGTTGGACCCGCCGTTCAATATATGTCTAAGGGTATAAGATCTGGTTCCATCAGGGAGAATCTTTCGTCAAACGTCTCTCTAAGAGAATATTAATTAGGCTAACACAGAGATTGAGAAAACGGCGGCAGGAATCATGGGTGTCCGCGTTTGCTAATTTTCTCTTCCTAACGTTCACTCGAGACTTATCGTTCTACGCCACACTCGAGGAGAATAGTTGAGGTTGAATCGCTTGAAAGTTTACAATACCCACTCGCGCAGTCTCGAAGAGTTCAGTCCCTTACATGACAACAGAGTGTACATGTTTGTCTGTGGTCCGACGGTCTACGATCACAGCCATATCGGACATGCTAGAACATATCTGGCGTACGACATTATAGCAAGATATCTGCGAGCGAAGGGCTACAGCGTTTTCTACCTGATGAACATAACTGACATCGACGATAAAATCATAAACAGAGCGAACGAACTCGGCCAGGATCCTTTGATACTTGCCGATAGATTCAGGAGAGATTTCCTTCAAGATATGCATTCACTAGGCATCGACAGCGTGAACTTGTACGCAAAAGCATCTGAGCACATTCCGGAGATTATTTCACAGATTTTAACCCTCGTCGATAAGCGATTCGCATATCAGGTTGACGGAGACGTATTCTTTGACGTCTCGAAATTCCCTAACTATGGGGACTTGTCCCGTCAGGACATCAACCAGCTTACAACGCACCGTATTGATCCGGACCCGAGAAAGAAAAACGTCGTGGACTTCGCCTTATGGAAGAGCGAGAAACCGGGAGAACCAGCATGGGATAGCCCATGGGGTAGAGGCCGTCCTGGTTGGCATATTGAGGATACTGCGATAACCACAACCTACCTGGGCCCCTCATATGACGTTCACGGCGGCGGTCTCGATCTGATATTTCCACATCACGAAGCTGAGATAGCTCAAGCCGAAGCTGCGACTGGTAAGCAACCTCTGGTGAAGTACTGGATCCATAGCGGGCTTCTGACAGTGAGCGGAACACGTATGGGAAAATCCGTGGGTAATTTCATAACCATAAAAGATGCTCTTCTGAAACACGACCCGGAAGCCCTTAGACTGTATTTTGCCGCGAGTCACTATCGCAGTCAGCTTGAATATGACGAAAGCCACGTCGCGCAAACAGAGCAGGTCTTAGAACGGCTTCGCGCCGTGTTCGATCAATTCAGGAGCTTACAAGCAACGGCGAGACCAGGAGCTGCGCCCGAGTCAGATGAAACTCGTAAGATTGTAGCTCAAGCCAAAGAAGAGTTCGACAAAGCAATGGATGATGATTTCAACACTCCCCGCGCGCTCGCGGCCATAATAGGATTCACTAAGGGCATCGAACCTTACGCAAATGATAGATTGAATCAAGAAGCACTCGTTGAGGTTCTGAACCTGTTCGCCTACTTTGGAAATGTCTTCGGGATCCTCCAATCAAAGGGAACGGCATTCGAACGCGTATTTGAGAGACTTCTCAACATGGTACTCTCGACCCGCGACGAAGCTAGGAGAAAGGGAGATTGGGGAACGTCTGATAGAATCCGCGACTCGCTTCGTGATCTGGGCGTTATCGTCGAAGATTCAGCCGAAGGAGTGAGGTGGCATCTAAAACCTGCAGCTGAAAAATCAGCTTGAGCGCTTGTAGCCAATTTTTCTCAGAAATGCTCTGCGCTCCTCTACGTCCTTGTCAGTTTCTACACCTTTTGATGCATAACCATCAATAACCCCCAGTATTCCCCGTCCTTGGTCTGTTTGAGCCAGAATCACTTGGAACGGATTAGCGGTTGCGAGGAATATGTTGCATACTTCCGGAACAGCTTTCACCTTGTCGAGTACGTTGATAGGGAAAGCGTTCTTCATGAACACAATAAACGTGTGACCCGCCGATAATGCGAGCGCAGTTTGCGAGGCGAGTTGCTGCAGGTCCTCGTCATTACCTTCAACGCGGACGAGACATGGGCCGCTAGATTCACAGAAGGCTAGACCGAATTTAATGTTCGGTACTGCGTTGACAAGAGCCTCAAAAAGATCTTCGGCGGATTTGATGAAGTGGCTTTGACCGAGGATCGCATTGTGCCCTTCAGGGACTTGGACATTGACCACAATAGTATCCATAGCATCGATTAGGTTAGCTAAGTTCAAATTCCTTTCGGGTGTTCGAAAGCTTCTCACACCCGTCACGAGTTATGTGAACTGTGTCTTCAATTCGTACACCACCGAATTTCGGAAGATATACTCCGGGCTCCACAGTAACTACGTTACCAGTCTTCAGAGGGTCTGGGTTCTGCAGTGACAGATAAGGGCGTTCGCCTATTGTGAGACCAACGCCGTGTCCAAGCGAGTGAATAAATCCGGATGAAATTTTCTTGGCTTTCCCATCGTAGATGTCTCTGACGGTTCTGAACCCATGTCTCTCAATCATGTCACAAGCTTCTGACATTGCCGATTGACCACGTAGGCCATTCCTGAGGGTTGCGAGAGCTGACTCTTGGGCGTCTCGAACTGCATCAAAGAGCGCCCGAGCCTGTTTATCTGCGCTCCCTATCACGAATGTACGGGTCAAATCGAACCAGTAACCTGACTCACTTTGCGGGAAAATATCGAAGACTATCAGCTTGTGCTCTTTGATCTCCGCACTCGGAACTCCGCTATTATGCGGATCAGCTGATGAAGGACCTATCGCAAAAATCGTTCCTTCAGGTGTCGCAAGCCCTTCAATTGCAAGTTGCATTGAGATGAATCTTTTCACATTTCCAACGGTTGCTACTTCTCCGCCCAGAAACAAGCGTCCGCGCTTGCGCTTCATTGACCCCAGTTTATCCAGCACCTTGTGTACTATTCTCGAAGTCTTGTTCCCGACGGCACGTATCTCATGAAGCTCATCTGCACTTTTTGTTGCTCTCGCGACCTCCAAGACAGTTGGCGAAGACTCGCCAGAGACGTCAACTCCTAATGTTCGCAATCGGTCGACGAGATGTGTGCCCCACGCAAGGTCGTTCCGCCCTGCGATTGTGACCTTGCCTTCCACCCCCAATTGCGTCAGTACCGCATGAATTAGTCTGGGATATGCCTCGGCTTGTCCGTGCTCTAGCAGCAACTGCTCGAAACCATAGTCTGTAAAAGTGTTCACACTTCTTACCCTCCCCTCTTTTGCATTCTCTACATCAAGTAGGCTCGTCAGCAGCAGCGGTTTGCAGTGGGGTCGTTTGAAGTAGATTCCGCCTCTAGCAAGGTTTCTTCCGACAACGTACGCTAGGTCTGGGTTTGCAAGTGTAGTATCACCAAGAACGATCAATCCCTGAATATCCTTCCGTTGCATCTCGGCATCGATATCCTTTAGCAAATTGAATTCCCCTTATTCCGAAATGCTTTCTAATGCATCCGTCACCTTCAAACATGCAGCAACCATACGTAAGTATGAGTTCATAGTGGCCCTTAGAGCAGTTGAGTCCCGAGCCAGAAACGTGAGTTCCAAGTTCCTTTGTTTGACGCGTACACTGACCCGCGCCTTTGATCCCGCTGGATGATTTATTTCAGGGCCTAATGAACTTGCAATAGCTTCAGCCAATCGTCGTGACCCAACTCTGATGCTTAGCTCAGCTCTCGCCGGGCTCAGACTTACACACTCCATATCAGCTTTGATATTGCAAGCTTCGGGCCTATGTCGCGCGTATTGAGTGGTGACCTGACAACAACTTCTGTCATTTTTCCGTTATCACGAAGGTGCAGGCAACATGGCAAATCTAATTGTGATTCCACGAGGGGGAGTTCGAGGACACTAGACAGAACTTGGCCCAGGTGCCGAGTTGTTTTGGACGCATGCTCGCAGGTTATGGCAGCAATCTTGTGGGGAGTCTGGTCACCGAAATCTCTGCGTAGGATCACCGATTTCAATAGTGCAGACGGAGGAACGTGCTCCATACCTGATGCTTTCACATTGAAGAAGTCCAGGCGACCTGGCCCTCCGTGCCATCTGTATACGATAAGGGCATGCGCGAATCCGTCTTGAAGCAGTCTTCTGGCCAGTTCTTCTTTGCCTGATTTTCCTCGCCGCGTTATCCTCGAATTTGGAATGGAACTGCCGAGCTCCTTGATTAGGCTGTTCAGTCGCTGATTAGTTTCTCGTCCCGTCGTTAAGCCTATCACGCAGGCTTTTCCTCAGTAGCTTCTGCAGCATCTTTAGGCTCGGTTTTGGTCGCGGCTTTGCGACGTCTTCGTTTTGCTGGGGCCTTGGCTTTTGCCTCGACTTCGGCTTTTCGAGCTTTCTCAGCTTTGAGTTCAGCGAGTTGGCTAGAAGCTACTCCGGCCCTCGAAGCTCGCTCTGCGATCTCACCCAGCTTTGTTCGCGGAGAGTACGCGCCCCCTGCAAACTTGAGCCCGCAACTTTTGCAGAGCCATATGCCAACGGACATGCGCTTTACGGCGATCAAGTGACATTGAGGACATTCGTGCGGGGTTCTCATGCCGGTGATGATGGTTGAGTATCGTTTTCTTACGACGGTTCCATATCTTGCTCCGAAGCTTCCCGAAGGGCCCATCTTGTAGGTTCTGCCCATGCTATTTCACGTTTGAAAGCATCTTCGCACGAAGGTCTCTAGCTTTGCTTATTGATGTCGAAACGATCTGCTTTATTTCGTCAGGCGAGAGGAAACCGAGTCCACCTTTCTGCATTGCACAAATATTATCATCCTTGCCTGTAGTCACAGTTAGTCGGCAACTCATTACTTGTTCCTCCTCTAGACATGGATCAAGGACTGTAGCACCGTCCACCTTTACGGATGTGATGGAGACTGGGTAATTTTGCATCGGAACCGGGATTATTTCCTCCAAATACACGGGTTCACCTTTCTCAACTTTGAACGCGTGCATTTTTGCGTTTACCAGAGCTCCGAGTGCCGCCATCGCCGCAGCATCGATTAGGTTGCCGTCGTGATCCAAGACATAGACATCGACAAAGATCATGAAGACCTTCTTACCAGGCTCGATACAGAGTTGCTTCAAGTCAATGGCTTTTGACTCTCGAATTCCCCTATCGACAACGCGAGCTAATTCAATTGAGTTTTCGTCAGGTGGCCCAGCTTCGAAAGTTGGGGAAGCCAGTGGTACAAATTCTGCGTTTACTGTCAGGATGCCCTCGTCTGGTGTATCCGGGAATGGGGTACCAGGCTGTATCTTCACGCCGGCTAAGACTTTGGTCTTGCCGAGGTAAACCTGGGCTGAGCCGTTAGCTTTCTCGACTACGCCGAGTGTGATCGTGGTAGGGCGATAGTCCCCGGGTCCTCGATCGTCTACTCGTTTCCCCTTTCCAATGAGGTCGACTACAGTTTTCTGCTCTAGTTTTGCGACAGGTGAGAGTTGACGAGTCGCGGACATCAGGCGTTGACCTCCGTCGCTTCCTCTTCCTTGTCGGCTTCGTCTTTAACAACATGATATCTATGTCTGAGAGCTTCTCGCTGCATTTCGTGTATTCTTCTGCATGCATCAATACTCATGTCAAGGGCTTGCTTGAATTCCTCTTCTGTTAGTGATCCGTCCATTTGCAAAAGGCTTACTACATTGGATTTCGGCATTAGTGCTACCGGCAGATCAGCTTCGCCTTGTTTATCTTCAATATCCGAAAGGTCGAGTACAACTTTTCCATCCACCTTACCAGCCGCGCATCCCGCAACCAACTCACGCATCGGGATCCCAGCGTCTGCAAGTGCTAATGCTGCAGCGGTTATTCCAGCACATCTTGTCCCCGCATCTGCTTGGAGAACCTCGATGAAGATATCTATAGTTGATCGGGGGAAGTATTCGGACATGACGGCGGGTTCCAGAGCCTCCCTAATTACCTTCGACAGTTCTAATTCGCGCCTCGATGGGGCGGGAGATTTCCGTTCATCCGTTGAGAAAGGTGCCATGTGATATCGACATCTTATTACAGCTCGATCAGCGAGCGCTATGTGCTTGGGATGAGCTTCCCGTGGACCATACACCGCAGCGAGGATCTTGTTTCTTCCGTGCTCGACATATGCTGACCCGTCGGCTTTGTCCAATGTGCCGACTTCAATTTTGATCGGTCGAAGCTCGTCAATTCTCCGACCGTCCACTCGTAAGCCGTTATCATCAAGTAAGCGAACTTGTTTGTTGTCCAACTTCTTTTCCCTTCATTTCATTTAGTATGAAAGCTCTTACGCGATCGGTTAATCCACTTGAATGGGCTTCTCGTTCGATCATGTAGAGAGCTTCAACAGCAATCCTTTCCTGGTCAGGGTTTTTCCCTGTAGCAAGGATCACTCCGTTTTGCCCAGGGACGATATCGGTATTAGTCTCCTTCTTCAACATTGTTATCATCGATCCCTTCTTGCCAATTATACGCGGGATCTTTGCGGGTGTAATCCTTGCAACGCGGCCTGACGTAATCTTGCCCAATCCTCTTCCTTTCGTCGTCAGGAGGGGGTCGCGTGTGCGGTCAAACGCGATCACTTGAGCCAATGTCAAGTCACCGACTCCATAGATATGTGAGAGATCACGCCTTCCAATATCACGGCCTCGCTGCATCGGTGTTTCAGAGACTGGGAGCATCGCAGGGTATGGTGCGCAAATATCGACTTGCCATCCTGACATTCCAATATCAGTGATCCTACCCAAAACGATGTCATCGATCCTAGGTATGTAAGCGCCTTTGATTGGGACGACGATTAGCTTATTCCCAACTATATCCGCTAACCCAATCCTAGCGGCGTAAATCTTCGTCCCGTCTCGGTAAGTATTCTCTCCAGCAAAGTATGGTCCCTCACCGAGAAGATCTCCTGGAGTCACTAACTGCTTCTGTTCAGCGTGCATCGTCAACTGGTCCAACTCGAAGTTGGTCAGAACAAAGAAGGCTGCTAATTATACTTTGATGCTCCAAGAAAGACGACTCTTTAGCCTCTGTCCAAGTTGCGCGTCAACTCGGCGCGATAACTATGACATTGCGTGGCCTAGAACGTGAGGGCGCAAATGGACCAGGCTGAACCATAGTCGGAATGGAATATCGACGTGTCTTTAGTACTTAGAATCGGGGTCCGAAAGAACATATGGACGGTTCCTTACTTGCTGACATAACCTCGGAACGCGAATGTCTCGTTGTGCGAACGTTGATATACTAGAATACTTGAATCTGCGGTCCAGAAAGTACATGGCAAGAAAACGGTCAGATCGATATGTAATTGTCATGGTCCTCCTTGCAGTCTCTGCACTTTCGTTATCCCCTGCGATTGCTGAGCAGATTCAGAGTCAGGTTGGGACTGTCATTTTTCATTTAACTGGTCAGGCCACTTCACTAAATGCTACTCTCGGTTCGCTAGGTGCGGCAACTCTGGATTTGATCGGGGGGATACGTGGTGATGGAGAAGGCGGATCGGTATTAGGCAACTTGACGGGGCGACTTCAAATTGTTTCCGTTAATTATACGGTCTCCGACGGTAGCGGTTCATCCAACCGGTTGGGCGAGTTTGCGCTCTATGGCAGATCTAGTGCCGGGGAGCTTGTTCTTCATGGCTTAATCCAGAACAATAGTACGGTGACTGTTGACGCCCCCCCGAGCAGGTTATCATCGATTGCGTACCTGGCGCTTTCAGGAACCATGACCATGAATCGGTCGATCGGGTCAGGACTAATTGTCGGGTTGAGCCAGAATGTAACGAGCACTAATGTCGGTATGAACTCTACTACCGTTACGAAGTACGAACACCCCTCATCATCGAGTGGAAACTTCACATCTCAAACCGAGACAACTACCGAAAATGCAACACTAAACCCTTCTAACAGCACTACTGTATCCTACGCCTTGCCCGGGCAGAACAACACGACGATAACCCTTACTCGACTCAATAACCAATCAGTCACTGTCCTTGTGACTGGCACGGTGGCTAACAGCACGATAACCCAAACTACAACTACAACAGTGGCAGAGACAACTATCACCCAGATCTCGTCTGCGCCTGCTGCTTATAATACAACGGTTATCGTGACGAACTCGACGCAATCAGCGCCCTAGCTTCACGTCTTGGGATGGCAACAGAGTTTGACGCCCACTGCTACGCTGAAGCCGGCAATCCAAGGATCTGTCTTGCACTGGTCACTTTAGCACTTTCGCCTCAATTGTGCCCTGAGTTATCTTTCCTAATCTCTCAAGAAATGGCCCGTACAGCCCGGCTGGCATTTCGACCACTGCGACTAGCGAGCCGTCTGCTTGCCATTCCTCGCGAGTGATTGTACCATATCCCTTGACTGCTCCGTATCCCTTCGCGGCGAATTCCGCCATTACTTTCACTGCCACACGCATGTGCTCCATCTTGATTGGTAGGATGGGTCTAAGTTGCTCAATGATCTCCTTTGCTTGCTCGTCAGCACTTTTGAACGGGTCGATAGAAAATTTGACCTGAGCTAGTGCTTGTTCTATTCTTAGTGGTGGGTGTGGAGTTGCCGTTCGCGGATCTATGCAGTTTCTGCTGATGAAAGCCACTATCTGTTTTCGCTTGTCTTCGACCAGTTGGCGTCTCTGGTCCGTAGTGAGCTGGAGTTCACCATGTTTCATAATCTCCTCGGCAATCTTGAGGGCATCGATCGTTCCGAATGCTTTCTGGAGTTTCTCCGTCGAGGCATGGGTTCCCTTACCTGCGTCACTATAAATCTCGTCTATTGCAAGTAATTGAGATACTGACAATTGCTTGCCCATCTTATACTCTAGGGCAGGCTCTGGTTTTACAAGTATCTCGAATTTCTCGCCGCTTCTTGAAATTCTCGCAGTCGAAAATGAGTCACTCATCGACTAACGGCCTTTTTGGAAGAGTCAAGTCGCTTCAAGTATTTCTCGACTTCTTCCTGCGTTAGTTTCGCGAATTTCTTTGAGGCTGCTGGGACTGTGGCGATGCGAATCTTCTGTGCGTCCAGTTTCTCCTCCAAGACCTTGTTCATGCACTTTAGCGCTAGGAGGACTGCGTCATCGATGGTCATGTTGTCTTTGTACTCTGCTTCTAGAATCTCATTTGCAGCGTCTCCACCAGCTCCAATAGCCCAAGCCTTGTATGCAAGAAATGCCCCGCTCGGATCAGTCCAGAATAATCTACTTCCCTTTCTGTCGAGCCCTCCAAACAGCATCGAGATACCGAACGGACGAACGCCAGCATGCTGGGTGTAGAGTTGCTTTATCTCTCCAATCCTACGGGTTAGGATCTCTACGTCAATCGGTTCATCGTATAGCAGCCGGTTGGATTGTGCATAAACTCTAGCCTGGTCGACGAGAATATGCGCATCGCAACTCAAACCCGCCACTGCTGCACCAACGTGATCGTCTATCTGGAAAATCTTCCACATGAATGAAGGATCCTGGAGTTTCGAGGTCGCCCTCTCTTCCGCGGCAAGGACTACTCCATCAGGGCATGCAATTCCTAAGACTGTCGCTCCTCTTTTCACGGTCTCTGACGCGTATTCGACCTGAAACAGTCTCCCATCTGGAGAGAAAACAGTTATGGCACGATCGTAAGCTCCTGGAACAGAAAACATTGACAATTCAGATTCCTCTGACGCGAAATTCGTCCCATTCAGTAAGTTTCTCTAATAAAACCTTACCTGCCTTCTCTGAGTGCTTATTCTCACGATTTATTGACTGGGTCACTTACCAACTGGTCAGGTTCTTTGAATGTGGGTCAGCCCGTCGCTGAGGTCGTCATCTCTTCAGCAATGAAATCCGACTGGGACTGGCTTCTTCATCCCCACACATTAGATAGAGCGCACAATCAAAAACATTGTTATGATTTACCTAGCCCTTTGATAGTTCCAGAAGTTTTCAACGGTAACATCACTGTTTCGGATTCACCTACTTGGCTGATGAATGCGAGAGCTGCCTGCATCTCAACCGTATGATCCTTCGCGAAAGCGACTACAGCATTAGATTTGCGTGAATCAAACCGAATTAATTTGGGTGCAATACGGCTCAAACCGATTTCTCCGAAGTATCTTATGATTGAGGCGTTCAGTGCCTGAGAGAATTGCTCCTCCGTCACGCTTGATTTTGACCGTATCGTGATTTGTAAGTATCGTCTGCTCATGCTTCAGTGAACTCCGCTATCGTTCTGACGCCTTCCTCTACGTAGGTTCCCGACCTGCGTCCTACGTTCCTAGTAGCGATTCGAGAAGGGATCGTCGACACGCTATCAATTGCTTCCTGTTTGGTCAATCCGAGAACTTCCGCAATAGCCATCAGTTGAACCGGCGCCCGGATAGCGAACGGGGAGGCGCCTCCGCTCGAAAGTACCATCTGCATGTCATGTCGCAAGGCGATATTGACGTCTTTCATGAGTCTTGTAATGGTAAGCCGGTCCCCCCGCTCGAGCAATATGCTCAGATTAAGTTCAAAGGCAGCGTTAGCGACATTTGCAATAGAATCATCTAGCCAAACATTTCGCCTAGCAGAATCAAAGAAAATCAAGTCTACTCGGCGATCTCTCGCTGCAACAAGTGCCAGATTATGATTCGTGCATCGTACTCCAATTATGTCAAATGCAGGCCGGAAACGTCGAAGCAATTTCAAGAGTTCTTCCCGCCTCGAACAAGTCAAATCTGCCCTGAGGAGCACTTCGATGCCCGAGTCCTGGAAGCACTCGCGTAAGTCTTTCAGCTTGTCTCTCAAGAGCCCAGTGGGAACGGTAAGCCCAATTGCCTGGTATCCACTCAACGCTAACAATTCTGCCATGCGTCTACATGATGACTCATCCTCAATCTTAGGAACAATATGTAAATCCAAGAATTTGACCAAATCAGTCAGTCCGACTCCAAAAATACCATCATAGATTTTTTACAATCACCTATCAGACGATTGAACTTGATCTTAACTCGAATCGGATCATCCTCGGCAATCCGAAATACTTCTTGGAGCAATTTCTGCTTGTCCACTCGGACGAAAAGGTTACCATCATCATCTGAATGCAAGTGAAGATCTCTCAGAAGTACGAGTCGTTCACTCTTGGATAGCTTACTGCCCAACAAGTGGGCAAAGTGTCCCGCGCTCTCATCCGTGAGCTTTGCCTCAATCTTTACGATCGGATTCCCATAATGACCTTCCAGGTATTGACGAGTGAATTGTTGGTGAATGCCCAGCAACAAGGTTTGCAGCGCCTTGTCGACTTTGCTAGGGTCTTCTGTCGCGTGAGCAATTGTGCTAAGCTCGACAGATTGAATCGGTTCCTGTCTCAACCTATATCAGATGCCTATTGCTATCTGGCAAGCAAAATAGGTTCGGTATCGTTGACGCGAGAATTCAGGTATAAGCTCGTGGTCGCCGTAAGGAGAGACCTTGACATGGGCAAAGGCAAGATAGCAGTACAGGTGGGTCATGCCGTCATCACCGCCGCCGAAGAGACAAAACGGGCTCATCCGGATTGGTGGCAAAGATGGTTTGATGAAGGCCAGTGCAAAGTAGCAGTCAAGGTGACAAGTGAGAGTGATCTCAACAAGCTGAACGAGGAGGCGAAAGAGCTTGGACTGCCCTCAGCAATCATTCACGATAGTGGATTAACACAGATCTTACCCGGAACCGCTACATGCGTAGGAATCGGGCCAGCTCCCGTTGAGCTCGTAGACAAAATCACGGGAAATCTCCCGCTCCTATGATCAGTCGACAAGTTCTGTGCAAATAACAGATCTGCGGCCCAACACTATATCGTGCAACCGATTTCCTTTAACCAAATTCACGAAGATGACTGAAATTCCCGCTTCTGCCGCCCTAGAAGCCTCCTCAATCTTTCCCTTCATTCCACCCGTAACATCAGTAATGCCAGTGGCTACGCCGGCAGAAATTTGCTTGGCCTTTCTTACTTGCACGACACGCAACAATCGCGCCGCTTTATTCCCGATCGGATCGGATTCAAAGATACCGTCAACATCAGTCCCAAAGATCAACTTAGAGGCATGTAGCGACATTGCAATGTGGACCGCCAGCTGATCCCCAGACACAATAGAGAAACCAGACGACACATCAGCGACGATATCGCCTCCCGTTGACGGAACACATCCCAGCCGCATCCATTCCTTAATGGGGGTCATGTTACACGTATCGATCCTGCCGCGTCGCGCGATCACATAATCACTCGCCGTAATCGGGATTACCGGAATATTGAACTGCACGAAAATATCGGTCAGAATCAACTCCCACTCCAAAAGTCGAGACTTCGTCTCGCTTAAGCCCGTTAGTTGCTGATCATTCCGGAACCCGTGCGAGAGTTTGAACTGGCTAACTGGTATATGCCCATAACTCCCCGCCCCGTGAACAATAACAAGGGAAAATCGAGATCTAATTCCGGCCAATTGTCGAGCTACTGACCTAATAACAGTCATCCTTGGAGTGTAAATCCTCTTCTTGTCAGTGAGTGCCGCTCCGCCCAGTTTGATGACAACCAGCGGCTTGATCAAACTCTGAGTTTCCACTTACAATTAACGAAACTTGCCTAGGGTCTGATCGCAGAGTATGGTTTCGAACCAGCGGTGGGTTCCATCTTCCCAGACATAGTAAGTGTTCATCACATGTAGATTCGGGAACTTCTTCTGCGCTCGCATCTCAGCAATATGCTTGAGGCTAATGGCACGTGTGAAGCGTACAACACCGAGTGCCCGTGGACGCCTTCCAGACCTCGGGCGCGGCTTCCTAGCGCCACCCTTACGTATACGGACGCGAACAACGACGTACCCCTGCTTAGCTTTGTAACCTAACGCTCGCGCACGGTCCAATCTTGTGGGAGATTCAATTCTGTGAACAGTAGGCTCCCTTCTCCATTTGATCATGAGTTGGCGGAGATATTTCTCGAATTCATTCTTCTCTCTAGTATTCCACGTCTGATTTGCGTACTTGTACATGCCCATTTGTTATCGCGACTGTTTCACTTTCGTTGCAAGCTTAAGCTTAAGTCGGATGAAATGCTTCAGCTCGCGCATTCTGAAAGCAAGGCCACTATTTAAGTGACTTGCATTCGTTACTCACATGCGGAAAATGAATTCGATCAATGAATCGTTGAAGAAGGCATTTCTTCCTGCCCAGCTCGCGCTAAAGTACCATCCATACTACAAAGGAAAAATCGAGATAGTCCCTAGATGTCCGATAAGATCATTCGAAGATTTTGCGGTTTGGTACACACCAGGTGTGGCGGAGGCATGCAACTCGATAAGGAACAGGCCCGAGGCGGTTTTCGAGAACACTAACAAGTGGAACACTATTGCTATTGTAACCGACGGCACTCGCGTATTAGGCCTAGGAGACATCGGTCCTGAAGCCGGTCTCCCGGTTATGGAAGGGAAAGCGCTTCTCTACAAGTACCTAGGGGGGGTCGATGCGTTTCCTATATGTTTGGGCACGAAGGATACGCAGGAGGTTATTTCTGCAGTGAAATGGATTCAGCCTTCATTCGGAGGAATCAATCTAGAGGACATCGCGCAACCCAAGTGCTTTGAGATCTTAGATGCACTGCAATCCCAACTCGATATTCCAGTCTGGCATGATGATCAACAGGGAACTGCAACAGTCGTGTTAGCTGGCTTCATAAACGCGCTCAAACAAGTTGGTAAAAAGATTCATGAAGTCAAGATTTCTATGATTGGAGCTGGTGCGGCCAACGTAGCATTGGCACGATTGCTTATTCTGGCTGGTGCGAAGCCAGGAAATCTGATACTCTCAGATAGTCAAGGAACTCTACACACAAATCGCACCGACCTGGAAAAGACATCTCCAAAAAAATGGGACCTATGCAGGACCACTAATTCCGAAGGAATAGAAGGAGGTCTTGAATCCACTTTCAGCGGAGCCGACGCCTGCATCGCTTTATCGAAACCCGGCCCAGGCGTAATTTCAACGGAAATGGTGCGAAGGATGAGCAATGACGCAATTGTCTTCGCATGCGCCAATCCGATCCCTGAAATCTGGCCGTGGGAGGCTGAAGAAGCGGGAGCCGTGGTCGTGGCAACAGGAAGATCTGACTTCCCTAATCAACTCAATAACTCACTCGGATTCCCCGGAATCTTCAGGGGTACAATCGATGTCCGTGCCAAGACCATAACTGACCAAATGTGTCTAGCCGCAGCTAATGAACTAGCACGGGTTGCTGAAGACAAAGGACTAACTGCTAAGAACATAATCCCCACCATGGATGATTGGGAAGTCTTTCCGCGCGAGGCAACAGCCGTGGCTGAGAAAGCTATAGAACAAGGAATTGCGAGATTCAAACCGTCAAAAGAACACATATACACTAATGCGCGCGCCATCATAAAGCGCGCCCGAGACGAAACCAAATTCCTAATGCGTAGCGGATTCATTCAGGACTTTCCGACCTAACATTGGATTAATTCGAAAAACGAATTTCGAAGTTTGAACTTAAAATTGAGGAACTTCCAGATAGCACTTGAGTGAATTGCGGTGGTAGAGCGCACAATAGCTGTGATCGGAGGTACAGGCGACCAGGGATTTGGAATAGTATTGCGACTAGCACGCGCGGGCGAAAAGGTCATAATCGGATCGAGAGTCCAGCAGAAGGCTGAAGATGCCGCTAAGCGAGCTTGCACGATTTTGGGAGAAGACTGCAAAGTTACCGGCATGGAGAACGCGAAGGCCGCAGCAGCAGCCGACATAATCTTAATGTCTGTTCCTTTTGCCGCCCATGTTGACATGATCAAATCTGTCGCGGAAAACATTACGCCCGAGGACATCTTCATTGACGTCGTAGTACCTCTCTCAACCGCCGTTGGAGGAGGCGCCTCGACGGCACTGGGCGTTTGGGAAGGCTCGGCCGCTCAACAAGCAGTCAGACTCCTACCCCCCAAAACTCGGATAGCATCTGCCTTCCATAACGTTGTGGCTGAAGCACTTCAGGACCTAACCCACAAAGTCGATTGTGACGTCATTGTCTGCAGCGATTCACAAGACACAAGAAAGGTCGTGATGGAACTGGTTAACAAGGTGCCGGGAGTCAGGGCCATCGATGGCGGACGATTGGAGAACTCAAGAATAGTTGAACAACTCACAGCCCTGCTGATCGGAATCAATATTCGTTACAAAGTCAAAGAAGCGGGCATTCGAATCACAGGCATCACACCATCAGGCATATAGGAACAAAAATTGCAACGAATCGTCGGTGTGGTCGGAAAACCGAACGTCGGAAAAAGCACGTTTTTCAGCGCCGCCACACTTGCACATGTACAGATTGCAAATTATCCATTCACTACGATTAAACCAAATGTGGGAATGGGATATGTCAGAACGAACTGCGTATGCCGGGAATTCGGGGTAACGGACACCCCCGGCAATTCGTCATGTGTTAACGGCATTCGCCTAATCCCTGTAGAGCTCGTTGATTGCGCAGGCTTAGTACCAGGAGCTTGGCAGGGGCGAGGTTTAGGAAACCAGTTTCTCGACGCAATCCGCCAAGCAGACGCCCTAATACATGTTATCGACGCGTCAGGGTCGACTGATGCCGAAGGACGGCCGTGCGACCCAGGGACACACAATCCCATAGAAGATGTCAAGTTCCTAGAACATGAGCTGGACATGTGGATGCTCCAAATCTTCAAGAAAGAATGGGATAGGGCAGTTAGGAGAGTTGAAGGAACAAAAGAAGACCTGACGAACATCATAGAGGAAAAGCTTAGCGGACTCGGAATCCGGAAACACCACATTGTCAAAGCGCATCAGAAAATCGGCCTCAACTTCGAAAAACCAGGATCGTGGTCAGATGAGCAATTGCTCGAACTCATCTCTGAGTTGAGGAAACTTGCAAAACCGATGCTGATTGCAGCCAACAAAATAGACATCCCACCAGCAGAGCAAAATCTCAAGTCACTCGAATCTACCGGATACATGACTGTACCCTGCTGTGCTGAGGCTGAGCTGGCCCTTCGAAGAGCTGGTGAAAAGAATCGAATAGCGTATGTCCCAGGTAATAGTAATTTCTCCATTGCAGAAAAAGGAGAGTTAACCGCAGATCAGACAAACGCCCTGACCCGAATCAAAGAGAAGATACTGATACCGTTAGGGTCCACTGGAGTTCAAGAGACACTCAATTTTGCTTTCTTCAAATTGCTACAGATGATCACCGTTTACCCTGTTGAAGATCCAGAGAAGCTCACCGACCACAAGGAGCGCGTGCTCCCAGATGCTTACTTAGTTCCGTATGGCACGACAGCTCGAGAGTTTGCTGGACTAATACATTCAGATCTTGCTGAAGGATTTCTTTACGCTACCGAAATACGATCAAAGATGCGCGTTGCCGACGACTATGTGCTCAAAGATGGCGACGTGATCACGATCACGAGTGCAAAGCGGCATTCATAGCAGCTAGCTAGGTGCGACAGATCGTCTTCTTACGATATGACTTTGCTTTGCGAGCACTACTTTTCCCGACGGCACGTCTTCGGAAAGGATTACTCCGGGTCCAATCCAAGATCCTGAACCGATCCTCACTCCTGGCATCAAAGTTGCATTGATGCCTATCTCGACATGATCTCCCATTATTACACCCAATTTCGCCATTCCGCTATCAACCAACTTGTTCTTTATGCTCATCCGTACCGACCTCTTATCGAACCGTACATTAGCAGTCATCGTCCCAGCTCCCAAGTTGCAGTGCTCCCCGACTATGCTATCACCGACATACGACAGGTGTGGTACTTTACTTCCCTTCATGAGAATACTGTTCTTAATGTCACAACCTTTCCCAACTACCGTATCTACCTCAAGGCTCGTGAATGGTCGAATTCTCGCGTGCGGACCTACCTTGCTTCCTCTTCCGCAATACAACGGCCCTTCGAGGTAGGAACCAGACTTGATTACTGCCCCTTCGTCAACGAAGACATTTCCTTTGACAGTGACTCCTGTCTCAACAGTCCCAAGTGTAAGAGACTGCAAGGTCCTAAGGGCTCGCTGGTTTGCTGCTAGTAAGTCCCAAGGCCTACCGACGTCCAGCCAGTTCTGCTCCGGTATTATCGCGGCGTTGATCTCATAGCCGTTCTTGATGAGCAATTGAAGCGACGTAGTTAGCTCAAATTCAGCTCTCCGTGAACGGCCTGTTTTGCCTATTGCACTGAATATGCCCCTGTCCAATACGTACATTCCTGAATTAATCCAACCTGGGTTCGACCGTCGGGAGGTCGGTTTCTCAAGTATGTTTCTGACAAAGTCGCCCTGTAACTCAACTGCACCGAATTGAGAGACATCGGGCAGCCTGACCACACCCATGACATAATGAGAACCAGCTGCCTTCGCCATGAGAACCTTAACTGCACTAGAATCAATCATCAAGTCCCCATAGATTGCAACAAACCGGTCCTCCCCTAACGACTTGGACGCTTGGCCGAGGGCTGTAGCAGTTCCAGTCCATTTCGGCTGTTTAACGTAATCCAATTGCACGCCGTACTCTTTCCCTGTAGCAAGAGTTTGCCGGATAATATCTTCCTGGAAGCCTACAACGAGAGTGACTTCGGAAATGCCATTCTGGCAGAGCGCAGTAAGCATGTGCCCTAGAAGAGGCTTGCCTGCGATTGGCAACAAGTGTTTTGGTCTCGTTTCAGCAAGCGGCCAAATTCGAGATCCTTCTCCAGCCGCCAGAATCACTGCTTTCATTTGAGTCACCACCCAATAGAACGGCAGCGCTTTAAATTAGAGCATAACCTACACGAACGGTAGGCTACATTCAGTTGAATTAGTAGATAGATGGGGGTCGGTGTGGCCATGGCATTTGATCTAATCTCCTTCATTGTAGGCGTCGCGGCCGGTGCATTGACTGGCGCTCTCGCAGGAGTCCTACACTCTCTCGAGAGAACGGCAGATCTGCAAGAGCAATTGCGGAAGGTGAAGCGAGAGGTGGTTGAGATGCAGACACTCGCCTCGGGGAACGAGAACCCTAGAAAGTCGAAATTAGATGAACTTGGCCGTGACCTTGAGGAGATACATGAAGAAATCCGGAAGATGTACAGGAGAACTACGCGGTAGGCGGCGCCACCTTAGTCTGCTCAATGACTTGGGCAGGCGTGGCGATTATTCCAGGGGGAATAGACACGACCTTCGATTTGCGCACCCCTACGTGACGCAAAGGCGCAATTTTCTTCGCCAAGTTGTAGATGTCCGATCCTAACTTGCCCAACACGATCTCCTGTGAGAGTTGTTCGTAAGTTAGGGCTGAGGCCTTCTCGTCCACGATCTGTCTCATTAAATGGCGCACACCATGCTCCTGTGAAGCTTTGATTCGATCACGGGTGAAAGCCACAACTGAGATGCGCATTGAAAATTGGTCTTTCGTCGTGGCGTTGAATATACCATCCATCCTAGTGCTAC
Organism: Candidatus Methylomirabilota bacterium; assembly: GCA_035524675.1. GTDB lineage: Archaea > Thermoproteota > Bathyarchaeia > 40CM-2-53-6 > 40CM-2-53-6 > FEN-987. Next base: position 31,106 of record DATKOK010000147.1, on the reverse strand, counting down.
CCCGGCGAACCAGACTTCTCAGGTAATCCGTTGCATATTCGTGGGATTTCAGAATAGTCTCAGCTTTATGGTCTTTTGTGTTCACAACTAGGAAGTACAACTTGATTGATTGATGCGCAAAGTCATCTGTAATATCGTACAGGGTTGTTTCGACGACACGCCCCAAGAGAGCTGCAGGAGTCTCGCATGGAATCCCTGCTACGATTCTTTCTCCGAAATATGGTGGACTATAAACATCATACCATTCTTTTGTTCGCCATTTGTCTCTGACTTTTTTCGTTGCTTTTGACACTAATTTTCCACCAGTACCACGGAGTTCAGCAAGCTACCATCTGTGCGTTATTTAAATCGTTTATCTTTCAGAACTCTACTACTGTCACACTTTCCTTCAGCGAGGGACATTGACTCTTGTGCGGCTTTCGTGCAACGAAATATGTCCTCCGTTGTTGAGCGCATGGTTTCTATGGTTAGACATCGGCTTATTGTGATTCGAAGCGTTTTGCCTCTTACGTCAGTTGTGACTCGAAGCCCAGCTTTGCTGAATTGATTGTCAGGATTCAGAGCAGCCATAACACTCCTCGCGAAAGATGCTGAGGGATACTCAAGCAGTATCTTTGCCGTTAACATTGGAATTCATCTGCGCTTGTAATGTGGCATCTAGGTCTTGAAGGAATTCAGCTGGGTCTTCGACTCGAATATGTGCGCCAGCTGCTACGTTATGTCCTCCCCCGAAGCCGGAGTATTTCTTTGACACAGTAGCAAGAGCCGTCCCGAGATTGACTCCTGCCTTCAGAAGTTTCGAGGGAGCTCTCGCGGAGAGTTTGATTCCCCCCTCTTTGGACTTCGTCAGGACAATAATCGCATTATCCTGAGACAGGTTGCCTGCGGAAGAGATTATTGACGAAAAGGCGCCAGTCATACTATCCTGTATCTGGTTCTCGCCTCGGATTACCCAGATGGTTTTTAATTTCTGAACCGCGTTCGGCGTGTTGGTCAGCCACTCCATATAGCCTGCAAGAGTCTTCCTGTAATTGGCGACAACTTCGTTGGCCTCTTGTAATGCTGTCTTTCTGTCCCCTAACCCAACGCTGATACCCACTGAAGGATTGTCAGTTCGACCGCACGCGTTTAGCATTGCTGAATACTCTCTTGCGTCACGAGTTGGGCTCAGAGGCGGCTCGTTGATCAGAGTGTACACTGTTCCAATCAAATCCTTGACTACGCTCGTCTGAAAATTGATTGAGACAAGGTGGTTAATGATGGCGTCAAGAAGTTTCGTCTTCTCATCTTGCGAAAGATCAGCAATCGTTCGAAATCGGTCTCCTTCTTTCACTGGAATCCCGCTGTTCGAGAAGAGAGTCAGACAATTGTCCTCTCTTCCGCTCAGGTTTGGCAAGTAGGGGGTCGTTGTGAAGGCCAGGGCTCTGTGAATTGGGCGCGTTTCCCTCCCGTATAGGACAAGATCTTGGACAACGCGAACTGTTCCGGTCGCGACTGCGTCTTCGACAAGAACTTCGTTCATACCAATCAGAGCCCGTTTATCGTTCTTATCCTGCATGTCACCTAACGCGCCAACGATACCAAGAGAACTGAGATCCTTGTTATGTTCAGAAATCTCACGCACGACCAAGTAGCAGACACCTGCAGCGCTGATCAAACGTGCACCGTCGATCCTGTAGTCATGCGGATTCAGTTGAAGTATTGATTCCGGGGATTCTGCGTTGGGCGGATGGTGGTCAAGAATGATCGTTGTCTTAGCCAAGCCTCTTGCCTTGATAAGATCCAGATATCCACTGCCAATGTCTGAGAAGATGAGTACGTCAGGATGCAATTGGGATATGCCATCAAGAACGTCGTCGCGAAGCTCCTCCACGATTCTGACAGTAAAGCGTGCTTTTGCTCTCGCCAATGCTGAGCCCATTATGCTCGCTGAGGATATACCATCAGCATCATGATGGGAGATCGCTACAAAAAATGAACCGGCTTTGAGAGAGTCGTCGAGAACACCAGCGATCTCTTTAGCCCGGGCTAGGAACTGAACGCGATCAGCGTCTGTGGACATTCATTAGGCCACTGACGCTACGAGGTGCTTGTATTCCCATTCAGGCCGCAATTGTCGCCTAGCTCTATAATATTTGACAAGCCGATGGATTTTGGACTCCACCATCGCCAGCGACCTCTTGTTAACATAGTCTTTCCTGTTCTTCTCCAAATGTCTTCGCAGGTCGTCAGCCTTCTTGACAAGCGCAGCCAAATCCTCAGGGAGCGCAGTGCTTTGTCCTGCAAGGATCTGCTTCACAGTCTTCCCTGTAATAGATCTTGCAAGCGGCACTGCATATCGGTCCCTCAACAGGACGCCTATAATGCTTGGAGAATTCCCCTCTCTAGCGAGCTTCAACACAAGCTCTTCAACTTCGTCATTCGTATACTTGCACCATGATGGAGTTTTCTTACTGATAGGGCGGGTGGATCCTGATCTTCCTCGTTTACTCGTGTAGAGTCTTGCCGTCGTATTCACGCTCCAAGCATATCATCGACTTTCATGCTAGTCTTTTGATTCGGCTAATTAACTTAGTCATTTTGCAAACTGCGAATTTGACCATCTACAGAATTTTGAGAATGCCAATGCTCTATGTGAGAAACGATTCTTTTGGTCAATACCCATCTCCGCGAATGTTCTACGATCTCCCTGACTTGGAATGAAGATAGGGTCGAATCCAAAACCCTGCCTGCCCCGTGCCTTGAGACTGATCTTTCCGTTCACGACACCCTCAAAGCATTTAGTGTAATCTCTGCAACAATACGCTACTACGCAAGCAAAATAAGCCTCCCTCTTTCTGATATTCTCCAACAACTTCAATATCCCTCCCACTCCCAGAGTTCGGTAAACATATGATGAGTAGGGCCCTGGAAAACCGTCTAGGGACTCGATGAAGAGGCCGGCGTCTTCGGCCAATATTGCCGACGCTCCGACCTTCCAGAGTGCTTGCTCTGCAGACACAGTTGCGATCTTTCTCAGATCGTCCGCTTGTATTTCATACTTATCTAGCCTCACTTGTGCCAGTCTGATCCCGTAATCGAGAGCGATGCGAGCCGCTTCATCGAATTTGCCTTTGTTCTTTGTTACAAATTGAATAGTCCGTTTAACCTCTTTCAAAGTACCTTCCTCTTCGCTCAACTTCTCGCATCTTTTCCAGGATTTCGTCAGACTTGCGTCCCCGAACGTCTCTGTACCCCTCCACGAAGGATCTGAATAGCTCAGTATGAAACATGTAATGGGTGCTACGTATCGATCGCTTTAGGAGTAGGAGGTCTATTCCCATCGCTTCGTCTTCTTTAGAGAAATTGCCGAGTCCAAAGTCGATCATGAATAACTTTCCATTTTGAGAGATGACATTTGAAAGTGTGACGTCACCATGCACGACGCCTCCCAGGTGCATTACTGCGAGAAGTTCGCCTAACGCCCTGCAACGAGTTCTACGTTCAGATTTCGATACAATGTGTAATTCCTCTTTCAAGGTTCTTCCACTAATATAATCCATGATCAAGGATGTTGATTCTTGGTCGATGTGCTGAACGGTGGGAACGGCCACCCCTAGTTTCCGAACCTCACGGAGCATTGTTGCCTCATGTGAGGTTCTTAGGTGTCGAATGTTATCGTCCAGCAGTGAGACCCTGTACGATTTCGGTATCCTCTGCTTACGAATTGCTAATTCGCCGAACCATTCTTGTATGTAGATCTCAGCTTCCGCACCCGTATATATGAGGGTGGGAGGCTTAGTTTCTACGCCATGGAATGTCAACGTCTTCGAGCCTCCACCTAGGTCTTACTTGTGAATCTTCTACCTTCGTGACCACTCCCTCTTTCCGAGATAGAACTCCGGTCCATGCGATCTGAGCTCCGTTGTCCCCCGTATAGGGGGAAGTTACCGTGTGGCAGACAGCGTCGTGGATTGCCGCAACCTTCTCGAGCTTATCTTGTAACGACTTGTTCGCTGCCACCCCACCGGTGAGGAGAATCTCTTTCTTACCAGTGTACGCCAGGGATCTTTCAACGGCCTCGGCTAGCATAGAGCAGGAAACTTCTTGCATCGAGTAGCATACATCTTCGAGTCGCTCTCCGGAGCGGAGTTTTGCCAAGGACGCCGTGAGCAAGCCGGAGTAGGATACATCGTTTCCCTTTACGACATAAGGAAGAGGAATGAACTTCGAGGCGTTTTGCGTCAGCTTCTCGATCTGTTGTCCAGCTGGGGATGGAAGATTGATCTCGCGTGCGAACATGTCGAATAGATTCCCAATCGTAATATCCTCAGTCTCACCGAAGATCCTCCATCGTCCTCCTGAAAACGCTGCGATAGCGGTGTGCCCACCTGACACCAGGACCACAAGTGGGTCTGTAGCTCCGGTGGTGAGAATACCAATTTCTATATGGCCGATTGCGTGGTTAACTGGAATCAACGGAATTTTGAGATACGATGACAATGATCTGGCTACTGTCGCTCCAACCCTGAGGCAAGGGCCCAAACCGGGGCCCAAAGCGATTGCCACGCCATCCAATTCTTTTGCAGACACATGAGCTTCCAGTAATGCTTCACGGAGTACGCTGGCTGCAACTTCGCTATGATGCTCTGCAGCTTCTCGAGGGTGTATTCCGCTTCCCGCCAGGGACTTGTAAACGTCTTGAGCGTTCGAATAGATCTTCCCTGATTCATCAACGACACTCGCACCGAAAGTGTGTGCAGTCGATTCGATTCCCAGATAGTACAACGTGTTCGCATCTCTTGAGTGAGACACTTACAAAAACGTCACGACTCATTGAGGTAGATTAAAATACGGATAAGAGAAGCTGAACTCACGAAGGTGCCGATCATGAAAGGTGACCGACAAATCGTCTAGCAACCATTCGAAGAACACCTTCTTGAATCTGGTCACATGTACCCAATTCTGTCCTTTCCTTGAAAAGCGAGCAATTGGTTTAAACTATCTTTCAGAATGCACTCAACACCTTTCGCATATGAGGTTAGATACCGGTGTACAATAAAGTCAAACTCGATGTCAGCTTCCCTGAGTTGGAGCACAGAATACTCGCGCTCTGGAACTCAACCAACTCTTTCAAAATTCTAAAGACGATGAATAAGAGCGCTGATCACTGGTCGTTCATAGACGGTCCACTTACCGCGAACAATCCAATGGGAGTACACCATGCATGGGGACGCACGTACAAGGACCTCTTCCAACGATTCAATTCCATGAAAGGATACAACTTGCGCTTCCAGAACGGATTTGACTGCCAAGGATTATGGATTGAAGTCGAAGTGGAAAAGGAGCTCGGATTCAAATCTAAACGTGACATCGAGGCCTTCGGAATTGCCGAGTTCGTCAAACGGTGCAAACAGAGGGCCCTCAAGTTCTCAAGTGTCCAAACCCGACAGTCGATTAGACTTGGGTATTGGATGGACTGGGATGATCCAGATAAGCTGCAGGATCTCGCTGAGAAGTTGGATAAGCCGGAGACAACATTCGAATATACCGGTACAACTGGAGAGAAGATTGTCGGGACCGCAGAGCAGATCGTCGGCCAACTCGGCGACAACCGCCTGGGCGGATCATATTACACGATGTCCGATGAAAATAACTATTCCATATGGGCGTTCCTGAAGAAGTGTCATGAAAGCGGATGGATATACAAGGGCACGGATATAATGCCGTGGTGCCCGCGATGCTCGACCGCACTTTCAGAACATGAGATTGCGACAGAAGGATACAAGGAACTTGTGCATCCGGCAGTCACAGTAAAATTCAACCTCAAAAACAGACCAAACGAAGCTCTCCTAGTTTGGACGACAACACCATGGACTCTAACATCAAACGTCGCAGTAGCGGTCAACCCGCAGATAGCCTATGTCAAGATACGAAAACAGAATGAAGTTTTGTACCTCGCTAAGGCAACCTTGGCCAAAGTTGGAACCTGCGAAACTCTGCAGGAACTTTCAGGAAACGATCTCTTAGGAGTCGAATACAAGGGCCCATTTGACGAGTTGGAAGCTGTTGAGAAATCCTCCACTGCAACGAAACATAAAGTCATACCGTGGACAGAGGTCAGCGAAGCAGAGGGAACTGGATTAGTACACATTGCGCCCGGAGCAGGAAAGGAAGACTTCGAATTAGGTAAGCAATTTGACCTAACTACACTATCTCCAATCAACGAATATGGCATTTTCAACGAGGGCTATGGAGAATTCACCGGAGTGCACGTCTACGAGTCAGCGCAAAGAATCATCAAGGCATTAGAGAAGAAGGGGCTATTGTTCAAAGTCGAGCAATACTCCCATCGTTATCCGGTATGTTGGAGATGCGGCAGCGAACTCGTGTTCAGACTCGTTGACGAATGGTTCATCTCAATGGGTAAGAAACTGGACAAACCCTCTGAAGAACTGACCCAAGAGGAAAAGCGAGAAAACCTTCGATATCGAATAATGGAGGTTACCTCGAAGATTCAGTGGACTCCACCTTACGGCATGTCTAGGGAACAAGATTGGCTTAGGAACATGAGCGACTGGATGATCTCGAAGAAGAGATACTGGGGTCTGGCACTTCCAATTTGGGAGTGCAAAAAGTGCGGCAAGTTCGAGATCATAGGCAGTAAGGAGGAACTCAAATCGCGAGCAGTCTCTGGATGGGCGACCTTCGAGGGCCACTCGCCCCACAGACCTTGGATAGATGCAGTCACAATACGATGTCCGCACTGCGGAACACAAGTTCAGCGGATTCAGGACGTGGGAAACCCTTGGCTCGACGCTGGGATCGTAGCGTACTCCACACTAAGCTACTCCACAGATCGAAGGTATTGGGAGGCTTGGTTCCCGGCCGACCTCATATGTGAATCCTTGCCAGGCCAGTTCAGAAACTGGTTCTATTCGCTCTTGGCAATGAGCACGGTCTTGGAAGACTCCTCACCAACCCGCGCGTGCTTCGGTCACGGATCCGTTCTGGCAGAAGACGGAACCGAGATGCACAAATCAGCTGGGAACGCCATTTGGTTCGACGACGCGGTTGAGAAAATGGGCGCAGACCTCATGCGATGGATGTACTGCACAACTCGACCAGAGACAGACATGAGGTTCGGCTACAGACAAGCCGAGGACATAAAACGCAGATTCATGATCCCGCTCTGGAACATTTACGGATTCTTCACTACCTACGCTAACCTCGATAATTGGAAGCCAGATTCTACACAATTCGATTATTCTCTTCTAGACAAATGGCTACTCTCAAAGCTCCAACTGCTCGTCCAGGACGTAACAAGCCTCCTCGAGTCATACGACCCAGCGGGCGCAGCACTCCGCCTTGAACTGTTCGTTGACCAACTCTCAAGATGGTACCTACGACGGTCACGGCGCCGGTTCTGGAAGAGTGAAGCTGACTCTGACAAGAATGCTGCTTACACAACCCTCTACACATCACTAGTTACGTTAACCAAGCTTCTCGCACCGTTTACGCCGTTCGTTTCTGAAGAAATCTACCAGAATCTAGTCAGGTCTCCGGACCCAAATTCAGTCGTGAGCATACATCACTGCAGATGGCCAACCGTCGATAAATCACTTATCGATAATGAAATTACATCTTCAATGGACCTAGCAGCACAGACTTGCAGCCTCGGTCACTCAGCGCGGAATGATGCAGGGATCAAGCTCCGCCAACCCCTCTCAAAAGCCATCGTAATTGCAGATGAAACAAGTCTCAAACGCTTAGAAACCATGAGAGAGGTCATAAAGGACGAAGTGAACGTGAAAGAACTTGAGTTCAGTGCATCCAAAGAACAAATCATCGAACATAAATTGAAACTACGTCCAGAACTCCTAGGAGCCAAGTACGGACAAGCGTACCCTGACGTAAAATCTAAGATAGAATCCATGGACCAGGATTCACTTGCGAGCCGAATCCACAAGGGTCAGAACATCGAGTTTGAAACTGCCGATCAGACAATCATCATCACACCCGCCGAAGTTGAAGTTACGTCCGCACCTAAAGAAGGACTAGCCGTTGTCGAGGAAGGCACGATCACATTCGCGTTGAATACAGAAATCACAGATGAGCTGCGAAACGAAGGCCTCGCAAGGGATATCGTGCGGCGAATACAGAACCAACGGAAACAAGCAGGTTTTGAAATCTCAGAACATATAATAGTCTATTTCAAGGCGGACAAAAGGATATCCCTCGTATTCAAGGAATTTTCTGAATACATCTCAGCCGAGACGTTAGCGAAGAAAATAGTTAATGCAGAAATTCCATCCGCAGCTCATCGCGCCCAATACAGCCTCTTTGGTGAATCCATGGAAGTCGGACTTGAAAGGGCCTAGCTGATCCGACCGGAGAAATCTAGACGGGTACTTCGATGAAGAGTCGTTCCAGAAGCTCTTTGTACCTATTTCTGATGGTAACTTCAGTCACGTTCGCAATCTCTGCAATCTCTCTCTGAGTCTTCCTCTCATTCGTCAGGACGGTAGCGATGTAGGTTGCTGCCGCGGCGATGCCTGTTGGACCTCTTCCGCTTGTCAATTTCATCTGCTTTGCAATCTCTAAGATCTTTATTGCAATAGCTTCAGCCTTACCCGAGATCACCAATTTATTGCTAAAACGTGCAGCGTAGTTCCGGCTAGTGGAAGGAGGGACGAACGCCTCTAACTCCCTGACCATAAAGCGGTAGCTCCTGCCGATATCCTTCTTGTTGAGGCTCGAAGATCCAGCGATCTCATCCAATGTTCTTGGAACACCGCACTGTCGACAGCTCATGTAAATCGCGGCTGCCGTAACATTATGAATAGATCTTCCGCGAATCAGCCGCTTCTTTATCGCGCGACGGTAAATCACCGACGCGGTTTCCAGGATGTTCTTCGGCAGGTTGAGGGCGGAGGCCAACTTACTTAGTTCAGCCAAGGCGACTGCTAGGTTTCTTTCAGTCGCATCTGAAACTCTGACGCGACTCTGCCACTTTCTAAGCTTATACAGATCTAGTCTCTGAGTTGCAGTGGCTCGTTTTCCTAAAGCACGCCGATCACGCCAATCTATTACCGTCGATAGACCTTTGTCGTGTATAGTATAAGTCAAGGGCGCTCCAACGCGTGTCCGCTTGGATTTCTGCTCATCATCGAACGCTCGCCATTCTGGTCTAGCGTCGGCCAGTTTCTCATCGATCACGAATCCGCATGCCATGCATACAATTTCCGCCGCCTCGTAGTCCCTCATTAGCTTGGGTCCGCCGCACTCGGGGCAGACGCGAATCTTGCTTTGCGATTGAAGTGCTTCGCTTGCTTCAGAGTCTAAATCTTCGGACACTATTTCATCTGCCTTAATCGAGAGAGTACGCGACTCGACCTACGTATCTGGCGGGTGAAGAGACTGTTGGTCTAACTGACAGGTATGGTGAAGATACTGGACCAAAGATGTCATGGATTCTTCCAATTTCCTTGAGTTTACTATCACAGGCCGTACTTCCCATTTTCACGAAGCGGGATGTCTCACATCTCAAAATGAGGCTTCGGCTTTTCGATAAGTGGAGGATTTTGCCGAGCCTTTGCAAACTCTGTTCTTCACTCCCGCAAGCATGCGTGAGCTCTGATCCTTATATAAACTTACACAATGATGATTATGTCTACGCGTTCATAGACCATGCATATACAGAATCAAAATGGGCCGTTAGATGGTGCAGACCTCGGCGGTCCCTGAACATTTTTACGCATCGAGAAATTGTTAGGTCCAAAACGGCAGCTCGGGTTCAATGATAAAGGGTGTAGTTCTCACAAATTTCATGTCATACGAGAACGCATACATTCCCCTGGAGCCTGGGCTGAACCTCATTTGCGGACCCAACGGCGCAGGAAAATCATCCATTCTGTTGGCCATATCAGTTGTGTTAGGTCAAGCATACACTGAGAGATCCAAGAGGTTAAGCGATCTCATAAAGTGGGGAACAGAAGAAGCGAGGATAACATTGATCCTAGACAATTCCGGTGAGAAACGTCCATTCACTCACTTTCACACCGACACGGTTGCGCTCACGCGAGTACTGAAGCATAACGGAACGTATTACTATCTTCTACAAAACAAATCAGTTCCAAAATCTTCCGTAACGGATGTCTTCGGCACTCTGGGGCTGAACCCTGACAATATCCTGGTCATCATGCATCAGTTCATGGTGGGAAGATTTGCGGCTGTCAGTGCTCAAGATAAACTCAAGATGCTCGAAGAAGCAGTTGGGTTCCAATCCTACAGAGAAGATGTTCTAGATGCAAAGCGTCGATTAGAAAGCGTTGCAAGCGAAGAGCAATCCTTGGCTCAAGTACTCGAATCAACAAAGGAGACACATGATTACTGGAAACGGGAATACGATAGGTTTCTGCAGAAGAGACAACTGGAAACGAAGCTAGACACATTGAAACGCGAGTTACTCTGGGCTCGAATTCAGAAGCGGAAGGAAGCCCTGTCACATTTACAGGATCGTATCGATTCAAAATCGCGTACACTACAATCAATCGAAAGCAAGATACAAGAACTCGCAGAAATGAAGAAAAAACGCCAGGCCAAGTTCGACGAGCTCAACCTGGGAAGAATCGAACTGGAAGGAAAGAGGATTGAAGTTGTAAAGGAAGCCACGACCAATGAAGTCAATTTAGAATGGGCAACGAACCTACTCCGAGACTTTCTACCTCCGGACCCAGCAAACGCAAGTACCACGCAGTCTGAGAGTCTCGACAAACTACGCCAGTCGTGGACAGCGACTGTCGAGCAATCACAGAAGAATCTGGCAAAAGCCAAAGAGAAAATGGGTTCCCTCAGCGACAAAATGGGAGATGCGAGCGGTCGCCTGGAAGACGCACTTACCCGCCTCATCGACACAAACGTCGAATATGAAGTCTCAGGATTCAAGAAGAAACTTCTTTCCGAAGAAGTAGCGGACCTGCAGGCGCAAGTTAGGCTCGCACGAGAAGAGGTAGACCCCATGCTTGCGCAGGCCGAACAATCAGGACCAGCCCCCGAAGTCCTCAGGAAGATCGTTGACGTAATGCTGGAAGTGGGGGCTGTAGAGGAGCAGATACGCCCACTTTCAAGCATCAGTGAAGATGTGGAGAAAGTGTACTCTTCCTACGCCAAGGTATACGAGGAACTGCGCCAGAAGGCTGACCAGGTCGCCACTAGCCGCCAAGAAGTGCTATCTGAACTCGACAAACGTCTCGCACGTTGGCGCGACGTCCTAACCAGTTTCCTTGAAGGATCAACAGGCAGGTATAACGAGATTCTAACTAGCGTCGGCGCAACAGGCGCTATAAGGCTAATATCCTCGCGAGATATAGAAAAGTGCGGCATCGAAATCCTCGTTGGTTTCAAAGGGAATAAACCAACTCCTCTGGACGCATTCACACAGAGCGGCGGAGAAAGAAGCATCGCCATGATGGGGTTCCTCCTCGCCCTCCAGCAACACATAACCTCCCCGTTTCGAGCCATAGATGAGTTTGACGTGCACATGGATCCAAAGAATAGGGAACTCGTAACCCAACTGATCATCTCAAGCTCGAAGGCAATGAAGGAAGGCCAATATGTCGCAATTACACCTGGACAGGTCAACGTCTCAGACAACAGCCACGTAATAGTGGTCCAAAACGTCGAAGGCGCCTCAGTAGTAAGCGAGTTGACTCCAGGTGAGTGAAAGCCCAAAGAAACCCACCCTAGCCGCAGGGAGACGCGAGTTAAAGGAACTCGTCGACACTTGTGACGCCATAGCTGAAAGGAAATTCAACCCGTTCTTCCTTGACGTGAAACTGGGCGTAGAGACTCTTCGACAATTCTTTCCTCTATGGGAAACATTTCAAGACCATTGCATGGACGCGCACACGCTTAACCGCCTATCCGAAGTTGTACGGCTCCAGAATACACAACTGAAGTTCCAATCTAGCGCCCTCTATGCTGACCCCGAATTCATAGTTCGAAAACTGGAACGAATGAGTGAAAAGCGGCTTGTCGAAGTCCTCCTTCAGAGCTGGCACCCCCTAGCAGAATTAGAACAGTTAACAGAAGAAACCGTAACCAATGCACTCAACTACTGGGACACTCTCCTGCCAATTGCTGAGAGATGGAAGAAGAAACAATCCAATGAAGGAAAGCCACCTTCACCAATTAACAATGAAATGCTCACAGGACTGGGCGTACACGGAGAAGAATTCAACACGCAAATCAACCGCCTGCATGAAGAACTTCGCATCGCCTGTGAGAGCTCGAAGGTTACAGATTATTGGACGTTTGTTCGCAGGCCTACATATCAAGAGACTGTGCACAGAGCTTACCTCATCAGCTTCCTCATCACCTATGGCTTCGCTAAACTAAAGACGGATGACGGCAAACTATCACTTATCCCGGTCGACGAGCCAACCGGGAAAGCAACGGCGAACAGCATTTCCTTCCCGATCCCCGTCCCGAGGAGTAGTTGAGCAGTGGAAAGCAAAGAGACAACACAAACACAACCCCAAACTCAAACATTCTACTCTGACAAGCTGAAGCGAGCAATGCATCTACTGCTCTTTCGCAGAGGAAAGATGCCTGGGGCGAAGGAATGGGAGTTCAAGGAGAAAATAGGTAAGAACTATGAACAAGTCCTTGAGCAGCTCAATCAACTCCTCTCCGAACTTGACCTTGAAATAAAAAAGGTCAAGGAGCACACTCCTGCATACGCTACGCAGAACGAAGTACCGACTGACGAGAGTAGGTATTACATAACACTCAAAGGAACACTCGGCCTAAAAGAGGCAAAGATGATCGGATGGCGGATCGACAACCTTGCTGCACTAGCTGCTGTGGTCGCGTTCCTTCTCTCAAAGCAGGGAAAAGCTCCTCGAGAAGATCTCGAGAAACTCCTAGCCAACAAATTCGGTAGATGGAAATCGATAACCCTAGTGGACATTTTCCTGAGGACGGGCTACCTCGAAGAAGATGACGCTGGCGTAATATCTCTCGGATGGCGAACCCAATCTGAAATTGATTTGAAAACGCTAATGACGCGAATGGCGGAAGTCAAGCTTTAGACGGTTCGGAATCTGATACTTGCTTAAGGAATGCGTTCGGATACCGCTTTCTGGAGATGAAGCCCTTAACCTTACCTGACTTTACGCGTTTTGCGAGCTCATAGAGCTGCTCCCGTTGAGCATAATGGTCATGAACTTTGCTCCTTCCCAATACTGTTAGCACTTCACCAGAAAAGAAGGTTGGTAGCTGATGCTTGTTACACATCGGACAAGTGCAACTCAGCTTTGCACCATATTCCTTGTCCCATTCCTTGCGCTTGAACACTCCCCAATTCGTGGAATCGAACATGTTGATCTTGTCTTTCGTTAAAGGCACAGGGGGCGGGGGCACAACCCACCTGTTGTAGCTATCTACACCGAAGAATGGCAATACCATTCCCTCCGAACATCTTAACAGGCTTCTGGCGAACCTGACCTTTGGAGGGACCTGAAATACGTGCAGCCAGATCTCCGGATCTTTATCCTTGACAACTTCCAAGGATCGTAGCGCTTGATAGTAGAACCCGCCTCTCATGTCAAACCCTAGCAACTTGGGTTTCCGTTTCACAACTGCCTTCAATGTCTTCTCAAAATCGTCATCCGATGGAGCTAACACAGGCATCAGAGGCTTGTCTATACCTCGATTATCAAGCCACCTCTCAGCGAACCTAATGTGAGATAAGAAATCATCCATCGGCAGGCCAGGGCTCTGCTGCACAGTGATAATATCCAAATCTGCAAAGTACTGGAGATCAAGAACGGTCTTAAGGTCACTTGACTCCGCTACCGCTGCCTCTCCCTTCAGGATAAAGAATAGCATGCTCAACGCATCTTCGTGGCTAGAGGTCTCGCGAGCAAGGCGACGAGCAAACTCCTTCAGAGCATCTTCCTCTTTCAAAATGCGCTTTAGGGTTTCAGGGTAGATCAGTTTACCCGCAACGATGATCTCTGTAGGAAAATCCTGCTTCAATCCGACGAGTCGAGTCGCGTTGAGTTCTGTTGTAGTCGCAAACTTGTTTGGAAGCGGCACTTTTGCATTTGCGTAGGTTAGGTAACCAGCTCCGACACGCGCTTCATCATCAAACTCGATGCCCTTCTTCACGAACTCAGGCATTCCGAAGCCTCTCCAATGATGTTGCTTAGGTAGTAGATTAAGGTACGAGGTCCAATCGGATACTTGAACCACCCTACGACTGGAAGCTAGGTCAGCTAAACTTGGCAAGTTGCGTTTCCAGATCGACGCCCCTCTTCAGAACTCAACAACTCTTAATTAGCTGCCTTCTTAAGGCTACGCAGATTCTCAAGTCCCGAGGCGTCTAGATTGGGTGAAGAAGTCGAATTACCTCCACAACTTCAAGAGCAGCTCCTTCGACTGCAGCAACTTCAGCAAACTCTGCAATCGGTTGCGACCCAAAAACAGCAAGTGGAGCTAGAGCTCAGCGAAACGGATAAGGCGCTTGCTGAACTCGAGAAATCAACGGACGATACCCCAGTATACAAGAGCGTCGGGAGCATACTCGTCAAGTCAAACAGGCAGACCTTGCTTACAGAACTCAAGGAAAGAAAAGAATTGATGGCCACACGTGTTACCGTCTTGGGGAAGCAAGAAGACAGGACGAGAGAACGGTTAAAGGAGATTCAGGAGAAGTTACAGGAGAGATTGAAAGCACCGAAGCAACCTCCTCAGTAGGCCTCCTTCATCACCATCATCTAAGCAAGGGAGACCCAATGGACATTGAGTTAAGACGGAAACCAACCGAAGATGAAACGGAAGAGATCTGTGTAGCTGCAGAAGAAGCAGCAAGACAAGTCCTATTCTCTAAGATCCCTGTAAAACGAGTAAGCGACTTGGATGTTACCGTGGAAGCCATTGGAGACAAGCCATTGGTCATAGCGGTTGAAGTCGGTGTCGAACTCTTAATTGGTAACGAGAATCTACAACCTTTGGTCGATAAGGCAACTGAAGCCGCCTTCTCGGCCGCCGAAGCGAAAGTGAGAGAGTTGAGGCTTTGCGAGGATTCTCGAAGCTAGTCAAGTTGCTTCATCAAGCCGATACCTTACTAATCTTAGGACACCAGAACTCCGATCCTGACGCTGTTTGCTCTGCCTACGCTTTCTCAATCCTTGCCAAAAGCATCAACCACAAGATACGATCATCCTTCGCTTCACCCGGAGGCGTTAGCAAACTCTCCAAACAGATACTTTCCAGCGTCGTCCCATTATCGATCGTTGAGTCCCCCAATCTTGAGGATTTCAGGCTTATCGTAACCGTCGACACGAATACCTTACAGCAATTGGGTGAACTCCGCGAAGCTGTTCAGAACGCCACACAGCCCATCGTGATGATAGATCATCATGCGCCGCATAGTGAAAATTCAAGATCGACGACGCTGATCATATGTGATGAAAATGCCACATCAACCTGCGAGATTATCCTTGCAATGCTTACTAAGATGCACATTAAACCGAACAGGCGAGTCGCACAGGCACTTCTAATTGGCATACTGGTCGAAACCGGTCATCTAGCGATTGGCACCCGGAAAACGTATGCAGCTGCCTACAATCTAATCAGAATGGGGGCCGATCCGGAAGTAGCGGTTGGCTTAATTAGACAAGTTATGGATGAATCCGAACGCATCGCCCGAGTCAAGACAGCCCAGAGGCTAAGATTTGAGAGAATTAACCGTTGGTTAATCGCAACATCGTTTGTCGGTTCTTACCATGCTTCCGCTGCACGAGGACTCATCGCTTTGGGAGCACACGTAGCGATCGTGGCTGGAAAGCGAAACGAGGACCTAACCGTAAGTTTTCGGTGCACTCGAGAATTCGTTCAAGAATCGGGCTTGCATCTTGGGACTGACGTAGCAAGCGAAATAGGCCGACAGATGGGTGGTATGGGCGGAGGCCATGCCACAGCAGCAGGAGCGAACGTAAAAGGAGAACCAAGCGATGCATTGAAACGCTCAATTCGAATTATACGCGAAATTCTGGATCATAAAGCAAAATCCGAAAACCAGAACAAGATTAGCGCCGTCGATTCACCCCAACCACAGGTCGTCAGGTAACCTATTAGCGGGGCCAATTATCGATGCCAGCAATATCGGCTCGTAACCTGACTTTCACGTACGCAGGAGCCAACGCGCCGTCGATGCAGAATGTCTCACTTTCAATTGAGAAGGGCGAATTTGTAATACTCACCGGACCAAGCGGATGCGGCAAAACGACTTTTTGCAGATGCTTGAACGGACTCATTCCAAATTTCTATTCTGGTGAATTTCAGGGAGACCTCATTGTAGATGAGGTAAACGTATCCGACAAGTCAACCGCTGAACTTTCAAAACACATCGGATTCGTTTTCCAGAATCCTGAGAATCAACTTTTCTCACTCTCAGTCGAGCGTGACGTAGCATTCGGTCTAGAAAATCTAGGAGTCCCGAAAGAGGAGGCAGTGGCCAGAGTGAGATGGGCAATGAAATCCACGGGAATCGAAAATTTGCGAAATAAAGCACCATATGAACTCTCAGGCGGCCAACAACAACGTGCAGCCATTGCTGGCGTGCTGGCAATGAAACCTAACATAATTGTCCTCGACGAACCAACATCCTTCCTCGACCCCAAATCCGCCGAAGACATCGTAGGAGTAATAGCGCAACTGAACCGAGAATACAGACTAACCACAATATTAGTCGAGCACCGACTGGACATAGTATCCCGTTATGCTAACCGCGTCATAGTAATGGATGGAGGAAAAGTTGTCCTCGACGGATCCCCCTCCGAAGTATATGGCGACAAGGCACGTCTAATCGGGATCGGCTTACCAAAAGTCACGACGCTATTCCACATGTTAAGACGCGAAGGATTCCCACTAGTGACAAATCCCATAACAGTCGAACAGGCGTCAGCGGAGTTGAGAAAGGTCTTCCAACAATGATCTCTGTCAATAACGTGAGCTATCGATATACCGGCACATCATCAGACGTTCTAACCAACGTGAATCTCCAAATTCAAAACGGTGAATTCGTTGCAATCATGGGTGAAAATGGTGCTGGCAAGACAACTCTCGTCAAGATGTTCAACGGACTACTGAAGCCACGTGAAGGAGCCGTTTGCATAGACGGCGTAAACACAACAGAAAAGTCAGTGGCCCAATTATCCCGCGATGTCGGGTTAATCTTCCAGAACCCCGACCACCAATTGTTCGCAGAGACAGTTTCCGAAGAACTCAGCTTCTCATTGCGAAATTTCGGCTTCGACGAGGAAGTCATCAAACGAAGAGTCACAAACATATCCAACGCTCTTGACCTTGAGAAGTACCGTGATTCCTCCCCTTTCATCTTGAGCGGCGGCGAGCGGAAGCGCGTAGCGCTAGCGGCGATTCTGGTATGGGATCCGAAGCACATCATTATGGACGAGCCGACAATTGGGCAGGACTACCTTCAGAAGGATCGTCTGAGAAACTTCATTGTGCAGTTGATTTCGCAGGGTAAGACCGTCGTAATCGTCACCCACGACGTTGAGTTCGTAGCCGAATGCAAACCTCGCATAGTTCTCCTTTCAAAGGGCACGATAATTGCCGACGACTCGGCATCCAAGATTCTAACAAGTGATGAAACACTTGCAAGGGCGTCTCTTGTAAGACCGCAAATAGCTGAATTAATCCACCAGCTACCAATATCGGGAAAGCCACCAGACATTATAGATGCTTACGAGGCCCGAGATTTTCTCATTCCTAGACTAAAAATGCAAATCCAGACGCCGAAAAATTAGGGTGATAACAATGTCTCTCCGATTCGTTGAAGGATTCAAATTCACCAAGATAGATAGCCCTATTCACAAGTTGGACCCACGATCAAAATTCGTCCTAACCATAGGGCTCTTCACAAGCGCTCTCATGTTCACGAACATCTTCGCCATAGCTACCATTTTCCTATTCCAAATCCCCCTCATATTGATCTCCAAAACCGGTCGACGGTGGCTTAGATCCATGAAAGCAGGTGTGCCAGTTGGCATCCTCATCTTCGTTATGAACTTCATATTCCGCGTGCCCTTCATACTCGCGGTCGCCTTCGCCCTGCGTCTCTTCGCAGTCATGTCCGCGTTTTCGTTCTTCTTCATGACAACTTCAGCTGACGACCTAGGTCTCGCGTTGGACCAAATTCATGTCCCTTACTCTATTTCATTCACGTTCACCACTGCCGTGAGACTAGTCCCGACAATGGCCGATGAAGCTCAGACTGTTGTTGATGCTCAGCGCTCGAGAGGGCTTGAACTCGACAAAGGCAACTTTATGAAAAGAGTACGAAATTACATTCCAATCCTAATCCCGCTAATCATCTCCGCTATACGAAGGAGCGTGGAACTTGCGGAAGCCCTAGAATCACGGGCCTTTGGTGCCACAGAGCATCGGACCTCGATAGTTACGTTGAAGATGCATATCGCCGATTACGTCACTATTATAGGTACAATGCTAGGTCTAGCCCTGGCCGTTTACGTGTACTTCCGGGTTCCCCTACCTACGGTGACTGTCCCAATCCAAATGCCTGAAATCAACTGGCCAACGAAAAACCTGGGACTATAAGGATCATTGTAGCAACCCTTTCGTCGACGATTAGCGCCATGAGGCAAGATAACGCTGCTGATCATCATCTAGCGAATCGATCGCAATCCGATGCGATTCAAGCCAGAGTGATGCAACCTCACGATCAATTTCCAGCGGCATCCTGTAGACCTTCCGTTCAAGGCGTCCTTTCTTTCTTACCAAGTATTCAGCAGCGAGGGCTTGATTAGCGAAACTCATATCCATAACCTCTGCCGGGTGTCCGTCTGCGGCCGCCAAATTGACGAGTCTCCCCTCTGCTAAGAGATGGAGGTGCTTTCCGCCGCTTAACGTGAACTCTTCCACGTTCTGACGTACAAGCTTTACAGAATTTGCCATTCCCCGAAGAGACTTTACATCAATCTCAACATCATAATGTCCCGAATTTGCCAAGATGGCCCCGTCCTTCATGTTCTCGAAATGCTCTCGACGTATGATACCTTTGCACCCAGTGGCAGTTACGAATATGTCACCAACCTCAGATGCGGAGTTCATGCTCATTACGCGATATCCCTCCATTGCTGCCTCGAGAGCTCTGACTGGATCCACTTCAGTAACTACGACGTTCGCGCCGAGTCCCTTTGATCTGAGCGCGATTCCACGTCCAACCCAGCCAAAACCACAGACTACAACAGTCTTTCCCGCAATAAGCATGTTCGTGGCTCTCATGATACCTTCGAGTGCAGATTGTCCAGTTCCATGCTGACTGTCAAACAGGTACTTCGTAAATGCGTCATTGACCGCCAGGACCGGGTATGCGAGTACTCTATCGTTTTCCATAGCCCGATAACGATGAACGCCGGTCGTCGTCTCTTCGCATGCGCCAAGGATCTTGCTCTTCAGGTCAGTCATAGTAGTGTGCACGGTCACTGACAGCTCGCCGCCGTCATCGATCAGAATATCAGGCCTGTGCGCAAGAACACTGGTTAGGTTCCTCTGATGCTCAGCTTCAGTGACACCCTTCCACGCGTACACTTTTGGTCCAGACGAGGCTAATGCGGCTGCAACATCATCCTGCGTGGATAGCGGATTGCTGCCCGTTATTGCAATTATCGCTCCCCCAGCTTGAAGAGCTTGGCCTAATACAGCTGTCTTCATCTCCAGATGCATACACATGCCAATTGTCAAATCCTTGAATGGCTGTTCCTTCTCGAATCTTGAGCGAATCTTTGCGAGGACGGGCATGTGACTCCTCGCCCAATCAATCTTCAATTGTCCTTGCGGCGCCAGAGATGGATCTTTGACTCGACTCATTCTCAATCCCAGATTCTTCGCATCCAAAGAGAGTATGCGGATTAAACAATTATGATAATCGGAGAGGAATCGACTTTTAACCTCACTCGGAGATGCATGATACGATAGACTCTTGCCTTCGGTACTGATCAAGAATTGTGAATGGATCGTAACCCAGAACGCGAGTAGGGAGGTCCTGCATAACGGTTCGATCCTTCTTGAAGATGGTGCCATCAGCCAAGTGGGGAACGTAAACGCTCGGAACGTTCACAAAGTGATCGACGGCTCTGGGAAGATTGCTCTCCCTGGACTGATAAATGCGCACACACATCTCTCCATGACCCTGTTTCGCGGTTACGCAGATGACATGCGACTCCAAGATTGGCTTGCGAACAAGATCTGGCCGCTTGAAGCGAAACTTACCGATGACGACTGCTACTTTGGCGCACTTCTGGGCGCTGCAGAGATGATCAAGTCAGGAACTACGAGCTTCGTCGACATGTACTTCCACATGGAGGCCGTTGCGAGGGGCGTGGCTGAGTCTGGACTACGCGGCTTCTTAGCCTATGGACTAATAGATCTCTTCGATGCGGAAAAATCAAAGTTGGAACGGGCTAACGTTCAGAAATTCTACGATTATGTGACTCAACTTGGCAACCCAAGAATAAGATTCGTCATTGGTCCTCATGCGCCTTACACCTGCTCAGCCGAACTGCTTCAATGGACAAAGGAATTTGCTGAAAGGAATAACACACCGATTCACATTCACGTGGCCGAAACTCGTCGTGAACAGGCTGATTCCCAGAAGCAGCATGGGATGCGCGTCGTGGAGTACCTGGACAAGATTGGAGCGCTCTCTAAGAACATGCTTGCCGCCCATTGTGTATGGCTGACAAAATCTGAGGTGAAGTTGTTGGCAAAATCCGAGGTGAAGGTCGCTCATTGTCCTGTTTCAAATATGAAACTCGCCAGCGGTGGCGTAGCTCCGTTGCCGGAGATGTTCGACTCGGGAATTCCAGTGGCATTAGGCACAGACGGGGCAGCTAGCAATAATAGCCTCGACATGTTCGAGACGATGAAAATATGCGCGTTAGTTCACAAGGCCCATCGATGGGACCCAACCGTACTGCAAGCTCAACAGACGCTCGACCTGGCGACTATTGGAGGCGCAAGGGCCCTAGGCGTAGACCGTGAGATAGGGAGTATCGAAACGGGCAAGAGGGCAGATATTGTTCTACTCGACGCCAACGCTCCAAACATGAGGCCACTACATAGCAAGGAAACAGTGATCTCAGATCTCGTATACTCAGCTTCGTCAGGGAACGTGGATACAACTATCGTCGATGGACGCGTGTTAATGGAAAAGAGAACTCTAGCTTCAATAGACTTGACGGCGATATGCGCGAAAACTCAAGAAATAGCAGCTAGGCTGGTAAGGTGACTGCCTCGCGTATTAGACTCAATCGTCCTAGTTCCAAGTAACCTGACTCGTTCTTCCAATGCGGAATCGACTGGTCCACTCTAATCTTGCCATTGAACATCGGGCCATTCAGGACGAATGTTTCAGCCTCGCCACCTTCGAATGCTATACTGAAACCGTACTTCTTACTAAGCCGGAGGAGTTCCGGAAAATTAGTTATATCAAGCCTTCGCCCTAACCATTCCTTACTCAGTCCCAGAGCATTACACGCAGTCATCATGATCTCAAATCCCGACTCGATCTGTTCCTCCACAAGCTGCTGCTGATTCTTATGCCATAATGGAGCAAAACTTCTCAAACCGAGCTCCTCGGACACATTATCCAATCGAGTTCGCTGATATTCGCTTGCCACAGCTCCAGAAACAATGCCTTCTAATCCAGCCTTCTTTGTTATTGCTCGAAGACCCTCAGCAAGATCATCCAACTCCTTCTCCTTAGTCCCCTTGGTTCTGATCACGGTCAGCGGAATCTCCATAGCATCGGCCTGCAGCCGGGTCCATTCTGTTGCAGGATAATGAAACATCCATGACTCGGTCGATTCAGGAAGAACTGTGACTAATTCTGCTACGTCCCAACCTTGCATTTGAGCCCACCAAGTGGCAAAAGCACTGTCCTTACCTCCGCTGAATAACGAAGCCACCTTCATCTGTTAGCCTCGAAGTCTGCCTTTGCCTTGAACCTAAACTGATTTTCGTAAAGAGCGTTCAGTTTACTCAGTGTATCAGCATCCTCCGGGCGTTTGTCCTCTCGAAAACGAGTAATACGAGCGAAACGAAGAGCGAGCCTTGACCGATAGTGTGGACTTCGTTGAATCTCGTTGAACGCCACTTCAACAACAATCGAAGGCTTAACATAGACAGTGTACTCGGTGGACCGAATTCTTAATGACAATAGCTTTTCAGTGATCATCGAAAACTCTTCATCAGTCAGGCCCTTGAACGTCTTCCCCACCAGCAAATAGTCCCCTGTTTGCGCGTCTCGCACTGAAAGATGGTAATTGCTCAACCATCCCTCCCTCCTTCCAGATCCCCAGTCTGCAGCTACGATCACGACATCAAGCGTCTCGACGGGTTTAATCTTGAACCATTTCTTCCCGCGCACGCCAGGCGTGTAACTGCTCTTCAAATCCTTGGCCATTATTCCCTCATGTCCCGCGAGAATCGCTTGTTGCAACAACTCCTTAGCATCACCTATTTTCGAACTCACGGTTCGAGTGGCTAGTAAGTCTGGCCGGACGAGATTCTGGAGAATCTCCCACCGTTCTTCATTAGGCGCATCTATGAGCATCCTACCGTCCAGATGCACGATGTCGAACAAATGAAGTCTAAGCGGTATCTGCGTCGTCATCGTTTTAACCTCATGCACGCGCTTGAAACGCCTCATCAAGTCCTGGAACGGATATGGCTTTCCGCCTTCTCCCACGGCCACGACTTCGCCTTCCACGAGGAACTCTCTCGCCCGAGCATCAATCTCTTCCTTAGCTACCCTAACAACGTCCGGCAGGCTATCAGTCACGTCTGTGAGTCTGCGACTGAAAATTCTGACGGTTCCCCCTTTTCTATGGAGTTGAACTCTTGCCCCATCATACTTGTATTCGAGAGCTGTGATTCCTCCGTGCTCCCTGAAAACTTCCTCAACGTCCTGCGCCATCTCAGCCAGCATTGGCCTTATCGGCACGAATATTTCTACACGGACCGCATGGACCCCCGCATGGCCCTCAGTCATCGATAACTTTGCGACACGCCCGAGATCACCCAGCAACATGTACGCTCGCCTAACATCATCTAGCTGAATGCCGCTAGCAGCCGCGATAGCATCGAGCATTACACCCTCTACCGCACCAATGCGCATCTCGCCAAAAATTATTCTCAGCAAGTATTCGGTGTCGGAAGCTCCAAGACGTCCCAAGAGTGTTTCCACAAGAGTCTCCTTCCTCTGGCGGGAGCCTGAACCAGTGGCGTTGGCGACCCTATCGAAGGTTTCGTAAACATCTAATAGAGTCGCTGGTCGGCTAACTAACGTTGATTGGTTGCTCTTTCGATCCATCTTCCAGATAGTCTGGCCACCAATATCGAGCACTCGTTCGTCCGCTCCTGGAAAAGCATGTCCTGTGAAGAAGGTTACAGCCGGAATCACTTCATGAGGATGCAGGGAGCGCAAGAAGTTTGCCAGGACTTCAACTTTCTCCTTCCTCTTACTAGTTGCTTCAATCCGTCGACATGCATTCGCGAACTCGGAGAAATGAGTCTGGGACATAATCTCATCTAGGACTAAGCCAAGAGCTCAAGTTCGAAGCCTCTCTAGCATTGAAGATGCGCATTCTCTCAATGACAATGTTGACCGTATCAACTGCAAATCCTCGCTCAACGCAAAGGAATTGAACGAGCCCCTTTTCATCAACCGCTGAATAGCGCAGATCATAATCGTTCGTTACCTGTGGATGAAAAAACAATGTGCGAATTTCCTGAACATTTTGCGGTAATTTTCCCTTGATTCCTGTCGGCAAGTTCTCCAGTGCTTTGTGTTTCTGAATCAACTTCAACGCAGTCTTAGGTCCGACTCCTCGAACACCCGCATTGAAATCGGTTCCAACCAGTACAGCCAAGTCAACAAGTTGCTCCTGCGTAATCTGCAATACAGCTAGCATCTTCCGAAGGTCTATTAGTTCGGGTATAAGTGGCCTCGAATTTCCGCTACTCGGCAAATACTCTTGACCCGTTATCGTCAGGTAGCGGATTAATCGAGGCGCACCGAATAGTACTGCATCATAATCGCGACTGTTGGCGGCCCAAACATCCTCACGTCGAGCCATGTGTGCCGCTTGCGCCTCACCCTCTTGAGGCGCCTGCACAACGGGTATGCCAAGTAGCGATAGTACCCTCTTAGCATCTCCAGTCATCTCCTGAGTCAAGGAGTCCATGCGCACGGCCTTTGACCATGCAGCAGCATAGTCACCGCGTCCGACGGCGAGTTCATATTCTCTTCGGGCCTTGGCTCGAGTCAAATTCCGCTCTTTGAGAGTCGACATTTTCTGCGCTGGTGGTTTTCCATCGAACACGAAGACCGGTCGAATATTGTGTTCAGCGAGTAATCGAGTTGTCCTGAAGATGAGGCCTATCAAATGTGACGTTACATGCCCTGAAGCGTCGGTAAATGGCTTACCGTCACGCATTCTAATCAGAGCCAAGAACTGGTAAAGCATGTTGTTCGCGTCAACGGCAAGAACTCTCCCCCAAAGATCGTTCAGCGTAAGACGTTGTTTAACCGCTAAGGGGGCAAGGTTGAATCCCAACTCCATACGACACCTGATCAGAAGCTGCAGGCAAGCTAGATAGATACCTGCCTTTTTCTCCTTTCTTCGCATTCCTGTTGCCCAAAGATCTTCAACAGCAATACTTTAATGAGATCTAGTTATGATGCCATCACAATTTCGCGGAAAGTTGAGTGAAAATGCCACGTTACAAGAGCACAGCTGAAATCCAGAAGATCATTGCGAACAAGGAGCAAATCCGTAAGCCGTAGGTAAACCTACGTCCGGAAAATATGGGAATCATCGCCCACGTCGATCACGGAAAGACGACGATGAGCGACTCTCTCCTTGCCGCAGCCGGTCTCCTGTCGCCTGGAATGGCTGGAACAGCGCTAGCGCTGGATTACATGGAGGAAGAACAGAAGCGTCAGATGACAATCAAAGCGGCAAACGTTAGTTTGCTGCATGAGAGAAATGGAACTCCGTACGTTATCAACCTGATCGATACTCCGGGTCACGTTGACTTCTCTGGGAGGGTGACGCGATCTTTGCGCGCCATTGACGGCGCAGTCGTTGTAGTCGATTCAGTCGAGGAAATAATGGTTCAGACTGAAACTGTAACCAGACAGGCGCTTGAGGAGAGAGTAAGACCTGTTCTCTACATCAACAAGATTGATAGACTCATCAAAGAACTCAGATTGAATTCTGAACAAATCCAGGAGAGAATCGGTCGAATTATCACAGAATTCAACAGGTTAATAGAACTTTACGCGGAACCTGAGTACCGCGAAAAATGGAAAGTGAGCTTCGCTGGCAACACGGTTGCCATGGGTTCTGCCAAAGACCGTTGGGGATTCAACGCTGAAGTAGCCAAGGAGAAAGGCGTGAAATTCCAGGATGTTGTCGATGCGTATACAAACGATACTATCGCGCAACTTCGTGAACGTGCACCATTGCATGAAGCAATATTGAACATGTCAGTTGAGGCGATGCCGCCTCCACACGTCGCGCAGAAGTACCGTATTCCAAAGATTTGGAAAGGGGACATTAACAGTGAAGTTGGCCAAGCCATGATGAACTGCGACGATAACGGCCCAGTGGTCATGGCAATCACGACCATCGTCGTCGACCCGCAAGCCGGCGTCGTGGCAGTCGGCCGATTATTCTCTGGAACCATCAAGGAAGGTTCAACATTCCATCTTCTAGGAGCCCGAGTAGACCAACGCGTGCAACAAGTCTGCATCTTCATGGGACCATACAGAGAGATAATTGGAAGCACCAACGCAGGAAATATTCCAGCACTTCTAGGATTAGATGCTGCCAAATCGGGAGAAACACTATCAACTGTGAAAGACATCGCTCCCTTCGAATCCGTCCACTACGTGACTGAGCCAGTCGTAACGATGGCAGTTGAGCCTAAGTATAGTAGAGATCTGCCCAAGTTAGTTGAGCTTCTTCGGCGACTAAGCCTTGAAGATCCGAACCTCGTAACTAAGATCAACGAAGAAACCGGCGAATACTTGATCGCAGGCATGGGAACACTGCACTTAGAAATCGCCACTACGCTAATTACGAAAACCGGACTTGAGATTGCAACCTCAAACCCGATCGTCATCTACCGTGAGAGCGTTAGGGGAAGCGCCGGACCAGTTGAAGGAAAATCACCTAACAAACACAATAAAGTCTACCTGTCAGTTGAACCGCTCCCAGACAAAATCGTCGACATGGTCAAAGAAGGGAAGATTGGCGAATACCAAGACCGCCACGAGATGGCTAAAATTCTAAGAGACGAAGGTTGGCCACCAGACGAAGCAAGAGGCGTCTGGAGCGTTGACGAAGGCAGCAACATGCTCGTGGAAACTACCAAAGGCGCCCAGTACCTGCAGGAAGTTAAGGAAATGATCATAGGCGGATACAGATGGGGACTCAAAGAAGGCCCATTGGCATACGAACAGATACGCGGCCTCAAAGTCAAACTGACCGACGTATCCTTACATGAAGACCCCGTCCACCGTGGACCAGCCCAAATCATGCCGATGAGCCGCAGAGCCTTCTTCATAGCGTTCCTGAGCGCAAACCCTGTTCTTCTCGAACCTATTCAGAGAATCACGGTTAAAGTGCCACCAGATCTTCTCGGAGCAGCTACAAGCGTAATCTCCCAAAAACGAGGCAAGATCGTGTCAGTAGACCAACGTGGACATTTAGTCTACGTTGTAGGAGAATTACCTACTGCAGAAACCTTCGACCTGTCAGAAGTGATGCGAAGCCAATCTCAAGGTAGAGCCTTTTGGGGATTAGAATTTGCACGTTGGGCACCTGTGCCACAGTCACTCGTAGGCCAAGTCATCACTGACATACGCAAACGCAAAGGCTTACCGCCCGAACCACCAACAGCGCAAGACTTCGTCGAGTAACACCCACCCCCCCCATTTTTCATCGGGACAACTGGCCAACGCGCACAACCTACCCAGCATTCGTAGACGAATGATTTCAAAAGTCGTGACACTTTTATTCAGAGTTCATGCAATCCTCATTGCGGTCGATAAGGCTGGCATCAGAGTGCGAGAGATATCCTCCACTAGGCCGTGGTCCAGTTTCCCGCGTGAAGGACAACCTGGTCTATGACGGGGGCTTCCCAAGCCTCAATGTTGCCTCACAACGAGGTTACCCGGGTCCGAATCCCGGCGGCCGCACCAATTTATGATAAATCACATTCTTGCTTGCGCCACCTCGCCACTCACGAAGCCGTCTCAGACGGATAGATGTTTTATTCAAAGAGATTTTCTATCTAGCATCTTGTGACCTGAGATGGACGCGAAGTCGGGATTGAAGATTGGCTCCGTTGTCATTGATTGCATCAACTTCGACGAGATGTTGGCGTTTTGGCAGGAAGCGCTCCACTACGTCTCAACCGCGCCAGCCAACGAGGGATGGGCCATTCTTCGAGACCCGGTCGGAAGGAACACGAACGTATCTTTGAATCAGGTTTCAGTCTCGGAGAGGCTAGTTGGCAGGAACTGGCTCCATTTTGACCTCTACACTAACGAGCCAGAGGGCGAAGTGAAGAGGTTGCTCGATCTTGGAGCTGAACGCCATCCTCAGACGTACGATCCGGACGACGACTTCATCGTCCTCGAGGATCCCGATGGCAATCTCTTCTGCATAGTCGACACAAGTAAGCGTTGAAGCAAACCCTCGTGCCACGTTAGATGCGATATACAGAAGTTCGCGTAGTGAACCTAGACGAGAAAACCGGGAGAATCATCCCAGCGACTCCGCAAATATGGAAGAAGCATACGCTGTGCTAAGGAAGAATGGAGCAGAGTTCTCACTGGAATTCACAAGCACGAGCTGGGGCTAAATGGAGATTCTGAAGGATCCCGACGGCAACGAGATCTCAAGGAACACTCGAACAGATCCTTAGGATAACGCGGTGCAATCTCAAATATCGCGCCATCCCAGATGCGTCAGTTGGTGCACTACTTGCTGTTGCAAATGGTTGCCGGAGATTCTGGATGCTGTTCATACCTGGTCGGTTCCGGGCAGGAGTTCATGCTTGTAGATCCATTGAATGATGTTGAACGTTTCCTGAAGAAGGTTGGGCAGGAAGGTGGCAAACTCGTGGGTGTTCTCGACACACATGTGCACGCGGATCATGTTTCTGGCAGTCGCGAATTACAGAAACTCAAGGCTTGCCCAATCTACATGTACGGAACAAGTCCTGTCAAGTTCCCGTTTCTTCCTCTAGTAGAGAGGGAATATGAGATAGCGGGTTTGAAGATTCAGGTTCTTCATACTCCTGGCCATGCACCTGAGCATGTCTGCCTTCTCGTCGAGGATAGAGTGGTCTTGACTGGTGACACGCTCCTAGTCAGAGATGTGGGTCGTACTGATCTTGGTAGAGGTGATCCGAGCCAGCTGTATGACTCGATCTTCAACAAGCTGCTTAGGCTTGACGATCGGGTGGAACTAATGCCTGGTCATGTTGGGAAAGCCCACTTTGTGTCAGGCGATAACTCATCCACAATCGGGCTCGAGCGTCGAACAAACCCAGCACTGAAAGCAAAAACACGAGAAGAATTCATTCAATACATGACAGAAGGATGGCCGCCTAAACCCAATCATTACGAACAGTACATCAAGGTGAATTCGGGACTGATTGAATTGAAGGACGCTCAATTCGCGAACACAGGTTAACTATTAGGAGAGCCGGGTTCATCATTACTAACCGTTATCATACGTCGCAACGTTGACCTCATCGAAATTTCATGAACGGAGGTTAATCAAAAAGATCGATGTCCGCAAAACGTTTTGTGTAGTCCTTAACATCTGGAATCGCGATGCTGTAATTCAATCGTTTTATTTTGACGTAAATTTACGTAAATTTACGCATTTCTTGACGTTTACGCTTCCGTACTGAATCATGACGGAGGAAGGGGCTGGTGTGGTCCTGCGTAGGTTATGACCGGTATCGGGTTTAGTGTCAGCGTCGAGGGTTCAGATTGTGCCGTTCCGTTCCATGGAACGATTGTTCCGTTTTGGAACGTTTCTGAGCGCTGGAACGTTCCACGGCGTTCCGGAACGTTCCATTACGCGGGTGCTGAGGGGACCCAGCCGTATGGTCATAGATACTTGTGACATTTTAGACGCAGCACGCGTGCTCGAAGGAATGACTCCCCAGAAAAACTCAAACGAGCGACGACCGCCCAATTCACGGTGATAAGACGATACCTTTCATCCGTACATCCAAAGTCACAACTTCGCATTAAACAGGCATTTACGCTAAGGTCGTAATCTGCAGACTGAAACTGACTGTTCTAAGGCGGATGTTGGGGCAGGTGTCTTGCTCTGCACTCAGCAATGTATCTAAATCCTTGTCAACTCAACTAACTACTGACAGGCCATGGGGAAGCGCATACTCATCTTGGGTGGGGGTTTTGGTGGTCTCGCTGCTGCGGACACTCTTCGGCGAGGTCTGGGAGCTGAGCATAAGGTAACTTTGATTGATAAACAACGGTTATTCTTCATGGGGTTAACCAAACTTTGGGTACTGAGTGGCGCGAGGCGTGTTGGTGAAAACGCTGGAAATCGAACAGCTCTAAACAACCGCGGGATAGAGTTCATCGAGACTGAAGTAGTCGGGATCGATACTAGTAAGAAGAAAGTGCGGCTTAGATCCCTAGAAACATCCTATGACTACCTAATCGTCGCGTTAGGCGCAGAATATTCAACTGATTCAACACCGGGGCTCAATAGGTATGCGAAGAACCTGTACATTGAAAGTGGCTGCTCTGAGATCAGGGATCTACTGCGCTCATTTAAGAGCGGAACCATAACCATTCTAGTTTGCGGCTTGCCTTTCAAGTGTCCCCCTGCGCCGTACGAGGCCACTTTCATCATTGATGGTGTCCTCCGAAACAGAGGGGTCAGAAAGAATGTCAAGCTCCAGATGATTACACCAGAGCCACACCCCCTGACGATACTCGGTCCAGAGGCTGGAAAGAATCTGACTGACTTGCTCACGAACCGGGAAATAGATTACCATCCTGGAGAAAAAGTCCGTGAGATTCGCAAGAACAGCACCTTCACCGAGACCGGAGAATATCCTCACGATCTGGTGTTAGCAATTCCTATCCACGTGGTCCCGCAAATCCTCAGAGACTGTGGTCTCGTCGACCAGTCAGGATGGGTAAAGGTTGACCCTTCAACCTTGAGCACAACCGCGTCTGATGTTTTTGCGATAGGCGATTGCGCTGGGCCGAAGACGCCGAAAGGAGCCCTGTTGCCTCGAGCAGGAATACTCGCGGAAGAACAAGGCACAGTCGTAGCCAAGAACATAATCAGCCGAATCAAGGGCTTACCTGAGACCGAAAGGTTCACCGGAGAAGGCGTGTGTTTCATGGAGACCGGAATTGGCATGGCGGCCCCTGTTCGCGCTAACTTCTATGGTCAACCTGCACCCACCTGGGAAATCGCACCCCCCTCAACCGAAGGATTCGAAGAAAAGAATCGATTCTTGATGGAAAGAATGAACCGATGGTTCAGTTGAATCCCGGAGAACTTCAAGCAGATGTGTTGGAAATCAGAGAAGATAGAACGGAGTTCATTTGCGGGAAAAGGAAGCTCATAGGGGCCCTGTTCTTGGAGTTGTTGCTGGGTGCCTGGCTAGCAGGCAGGCCAAGGAAATCATAGTGGGAGTCGAGAGCTTATTTCCCATCTAACCGCATGAGTGACTTCGATTGTCCAAGCGATTGGCTTTGCCGCTTCTGAACGGACTAGTGAGGGGCGGTTTCGAGTATGGACAACTCTTGTTGGTTGTGTACGAACCGGACTCCCTATGGTACGATACTTCTCTGACTATTGCAGCGCGTAGCGTCAAAGACGGAATAAGCGTTGAATATCACACGTACGAGCACGTTCCTGGTGCGATAAGAGAAGCATTTGCAAATCTTGGGTTAGACGTCAAGAAGTTAGAGGAAGACGATAAGCTAAGAA